>JAFXHA010000079.1 GCA_017536635.1 Clostridia bacterium
AAGCCGTGCCACCTCCCTTTACACAAGGGAGGCTTGGTTTTAGTCCCGCTTGAGCGGGGTTTCGTAACAAATGCATGGCTGACAGGCCAATAAAAGACGCACTTGTGCGTAGCCTGTAGTATTAGGGCTATGCCCGAAACTTAAATACCCCCCGTTACACGGGGGGATTTTTATTACGTTTGTATCCACAAATGAAGTGCTTGTTAGGAAAATTGATAAGGAATAGGTGAACTAAAAAAGCTCTCTTATAAGAGAGCTTTTTTGTACCTTCCGGAAGGTAATATATAAATCTTTTCTAAATATATTTACAAAACGTAAAAATTGTGATATAATAATAATGCCAAACAAACTAAATATACAGTCTATGGGTGTATTTCTCTTTTTGGGATACTTATACCCCTTTTTGTCGATACTTTTATTGCGATGAATTTGATAAAATGCAAATTCCGTGCAGTAAAAGTATAGTAATATACCTAATCTGTATATAGTTTGTTTGGCGACGACTGGAATTTGCGTTTTTGTGCGCTGATTACGGTCGGCGCACTTTTTTTATGCTGATGGGAGGATATATGAGCAAGAATATTCCCGAAAAGATTATCGATATTACAGGCATAGAACTTACGCCCGGAGATCCCGTCGTTTGTCTTGGAAGCGGGAATCAAGGCTTTGAGTGTTGTTGTGACGAATGTGACTACTATTTGCTTTGTTATCCTGAATTAAATTCAAAAAACGATGAAGAAAATATTGATGAAAATAAAGCTTATATTAGATGATCGTGTAAAAAGGACGAAGAATGATTAAAATTCTTCGTCCTTTTTATTTTTTTATTTTACGCAGTCCTACGCCAACGAGTCGCTTATTCTACGATCCACAGAGTGAAACCATATGCGTCCATTTTTTGAGCGATCTCCACCTGCCCATTTACGACGGGGGCATCATAGGAATCGGTTTCGTGCAGATCGGTTATAGTGCGATCGATAAAACAATTGTTGTGCAGTGCGTCAACGGTGTACACTTTTACATTCACCGTCGATTTATTGATATCTGTAAGCGCAAATCGAACGTTTTCCGGTGTATCTGTACTATTGGTTACCAAAACTGCATATTTTTCGCCATCGGTAGTTACAACGCCCTTTCCCAAAAGATTTCCCTGTACTTCCAATTTGTAGTCCAGTAATTTGCTCAAAGCGATGTAAGCTTGTCCAAGGAAGGTGGGAAGATACCCCGTTGCGCGATTGAAATCAATATACTGTGTGCGATCCACCTGAATATCCGGATCGTGATAACTGCACCAGGGGTATATAAATAAATCTGTGCGATCACACATAGTGATCATCATCTCTATGGATAATGCTGCATTTATTTGATTGTGTTTCGGATCCGGTGAGCAAAAATCCGTTGCACCGTATTCATTCCAATGAACGGGAAGATCGGGTAAATTCAACTCCGAAAGCATTTTTTTCAGCCAATCGTAGAACTTGGGCACGATGGTCATATCGGTGGTATATGCATGAGCACTGAAGAAATCCAGTCGCTTATCAGGATCGGGATCAAGTGCATAAAGGCGCAAAAACTCCTCATTTTCCTTGGGATTGGAGCCCGCAAAGCAAGGACCGCCCAATAGCAACGGTTTGTCGTACCGATGCTTTGCATTCAGACGATTGACGACCCTGTACAGACACTTGTGGATCTGGTAAAACTCAAAAGGCCGCATCGCCCCGAATTGATAGAAATTGGGCTCGTTACACTCAATGTAACAAATATTAGGAACACGCTCTTTGTAGTATTCCAATACGTGCTCCAGCACCTTTTCATATGTTTCAATGGATAATTTTCCACATCGTACTTCTTGCTCATATCTACGGATCGACAGGCACACTTCATCGGCGTGTTCCGCGTGAGAACGCAGGTATTGCAGAAATGTCAGTCCGTAGGGTGAGAGTTTACTTTCATCTCTGTCGTAGACCGGCATAGACGTATCATCTGCATATCTGTCATATCCGATCACATAGTCATAGGTGTATTCTCCGGTTCTGTAATCCCACACGTCGTTGAGGGTTACGAAGCAGCGCATAATGAGAGGACGACCTATCATTTTTTCTAAATGTGCCGGGAAATCCTCTCCCGGTGTAAATCTGAGCGTACTGTTTTGATATCGTCCCAGTCGTTTCCAAGGCGTGCGGGGAGATTCTTCTTGGGTTTTAAAAAAAATCATTTTATCACTCCTTTATTGGAATTTATTGAAAAGAACTGTTTCAAAATCGCTTTTGATACGGCTCCCAATATTTATATTTGCTTTTGTAGGGGCGTTTTTGTCCGTTCCGTTTTTTTGCTTTACGCCTTTCTCACCCACACGAGCATATCGCAGGCGTCGCGGTTGGCAAAGCAACGGTAGGGAATAAACCTCAGAGGGATCGACGTCCTTTCGGACTCTCCGATGAAGTAAAGCGCTCCGTCGGTTACGTCAAGATATCCGTTTGCGACGAGCGTGGGGATATCGGTCGAGGACTCGATAGATACGGGTGAATTTACGTCCACTGTCAGAGCGTTTAAGTCGCAGTCGTTGTCAAGTCGCTCCATACAGTAGACCGTAGGGCCGAGGCAAAGTGCTACTCTGCCGCAGTTGTCGCGCACCTTTGTATTGGTGTGAACGAAATACGGCTTCATCATAAGGTCGAGCGTTATCTCAAAATCACCGCCGACGGCAATTTCAATATATCCGTTACGCTCACCTATCACAGTCGCGCCATCAAGCTTGTATTCGAGGCACCACCACGGACGGCGGAGCAGGATAGACTTGTAGGAATTGCGCTTTCCCGATAGCTTTATTTTTGCATCGTACGGGTAATTTGTTTCTAACTTGAGCGAGATGCGCTCGTTCTCAAGCGAGATCGCGCCATACTGATTTATAACGAGCGAATCGCCGTGTTCTGAGAAGAAGAAATCGCCGATGCGCGCGAGTATTCTGTTGATGTTTGGAGGACAGCAGGAGCAGGAGAATACCTCGAGTCGACGGTAACGCGGCAGACGTCGGCGCCTTGCGGGAACTATCGAGGAGTCCTTTCCGACCGAGGCGAGATGCACCTCAAGCGGATTTTCGTAGAAGAATGATCTGCCATCCATCGAAACCGACGAAAGCAGGTTGTTGTACATTACGCGCTCTATCGTGTCGGCATAACGCGAATCAAGGCGCTTCTTTTGGAGCGAAAGCGCGAAGAGCATAAGACCTATCGCCGCGCAGCTCTCGGAGTATGCCTCAAGATTCGGCAGATCAAAGGGAACTGTGAACGCCTCTCCCTCTCTTGCAGAGCCGATTCCGCCCGTGATGAACATTTTTTTGCTTGTTATATCCTCAAAAAGCGCGTCGCAGGCGTCGGAAAGCTCTTTGTCGTCCGTCTTTTGTGCGGCTTCTTCCATAGCAATATAAAGATACGCGGCTCTCACGGCGTGTCCGAGCGCCTCTTTTTGCTCTCTGACGGGAAGATGCGACTGACAGTAGCTCTTTTCGCGCGAGTCGTAGAGGGGGTCTGCATCTACGTCGGGACGGCGGTTGTCAAGGAAGAAGAGCGCCATATCAAGATATTTTTTATTGCCTGTGTATTCGTAAAGCTTTATGAGAGCCAGCTCTATCTCCTCGTGACCGCAGGTTACGAATTTTGCGGTCTTTTCGGTGATAAACGCTCTTTCGATGCAGTCGACATATCGAAGCATCATATCGAGCATATCGCGCTTTCCCGTCGCTTTGTCATAGGCAATAGCCGCCTCTATAAGATGTCCAGCGCAGTAAAGCTCGTGCTCGGAGCGCTTGGTGAAGATCGCATCAGGCTCCATTTGTATAAAATAGGAATTTATATAACCGCTCGGGAGCTGATGAGCGATCATATCCGAAACGAGTGAATCAATAATCTCCTGCTCCTGGGTAAATCCGCCCTCGCTTTGAATGAGATAGGCAACCGCCTCGATCCACTTTGCAACGTCGGAATCGTAAAAAACGTGTACAGGCTCGCCTTCTTTACGGGCAAAGCGCATAGCGTTAAATCGTCCTGTCTCTTCAAATCTGCGGTAAACGTTTCCGATGCTCACGTTCTTGTTCACGTCGTATTTAGACTTCCAAAATCCGTTTTCAAGCGTGGTGCTTTCGAAAGAAATATTTTTAAGTTTTTGCATAATAACTGTTGTCATCCTTTCTTTATTATGCTATAATTATAGCAACAACGAAAAAAGTTTACAATGTTAAAAACAGAGAATAGGTGAAAAAATCCGACATGATCGAGCTTAACAACGGTATAAAGATAAAATTTTCAAACATGGGGCATTTTATCGGCGGCGAGAGATGGCGTCATCCCGAGATATCCGTGCCAACCTACGAAATAATATTCGTTACCGCGGGCGAGGTATATATCGAGGAGGAGGGCAGATTTTATCTGCTTACCGAGGGCGATATGCTTTGTCTGCGCCCCAATATCACGCATCGCGGATATAAGGAGACCGATAATACGCGCTTTTATTGGCTTCATTTCTGGGCTGATAATTATGACGAAATAGGAGTGTACCGACATAGAGCGGAGGATACTCATAATATCAAGCTGTTTTTCAGACAGCTTAATCACTTGGCGCACTCAAAGAGCAGCGATCAGCTTATCGAGTGCAAGCTCGCCGCGTTTTTGCTTGAGGCATCGGGAGAGCAGAGCCGAAAGAGCAAGCTTTTTTCGGACGTCTCGGAGCACGTGCGTATAAACATTGCCAAAGCACCCACGGTGCAATCGGTAGCCGAGACTTTCGGATATAATGCCGATCACCTCTCGCGCGTGTTCGTGAAAAATTGCGGCATACCGCTTAAGGCGTATATCGACAGAGAGCGCAACGCTTATATCAAGCATCTGTTGCTTTCGACCAATATGACGGTCAGGGAAATAGCCGATGTTGCGTCATTTGACAGCGACAACGCGCTGATAAAATTTTTTAAGTACAATAACGCGACGACGCCCACCGAGTTCCGCAACATGTATCACGCGTCGCATACGAACAATAAATGAGGGGAGACGTAACTATGGATATTCAAAAAAGAACTGTTCCGTGTAATCATCTTGGAGAACCTATGAACGTTTTCGGAGAAAGGAATCTTATATTCTTTAAGGTGAGATTCAATAATTTCCGCGACGTCAGCGGCTCTACTGCAAACGAGGTAACCGACAGAGAGGAATGGGATGAATGTGAATGCTGCCTTTGTCTGCCTGATAATTACAGCGACGAGGGTGAGCCTACACAGCTTATAATCTCCTGCCACGGAGCAGGCTCGATCGTTGAGGAAGAGCGCAATATCGTCGGCGGAGTCAGCTACGTTATGGCTTGCGTTGACGCGGGATACGCCGCGCTCGACGTTTGCGGATCTGTGCCTGACGGGCTCAGCTTGGGTTGCCCCGAGCATATATTCGCACTCTATAAGGCGTATAAGCACGCAGTAAGAAATTACAATCTTACCGAACGCGTTTTAGTTGCGGGAGCGTCTATGGGCGGGCATACCGCTATGAATTTCATACATACCTTTCCGTCGCTCGTTATCGCCGCGGGACTTATTTATCCCCGTCTTAATATAGACGGAGTCGACGTGGACGGGCACCATTGCATCGGCACTTGGGAAAAGACAACTCCGGGAGCTGACGGCAAGAGCACTCATGACCGCATAATCGAGATATACAGATTCCCGACAAGTGATTGGTGTGAGGCAAATACGATAGGCTTTAATCCATATCACACTCGCTCGTTTATAGGCGTTGACGGCAAGAAAATAACCTTCGTTCCGTGCCCGATAAAGATCTGGCAGGGAACTGCCGACAAAACTGTCGATCCCGTTGGAACCGAGGAGTTTGCAAACTCGGTGCGCCGCGCAGGCTCTTATATTGAGCTTCGCAAGATCGAGGGCATCGGACATAAGATAGTTCCCGTTATGCGCGAGGAGATACTTATTTGGTTTAATAGATTCATTTAAGGAGGCAGCTATGGATATCAGAAAAAGAGTAGTTCCCAACAATCATCTCGGAGATCCGATAACAAGCGTTGGAGAGCGTGAGTTTATATTCTTTAAGGTAAAGTTCAACAATTTCCGCGACGTCAGCGGCTCGACGGCGAACGAGGTTACAGATCGTGAGGAGTGGAACGAGTGCGAATGCTGTCTTTGCCTGCCTGAAAATTACAGCGAGGACGGCGAGCCGACACAGCTTGCCATCTACTGTCACGGTGCGGGTGGACGCGTCTGCGAGGAGACAAATATGATAGGCGGAGTTACGCAGATACTCCCTTGCGTTGACGCAGGCTACGCCGCGCTCGACGTGAACGGATCAAAGACCCACGGAATAACTATGGGCTGCCTTGAGCATTTGATGGCACTTTATAAGGCGTATAAGCACGTCGTAAAGAATTATAACGTTACCGATCGAATAGTTCTTTCGGGAGAATCTATGGGTGGACAGGTTGCGGTCAATTTTGCAAATATGTTCCCGAGCATAGTTCTGACACTTGGATTGTTTTATCCCCGACTCAACATTGAGGGAGTTGAAGTTGACGGACATTACTGCCTTGGTACGTGGGATAAGTTCGCCAGCACCCGCGAGAAAATAGTCGAGAATTTCCGTTTTCCAACAAACGATTGGTGTGAGCAGAATCTTATTGGATTTCATTCTTACAAGATACGCTCTTTTATAAATAATGAAGGAGAGCGTGTCGTTATCCCACCCTGTCCGATAAAGGTCTGGCAGGGAACAGAGGATAAGACCGTCGATCCCGTAATGGTCGAGGAATTTGTCAATTCTATTCGCCGTTCGGGCTCATACGTTGAGTTCCATAAGCTTGAGGGCGTAGCGCACAGAGCCAACGATGCTATGAGGCAGGAGCTGCTGATGTGGTTTAACAGATTTATATAATAATTCTGAGGTGTGTTATGGATCATAAAATTTTGTTTGAGGAAATAGACAGACTTTATCCCGAATATCTTCGCGTATGGGAGGACGTTTGCAATATCGAAAGCCCCACGTATTTCAAGGAGGGCGTAGATAGAGTAGGACAGTATTTTATAGATATGGCAAGGGCGCGTGGCTGGAAGATCGACGTGCTCGAGCAAAAGGCGGCGGGAAACGCTATAACGATAACCCTTAATCCCGATTCAAAAAATGCTCCGGTGGCGCTTTCGGGACATATCGATACCGTTCACCCGATAGGACTTTTTTCAACACCTGCCGTAAGCTCTGACGGGGAGAAAATATACGGTCCCGGCGTTACCGACTGCAAGGGCGGAGTGGTCGCATCCTTTCTCGCTATGGACGCACTTGACCGATGCGGATTCAGGGATCGCCCCGTGATCCTTATAATACAGTCGGACGAGGAGACGAGCAGTATCACAAGCGGACACGAAACGATACGGTATATGTGCGATCAGGCAAAGGATGCCGCGGCGTTTCTTAATACCGAGGGATCTACGCGCGGAAGTGTTATCGTTGCAAGAAAGGGAATAATAAGATTTGAGCTGACCGTCCACGGCATATCAGGACATTCGTCAAGATGCTATGCGGCATCCAATGCCGTAGCCGAGGCGGCGTATAAGATAATCGAGCTTGAGAAGCTGAAGGATATGAACGGCCTTACCTGCAACTGCGGCGTTATACACGGCGGAAGCGTGGCAAATACCGTTGCCGATACCTGCACCTTTACCGCAGATATACGCTTTGCAACGTCAAAGGAGCTCGAATGGGTAAAGAATAAGGTCAGAGAGGTAGCGGAGCATAGCACTCTGAAGGGCTGTACCTGCAGCGTGCGCCAGGTTAGTATGCGTCCCGCTATGGAGCGGACCGATGCAAACGTTCACCTCGCCGACAGAATAAACGAGATAAACGAGACGGTCGGACTTCCCGTGCTTGAGGCAAGATTCGGCTTTGGCGGCTCGGACGCGGCTTATACCTCGCAGGCGGGAATCCCCAGCGTTGACAGCATCGGCGTCGAGGGCGATTTCATTCATTCGCCAAGAGAATACGCGATCAAATCCTCGCTCGCATATTCCGCAAAGCAGCAGGCGGCAGTTGCTATGTTTATATGATCCGGACTCGGCAGAGTGAGCGTATGCTTGCTCTGCCGAAAAATTGTTGACATTGCGTTCCATATATGCTATAATAAAAATACAGATAAAAATATCCCGACAATATCTGTCGAGAAAAATAAACGATCGCACAGAGTTGTCGTAAGGGATACTCTGTGCGTTTTTGAGTTTTATATAACTTCCCGTCCTGTGTCATCCTGAGCGAAGCGCAACAAAGTGGAGCGCAGTCGAACTTTTGCGGGTCGAGCCTTAGGCGAGCAAGCAAAAGCAAGGAGCGAAGCGACGCAGGGATCTACGAAGGATAACGGCGAGCTTTTAGAGCGCAATTGTTACTTTTATATATCTTCCGCTGAGATCCGACCGCTAACAGCGGTCGCCCTTCGGGTTTCGACTCCGCTCCACTATGTTCCGCTCAAGCAAGTCGTCAGCATCTGCCAAGGTGCGAAGCACCGACGGATGACAACGCGGAGGGAAGGCTCAAAGTGAATTTTACGTCAACACGATCCGTGCTGTTTGTTTTCGTAGAATTGGATTTTTTATCTATAGCCTCAAAAGTGAAAATCGTCTTGGCGATATATGTAAAATAAACCAAGCAATTTTGGCACAATATGATATAATATTAATGATAGTAATATCAAAATACGAAAATTAAAGCGAGGATCTTGATATGAGGAAAAGCAGTGCGTTCGATACGAGAATTAGATTTTTTGTGGCAGTTCTTCTGATTATGTCGTGCCTATTACCGTCATGCGTTAAAGTTGATCATCCTGATGATGTGACAACAAGCGAAGAGAGTGTTACGGATACACATCAAAATGGCGCCGAGATCACGGATACGGATACTAATGATACGACCCAAACAACGACAGAGACCTCGGATACCGAACAAAATAACAACGGAAGTACGGATACAGATATGAATAATACAGATATAAACAATACAACGCCGGCACCGAAAAGGATTTTCGATGAGGATAACATCATTCTTTCCTTTGGCGCAATTTCCGATATACATATTACGGGAAAAATTACTGATAATTCTGAAAGCAAGTTTCGCGAAGCAATAACACAGCTCCGAGCACAGGCGGCTAAACACGACGCAAACGGTCTTGATGCGATCGCCATAGCAGGAGATATGACTCAAAACGGTACCGCCGACGAGGTCAACACTTTTGTATCCGTAATTAACGATATGGGCGTAAAAAACGTTATGTTGACACCCGGAAACCACGATATCCGCAATAGTACAGGATTCTTGGACGGATATCTTTCCACCATGGGAGAATCGCATATTCAAAATGATGTTGATCAATCCATGCTTGAGAAAGGCGCTCGTCACTGCGTGGTAAACGGTTCGCACTTTATATTCATCGAGCCTACAAGCTATTCCAACGATTGTCCGTACGATGCCTCGGTTATGAGCTGGCTTAACACGACCTTAACGGAGATCACCAAAAACGATCCTAATGCTTACGTATTCGTGTTTACCCATCCCATGCCCTACGACACCTGCTACGGAAGCACTCTTTCTGGTGGCTGTTGGTACACCACGCATCTAACGAATACACTATCAAAATATCCGCAGGTCGTTACCTTTGGCGGACATCTTCATTTTGCGATAAACGACGAGCGCTCTATCATGCAAACCGAGTTCACCTCGGTGGGATGCGGATCTGTGCGATATCTTGCTACCGAACGAGGATTTAGCAACATGGCAAGCGCAACCGTTCCAAAGGATGCTCACAGTGTTTCCTCCGGACTTCTCGTTCAGGTAGATTCCGCCGGCAATGTTCGCATAACAAGAATGGATTTTTCCAACGATTCTACCTTTAAAGAGCCGTGGGAGCTTTCCGCGCCTGATTCGGATAAGACGCATCTGACGAAATATACAAAACGCCGCAACGAAACGAATCAAGCGCCCTCTCTTACGGGTACGCCCACGCTTGACGTAGTAATTGCTCCCTCCACGGGAACTGTTACCGACGCCAACCTGACGATCCCCGCCGGAACTGACGATGATTTTGTACATCACTATAAGGTAGTTATAAAAAATCTGAATACAACGGCAAGCTCAACTTTTCAGTTCCTTTCTGATTTCTACCGACACCCTCAGACCTCAGACATGGCAAAAGAGCTGACGTTCCCGCTTGACATCTTCGAATCGGGATCCTATTTGATAGAAGTCAGCGCAGTCGACTCATGGGATGCCGAAAGCAAAAAGATTTCCTGCGAGGTAACTGTTGGCGACACGGCAGGAGGCCTGTCCTCTGTGCTTCCCAATGTGTACACCGACTTTGAATTTGTCAATGGAACGATTTCCGATACAAACAATAAGTTTACGGTGGATGTGCAGGGCGCATCGGTAAAAGATGTTTCCTTGACTTTTGCGGGAACCACGAAGACCGTAAGCGCATTCAGAGTGCTTGCTAAAGGACAGCATGCAACACTGCGTTTCAAAGATTATACCGCGTCAACTATGACGAATTTCTACAACAGCTCCACAGGCTTTACAATCGAGACGCTTTACGTTAATTACGATCCCAGCGGAAAGCAGGGCGTTGTATGCGGAACGCAAAAAGCGGGATTGGGTCTTGCGGAAAACGTCGGAAAGCCCTATTTCTTCACTTATACGACTTCAGGCTCGGCTCAAATAAATGCCAGCAGTGACGTGGCGGTATCAAAAACCGAGCTGAATCACGTAGTATGCACGGGATATTATAATGAAGCTCAAAACAAGACGTACACCGCAATGTATGTCAATGGCGAGCTTTTGGCCAGCGGCTCCTGCGATGGCAAGATTAAGATATCTACAAATGCAGATATTGCCACGGCGCTCTGCTTGGGTGCCGATATAGCCATCAGCGGTAAAGGAGACGATTTCCAAACGACGAATTTTGCCCTTGCGGATGTGAAGATATATGCGACAGCACTCAACTATAAGCAGGTTGGCACGGCTTATCAGAATGCGATCGATAACTTTAAAAATTCCTAAAAAAATATTGTATTATCCCAATGACGAAACTCTTTTGTCATACGGAACAGCAAAACAAGAAAGCCAATAAATATGCTGCCGCGGATTTTCCGCGGCAGATTTTTTATAAAAAATTTTTTAAAAATTTTTCAAAAACCTATTGACATTCAAAAAAAGTGTGGTATAATATAATCAAGAATGATTCTCAATAAGGAATGGATATCAAAAATGAAACAGAAACGCAATACGCTTCAAAAAGGAATAGTTTTTGACGTCTTCCAAGAGATGCACAATCACCCGTCTGCGGGAATGGTCTACGAGGAGGTCGCCAAAAAGCACCCCGAGATCAGCAAGGCTACGGTCTATCGCATACTTGCAGACGCGGCGGAGGAGGGCAGGATATTACGCCTGAAGCTGTCAGACGCTGACGACAGATATGACGTAACCCTCGGGAGACATTTTCACGTGGTCTGCCGCAAATGCGGCGCAGTTGCCGACGTGAAGTCCGATTTTTGTACCGAGAATATTCTTCGCGACACCGCGGGGTGCGAGAATTTCTGCGTGGAGGATTTCCACATAGAGTTCAAAGGTGTTTGCGAAAAATGTCGCACTTCAAACTAATAAAATTAAAAAATAAAAAATTAAATGGAAAGAAAGAGGAGAAAAATTATGGCAAAATTCGTATGTTCAGTATGTGGTTACGTTCACGAGGGAGACAGCGCACCGGAGAGATGTCCGCAGTGTAAGGTTCCCGCAGAGAAGTTCAACAAGGTTGAAGAGGGCAAGCTCGCTTGGGCTGCAGAGCACGTTGTAGGCGTCGCAAAGGGCGCTCCCGAGGATATCATTATGGATCTTCGCGCTAACTTCGAGGGCGAGTGCTCCGAGGTTGGTATGTATCTTGCAATGGCAAGAGTTGCTCACAGAGAGGGCTATCCTGAGATCGGTCTTTATTGGGAAAAGGCAGCTTGGGAGGAAGCAGAGCACGCAGCAAAGTTTGCAGAGCTTCTCGGTGAGGTAATTACCGATTCTACCAAGAAGAACCTTGAGATGAGAGTTGCAGCTGAAAACGGAGCAACCGAGGGCAAATTTGACCTTGCAAAGAGAGCAAAGGCTCTGAATCTTGACGCAATACACGACACCGTGCACGAGATGGCACGTGACGAGGCAAGACACGGCAAGGCGTTCGAGGGACTCCTTCAGAGATACTTCGGCTAATACATAAAGCTAAGAATATAAGATTTCCAAGGCTTTCAAGAGCGACCGCAAGGTCGCTCTTCTTTTATTCGTGTGTATATTTTATAAAATTGTGTAACAGTCAATAAAAAGCATTGAGACCTTTCAAGCACTAAATGCTTTTTTTCAAATCCCCTCAATCCTATCCTTGACTATTTAAATATGAACACGTATTTATATTTAATAGCACAAAACAAAAATAGATTTTCAAAAGCCTATTTTTTCGATTGACAAATCTCAAAATACGTTGTATAATGTAAATGCAACAGTTCGCGATTGCGAATGTTGACTTTAATTTAGGGTTCGCGTTCGCGAATGAATAGAGTATGAGTTATATAACTGTAAGAGAGGCGGCATACAAATGGAACGTTAGTACAAGGCGCGTTCAATTTTTGTGCAGTCAGGGTAGAATTAAAGGTGCATATCGCTTTGGAAAGTCGTGGATGATACCCGAAACAGCAGTACTGCCCAACGCAAGACGCAAGGAAATAACCCCCACTCTTCCGATGCCCAGAAAATCCCCATTTCTCGATATGACCAATTTATACAACAAAGCAGGCGAGGCCAAAGAGTGCGCCGAAATGCTCGTCAATCAGCCTGAGGCACATGCCTTGTTTGAGGCGCAGATTGCCCTCAGACGAGGAGAGATAGATAGAGTTTATGAGCAGGCCAGGTACTTCTTGCGAGCACACTCGGGTTTCTATGCAATACTTGGCGGCGGTATGCTATTGGCACAATGTGCTATCTGGCGAGGCGATTTTTTCCTTTGGAAAGAAGCCAAAAAGCACATTTGCGAGGCACCTTGTAAGGATGAGCACGACCGTGAGCTTGTGTCGCTTTCGATTGCGATCATAGATAGCTCAATTTACGATAATAAGGACTTTCCTGAATGGTTCAAAATAGGTAATTTTGAGGCACTACCGGGAGATGCTCATCCTGCCGCAAAGGTTTTTTATATTAAATATCTCTATATGACGGCATATGATATAGCAACAAAGCAACGGAGGATAGAGGGAGTAGAGGGGCTTGCACTTATGCGTATGCTTCCAAACGCGATAGAACCGATGATCTCACAAGCTGTGCTTGACAAAACCGTAATTCCCGAAATGTATCTCCGTATGTCCTGCGCCGTTGCTTATTACTATTCCGGAATGCAGGAGAGAGCAATTTTGCAAATTGACAAGGTGGTAAAGCTGGCTCTTGCAGACGGTCTGTACGGATTCCTTGCGGAGTACGTTCGCCATTTTGACGAGTTGCTTGAGCAGAGAATTGCTTTGCAGGACGAGAACGCCGTAGTTGCCGTGAAGGCACTTTATAGCATATACAGAGTAGGCTGGGCCAGACTCTCGGCTCAGGTGCGCGAGAAGGTCAACGTGGTTGAGCTTCTTGATGCAACAGAACGACAGATAGTTAAGCTTTGCGCCTTCGGATACACAAACCGTGAGATCGCAATGATGCTTTATACCTCAGAGTCGACCGTCAGCCACGCGATCACGAGAATTTTGAACAAAACCGGGTTGATGAGCAAAAAAGATTTTGCTTTTATCGTCTGATTTTGCTTGAAAAAATTCAAAAGTTTGCAGAAAATCTGCCTAAAAAATCGTGATTTTTTTCTATGCATCTGCAAAAAAAATTGCTATACTTATATAATGTAAGGATAATGTACCTTGCGTTGTAGAGTATAGCAGTTTTTGTTTTACATTTCAACAATGGAGTCTGTATGTTTCCTTGATCTAAAATGACGAAAATTATTTAAAATAAATAAAAAGAAAGGGGCACTTCAACATGAAGAAGAGATTAGCAAAAAGAGTTATCTCGCTACTTATTACCTTGGTTCTCGCTATAGGAATGATTCCTGTAGCATCTATTCCCGCAATCGCGACAAATGTGCAGACGACGCCCTTAGCGTACAGTACTGCCGAAGACGGAGGTTTACTTTATACGGTAAATTTTGCCTCCGACAGTTTTGTCCACGTATCCGACGGCGCAGGCGCTCAGAAATTTGAGAAGAGCATCGCATCGGGTGCAACGGTCGAAGAAACGAAGAGGCTTCAGATAGCCTACGGAGAAACTACGGCTGTCGATCACCGATATATCGGCTATATCGACGATTATTCGCTTATAGGAAATACTTATACGGTAGATCTGGATTTCAGCAAGAATACAAGCAGAGCAAAGATCTATTTCGGATACGGTATTTTTGGATTTGATACTATCACGTCAGAGTATGCGCTTGCCTTTGAGGTGAAGGAAAACAGCTTTATCTGGAGAAGGCAGTCCAATACCGTGTCGGGTGCTCCCGCGGTCATAAACGGATATCCTTATCTGAACGGTGGCCTCGGACAGTTCAGAATAGTTCTGAGCGGTTCATCTACCGCTACCAACGGAAAATATACGGTAAGCTTTAAAATATTTGCAAAGAACGCGTCGGGTGATTATATCCTTCACGCCGATTCGTCTTATAAGGTCTCTGCAGAGTATGCAAAGATCATTCTCGGTATAGGCGAATATACTGCGCTGACAAGTGGACAGTATTATGCTATGTCAAACGTAAACATATATAAGGGAGACAAGTCGAATTTCCACAACGTTTACGACGACGCTTCGTTTGGAGATACCGTCTGGGTACTTGACCCCTCGGGTCTTTCCGACGCAAGCAGAAATAACATAAACGGCTATGCCTGGGAGCAGAGAACGCTTGCGGGCGGTGCGACCGTGTCGGGCGACGTTATTACGGTAACCGCGCCGAGCACGACGACTGCCGCTTGCTCTCACGGATTTTATACGCCGCATCCGATAGGCTCGTATTGGGACTACGGAAAATATACAATGGAGTTTACGCTTAATTCCGATAAGCGCACGCTTATTCACGTGTTGAACCTCGGCACCTCGGCTACCGAGCGTGTTGGCTTCGGATTCGGAGCGAACACGGCGGGAAATACCTCGAGCACGGGAAAGGATTTCGGCAGAGGCGGAAACTTTGTAGGCGCTACCGATACCTATATTCTCGGTACGGGCGCACAGCTTTACACCTATAACACATCTGTTATAAGAGCCGTATCCTCGGACGAAGCTAACGTAAAGATAGAATTTAACTGCGAAGACAACATCATAACGATGTTTGAAAAGCAGGCGTCGAGCGGCGCTTGGGTTAAGGTGGCTGCTATCGATTATTCGGGTGTTACAAATACCATAACGCCCATATTCAGCGCTCACGCCTGGGATCTTGGATCCAATATCAAGATATCCGGAGTAAAATACGTAAAGGGACTGTCGATATCCGAGCCGTACAACGGCTTTGAGACAAGATATGATGCGGCGGATGGCAACGAGGTCCTTTATACCGTTGATTTTTCGGGTGTATCCAACGCAAACATTAACGGAATGAATAATTTTGCGTGGGTACAGAAGGATTGTGGCGCGTCCGCATCGAACGGCGTGCTTACCGTTAATACTGCTGACCCCGCAGACTCCTCGTCAGGAGTAAGACAGGGCATATATACTCCCATAGCATTTGGAGAGGAATGGGATTACGGTTATTATACACTTGAGCTTGCCGTTAACAGCGCGAAGCGTACGGCGATCCACGTTTTTGATACCGATAATAGCAGCGCGACGAGAATCGGATTCGGCCTGGGTGGAAATGACGGAACCTATACTCCGGCAGCTGATAAGACCTATACGCTCTCAGGCTCTGATTTCGGCAAGGAAGGAACCTTCTTCAACGCAGGTCAGACAACAAACAGCGTATACAATACGCTCACGTCGCTCGGCATTGTATTTGAATCCTATGCCTCGGGTACGGTAAGAAAGAATACGAGCACAACAGGAGAGGCAAACGTTAAAATAGAATTTAACGGTGTAGAAAAGGTGCTTACTCTTTACGAGCTTAACACCGATTCCGAGTGGGTAAAGGTATCCTCTATAAATTACTTTGCAGTACACGCAGGCAGCACGGCGATATTCAGCGTGCACGCGTGGGATTACGACGCGAACGTCAGGATCACAAACGCACGCTACGTCAAGGGTCTTACCGTATCTGCGCCTTATTATGATTTTGCCAACAAATATGATGCGGCTTCCGACGGAGATGTTCTTTATACGCTTGATTTTGCGGCAGTTTCCGATGCGTCGCTCAATGGATTCAATAATTACAATTGGGTGCAGAAGAACAGTGGGGCATCGTCGTCTAACGGTACGCTTACCGTAAATACAGCGGCGGTAGCCGGATCATCGGGAGCAAAGCAGGGTGTGTCCACTCCTATGGCGTTTGCTGACGAATGGGATCACGGAACTTATACGTTGCAATTAGCTTATAACAGCTCTAAGCGCTCGGCACTTCAGGTCTTTGAGACGGATATGAGCAACTCCACGAGAATCGGATTCGGTCTCGGCGGTAACGACGGCGCGTTTACGCCTGAGCCGGGCAAGGCATATCTTCTTGTCGGAAGCGATTTCGGCAGAGAGGGAACCTTCTTTAACGCAGGTCAAAAGGGCAATACCGTTCACGATAACCTCGTAACGCTCGGATTCGTATTTACGTCTTATGCTCCCGATACCGTTCGTAAAAACACGAGCGCAACGGGTGAGGCAAACGTAAAAATAGAGTTTGACGGCAACAGTAAGACAGTAACTCTGTTCGAGCTTAATACGTCGAACGAATGGATAAAGGTAGCATCGATCGGCTATGGCGCGCTCGCAGATCAGACCTCTGCGATATTCAGCGTTCACGCGTGGGATTACGATGCAAACGTAAATATTAAAAACGCGTCTTACGTAAAGGGTGCGGTAACTGATGATATCGAGCCCACACCCGATGATGAAACGGTAACCGATACTGATATCGATCTTGTAGAGGATGACTTTACCATAGTCGTTCCCGCAAGTCTGTCGAGTACGCTTCTCAACTCGGCAAGCGGACTTGAGAGTGCGCTTGAGAGCAAGCTCGGTATATCGTTGAGCATCAAGGACGAGACATATTACAGATACTCAAACGCAGAGTCGCTTGAAGGAGCAAAGATAGTTGTCGGAGCGCTTTCGGATGCTATCAGTACAGAGCTTGAAAGACCCTTGCGCGATAACGAGTATGTAATCAAGGTTACCGACGGAAGCCTTTATATTATCGGCGGAGCAGACGCAGGGGTTGTGCAGGGAGTCAATTATTTCCTTAGCAACTATATCAACAAGGATACCCCCACGACTGTATTCACATCGGGTGTCCTTCATGCGAACGAAACTGCGGCACCTGTAAGCGAGCTTACTGTATCGGGTAACGATATAAGCCAATACAATATCGTATATTACGATTCGGCATACGCAAAGCAGAGCGCGCAAAGAATACAGGCTGCGATCGCTTCGGTTACGGGATACACGCTTCCCGTTATCTCTGACAGTGCGGCAGAGACAGAGTATGAAATACTCGTCGGAAAGACTAATCGCGACGAGAGTGTGGCGCTCAGAAGTAATTACGCGCGGCCAAACGTATACTACGATATAAAGATCAGCGGCGAAAAGCTTGTTGTTATGGCTGAGGGATACGTTACTCTTGACGTCGTATCCGACGCATTTGAAAGCTATATGGCAGGTATCGCGAGCGCGGCTACAACGGCGATCAGCTCGAATATTGCAAGCGGCGATATTATAGACAGCGTTGATACCGAAAATATCAGTATGGTGAACAGAGCGGCAGGAACAGATCTCCGTGTATTCCATTGGAATATGGCAGCTCCGTACCTTAACTCCGCGAACATAGTTTATACCGATCATGTAACGCGCGGAGAGGTAATGGCGGATATTATTCTTCAGCTTTATCCCGATATTATTACCACTAACGAGCTTTACAAGAGCCATAACGGTAACTTTACGTTCTTTAATACGATAATGGGAGAGCTTGGTGAATATTACACCTGCCTTGAATCGCCTTACGACGTTGGTAAGCCCAAGGAAGGAACCGATCAGCTTCACGAGCGCACCATAAACGAAAATATCATTTACAGAAATGATATTGGACTTTCGGTCGTTACGTCAGCGTGGAGATATTCCACCGAAAAGACCGACGCTACCCCCGCAAATCCTGAGGGTTGGGTATATTATCACGGCTCGCACACGGCGGTGTTCCGAATGGCTGACGGTCAGATGTTCATTTTGTCTGTCGGACACTATGCAGACAGCCGCTCAAGCACTCAGTGGGCGCAGGAGCATCTTGCGGCAGTAGCTGATGCTCAGTGGGCAAGCGGAAGCGCTACACCGCTTCCCGTGATACTAACGGGAGATATGTATACGGGTTATACGAGTTCATCGGCGAACAGCGGATATAAATATCTCGTTGCGCAAGGCTATATTGATTCTCAGAGAACGGCAACCGTTAATGCGAACCAGAACATCTCGCACGGTACCTTCCACGATATAGGTGTGAGGCAGACCACACGAATCTCCGAGGACTTCGTATGGCACACCGACGATATTACGGCGCTTTGCTTCAAGGTCCTTACATCGCAGGATATTGACGACACCAGCGACCATTATCCCGTAATGGCGGATCTGAAGTTCAATTAAACAAAAAAATATAAAGGGCGGCTTTGCCGCCCTTTTTCTTTTGATTTTAAAGAGAGTTGTGGAATTTTGTGGAACTTTCGTGTCTTGAAATGATCTAAATGAAAGCTAAATTGTTTAGTTTTGGAAATGAAATTGGATAGCTTTGTTAATTTACTTTTGTGTTAATATAATTTTTTGATTGATTTGTTTTTGGCTTTTTTAGAGCGTAACTCCTAATTCTTTATAACTCGGAGTATCGTTCTTGCCTTGATCTTTAGAGGGAGATTCGTTGAAACTTGAAATATAGCACAAAGAATATTCGTATGCGTTCTTGATAATTGCATAGTCGCATATTTCTCGATTTGGAGAGAAGCACCAAATCGGAGCTTATCTTATTGCAGGTCGCTTTTTTAGAAATCAAGCCCCAAATACTGCTTTTGCGAATAAAAAATCATAATTTACTGAACTTTTGCATATTATTCGATGTGATTTTCTCAAAAAATGTTGGAAAATCAAATACAGATTTGTAAAAATATGGATAACTTGTAAAAACAAATTGTAAAAATGAATAAAAACGAGCGAAATTAGGATTAAAATTAAGGTCAAAATGAAGCAATATAACTAAAAAATATTCAATGTTAACAAAGATTTGCAAATTTTATTGACATAGGGGCGTGATTCGAGGTATAATTACCCTACATCACTTATATTGCTTGAATTATGTCTGTTTTGCAATTGCATTGTGTAATAAAATCAAAAAACGCGAGCTTTGGGGTACCCCAAAGTCATTGGTACAGTAGTACCAATGAAACAATCCTTTAAACCAAAAGCAATGCAAATTGCTTCGGCAGATCCTGGCTTTAGAAGCTTAATACAATAATAGATTACGGAAGTCTTTGAAAAAAGACAATTTTTTAGTAGAGAATTGTAGTAAACACTACTAAAAATGCCAAAAAAGCACTAAATAATTATTTTATGGTTGGAAAAATGAAGAACGAAAGTATTATAAGAGAGGCTTTGATAAGTAATACGACTCGCTTGATAGGCGAGGGCGGTTTTGAAAAGTCAACTACAAATGCAATAGTTCACGACGGAGCGAGCGTTCCGGGAATCAAACTCAACGAGGTTTACATTTATAGAATATTCGGAAGCAAGGAGCGCTTGTACGCTGAGGTATTCTCCGAGCTTGACGACGAGCTGTTTACAACGGTTGGCAAAGCGCTGGATATTTTTGAACGCAGAGACGTAGCGTTACGAGACAGATTGCGGATCCTTTTCGATCGCATCTGGAGATTCTTGCTCGGCAACGAAATAAAGACGCGTTGCTATGTAAGATATTTTTATTCAATGTATTACAGAGAAAAATCTCATCGCGACCATCGCAAAAAGCTCGATGCCGCCGCGCAAAGATTTGCACCGGCATTTACTAAGGAATGTAACGTTCGCGCGCTTATCCATACGGTTTTTATGACGATGCTGGATTTCGCGATACAGGTACATAACGGAGACCTTGAGGATAACGAGGAGAATGCATATCACATATTCAATTTAGTGTATCAATCCTTGGTTTCTTACTTCCGAGAAGACCTCATAAATTAAAAAATCTGCTCGAAAGAGCAGATTTTAAAGTACGAAATTGTAGTAAACACTACTAAAAATGCCAAAAAATGCCCAAAGCCGCTTGGCATAAGGGATTGCGGGCACTTTAACGAAAGCTGAAAAACCGAAATTTTAACTATAAAAAAGGAATTTGACATGACGGGAAACAGAATTTCAAGATCAAAACTGAATACTGAGCTCAAGAAACTTCCGCTTCCTGTTCAGGAGCATTGCAGACGCTGCAAGCTGATAGCGAATTACCTTCTTGAAAAAATAAAGTGCGAGGATTGGTTCCTTGATCTCAAGCTAAATGCAGAGCATATCGCCTCGGCTGTTTATCTGCATGATATCGGAAAAACTCAGATACCGAGGGATAACCTTTACGCCGAGCATAACGTTACCAAGGCAAAGCAAAATGTTTATCGCGCGCATATAAGCGCGGGTGTTGACCTTGTAGAATCTCTTTGCGATATAAAGTTTGCCGATTTCGGAGATAAAAAATTTGAGACCTACGTTTATCAGGCGATCACCGAGCATCACGAGAATGCGGACGGCTGCGGATTTCCGAACCGTCTTAATTCCAACAAGATGTCTTTGACGGGAAAGATCACGGCGATCGCGGATACGGTAGATAATATGTTCTTCGTCGGAGCCGCAGCGGATAGAGATTTTGGGGAGCTCACAGATAAGCTTGCTCAAATGTCCGGTAACGAGCTTGATGCCGATCTCCTCGGAATAATGCTCGCCGATAGGGAAGCGTTCCTCGGATTTGTAGAATATATCGATACGAGATATAAAAACAAGCGCAAGGTAGATAATTACGGCTTGCAGCTTCATTTTACTCCTATAAGAAATATTATTGAGAACGTCAACCGCGAATATCTATGCGAGTATGTTATCAACGATCCGTTTTACGGCATCGTTAAGCCCGACGTTTTTCTTCCCGTTGCGGATATGTCGTCGCAGAGCTCAAGGCTGACGCTCATCGCAATAGAGCGACTCTGCCTTATGCTCGACAGAGCGCGGGAGCGCGGGGGCAGCATGGCGCCTGTAACCATCAGAATTCAGGCAGCCTGCTTTGAGGCAAAAAGATTTGTGGCGGAGGCGCTTAAGCTTCTTGATAAGTATCATATTAAGGATAACGTAATATGCCTTGTAGTTGATGAAAAAGGCTTAACTGAGCTCGACGAGGAGATCGATTACGCCGCAGCCTTTGCGATGCTCCGCGAAGGCGGATATCGAATGGCGGTCAATTGTATGAGCGAAAGCTCGACTTTGCTCTCGTCGCTCGATACGTTGCAGATAGACTACTTATATATAAATGCGGTCTACACTCATAAGGTGGCGATCAACGCAAACACCTACGGCGTGGCGTCGGGCGTGCTTGATATAGCACATAACCTGCACGTTTCGGTCGTATTCCTCGGAGTCGACACACACGCCATAGAAAGAACTCTGCTTAAGATGCGCGCAAGATATGCGGCAGGTGAGCTTTACGGCTTCCCGATGAGAGAGCAGGAAATGGTGTCGATGCTCGTCGCGGATGGAGGTGATGCCTGATGAGGAAAGTAATGGATTTCCTTGAGGGCATATATCTGGTGGTAAAGACCTGGGTAAAGACAACGCAGTGGATGCGCGTGATAAAGATCACGGTATGCTCAGCGGTAACGGTTTTGCTTATCTTTCTTATGGCAGCTATGCTGTTTGCGGAAACGGGAAGCTTCACTGTAAAGTTTATACCCGGTGAGGACGACGGAGACGTGGCTATCTCGCTGAGCGAGACTCCCGACTTCAGCGATCCTACCGTAATGCTTGATGCTGACGGCTCAGTCAATATGACCAACATTTCGGGCGATTGGTTGCCCGCGGGGCTGGACGGTGTTGACGGCTCGCATAACGGTGAAAATTATATAGCGTATACCTTTTATGCTAAAAACACAGGCGATGACGCTTGTGTACTCAAGGAAGAATTTAAGATCGAATCGTCAGTAAAGGGTGCCGATGAGGCGATTCGAATACGCGTTTATAAAAACGGCAAAGCGGAGACCTACGCCAAAATAAGCGCAGAGGGAACACCCGAATACGGCACGACCCCGTTTGCGAGCGAAACGGTTGCGTATAGCGATACGACCGAAAGCTTTGCAAAGGGACAAACAAATAAATATACACTTGTCATTTGGTTGGAGGGCGACGATCCCGAATGCCTCGATAACATCAAGGGGGGTAATGTAAAGATGTCAATGAACTTTACGGTGGAAGAGATTCCCAAGGAATAATCTTTCCGCGCGGTACTCCCCAAGCGGAAAACCGTAAATGATTTGATTCTTTACGCGTGATCGTCAACCAACACGCAAAATGACAAGGTATAAATAAAAATTGAAAAAATTTAAAAATTTTAAAAGGAGACAAAAAATGAAAAAAACATTTAGAAAAGCGGCAATGTCTACTATCTGTATGCTCGTTGTTGCTGTAATGTCTTTGACCGGCGTAACTTACGCGTGGTTCTCGCAGTCTACGACCGCCGATGTTTCTGGTATGACTATGAACGTTGCCGCTGCAGACGGTGGATTCCAGATTTCTAACTCTGAGGCTGGTCCTTGGGTATCTACACTTACTTGGACGGAAAATAAAGAATCGGTCAAACCCGTTTCTACCGTTAATGCAACTGCGTTCTTTACTGCGGAAGTTAATTCTAACAATCTTGATCAGATAAAGACTACCGCAGATACTTCTGGAGCGAATGTTATTTCCAAGACTTTTTATGCTCAGAATACCGGTGATACGGATGTTACTATCAAGTTGGCAAATACCGGCGCTCTTGCAAATACACAAAACAGCACTAATGATGCTCCTGTATTCATTGACGCAACAGATGGTGATAAGAACTCTGCTCAGGCGGGAAGAGTTGCTATCTTTGTAGACAATCAGTTGAAGTACATATTCGGCGACGAGGCAACTAAGGGTGTATCTGCTGCCTCTGATGCGTTCTTTACCTTTAGAGGCACAAGTGTAGATACCTCTAAGACCGCAGATCAGGGCACCAAAACTACTCCTTCTGAGTGTACCTTTACGATTCCCGGTCGTGCAACAAGCGCTGATACTATTGTAGAAATCAAGGTTGTTGTATGGCTTGAAGGTCAGGATACACAGTGTGAGAACGAAAACGCTAATTCTGTGTTTAATGTAGATCTCGATTTCGCAGTAGTAGAAAACTAATCTTGACACCTACAAACTCTTTTAAAATTTATCGAGGCGAACTTTAAATTTTAAGTTGGAGTAGTCCGCGGCGGCATAGCCGTCGCGGACGACACCCAATAAGCACTACAAGGAATCCAATTTCTCTTGTAGGGACAGGCGTCCTCGACTGTCCGTGTATACGGTCGAGTGGCAGATAGCAGTCGATGATACCCGTCCCTACAATAGACGTGCAAATGCACAAACTAAAATAGCCTTCCTCTTGAGGAAGGGGGACCGCTTGCGGTGGAAGGAGTTAAATGCTTCTTAAATATAAGCACAAGAATATAACCCTTGCCAAAAATCCAAAAAAAACGCAACACCTCAAGAAAATGAATTATTAAAGCAAAATTAAAGTTAAACATAAAATTAAAGGAGACGTGTTATGAAAACACTCAAAAAAATAGGAAAGGTCGCCCTTGACGTTCTTATTGTAATAGTATTTATTATCTCCGTTGTTTTGGTCATCGCAAATATTACGTCGAATAAGAAGAATGGCGAGCAGCCTAACGTTTTCGGCTACGTGATCAGCAGCGTACAGTCCGAATCTATGTCAGGCACCTTTGAAAAGGGCGCGCTTGTTGTCGGAAAAATGGTCGATGAGGAGACGGTGATCGAAAAGGACGATATAATTTCGTTTTATCAGAAGGTCGGCGGAGTTACTATCATCAATACTCACCGCGTAGTCGACGTTGATATCGCGGGCGGCACCACGATCTATCAGACTCAGGGAGATAACCGAGAGGTTTGTCCTACGCCCGATAACGAATGGAAGACCATAAATGACGTTACGGCGGTGTATAAATTCCATATTCCCGGCGTTGGCGGATTTATCGATTTCCTTAAAGAACCGCTCGGATTCGTGCTTTGTCTGGTGATCCCGATGCTTGCATTTATCGGTTGGCAGGTGTATAAGCTTATAGCTATATATCTTCAGACCAAGAAAGAGCAGATGCTTGAGGAAGCCAAGGACGGCGTGTCCGATGAGGCAAAGGACGCAATTATTAAGGAATATCTCGCAAAAATGCAGAGCCAGCAAACAACTGAGGATGCCGAGCCCAAGGATGAAAGTAACGCCGAAAAGGGCGAATAATACATAAGAGATTCAGGAAGAGGACATACACATGCAATCTTACGTACAATTTTTATATGAAATATTAAAACAGTTTTTCGGAGGCTTCTGGACGGTACTGTCGGGAATCTTCGGAGGTTTGTTTGCGCTTGTGGACGTTCCGGATTACATTGAAATCTTTGAAGAGTACAGCAAAGGCTTTACTGTTATCGCTTGGATACTCGCTATACTTACCGTTCTTATAATTATAGCTCTTCTCGCGGCTATGATAGTATTCGTTGTCATATTTGTACAGCGTAGGATCAAGGCTCATCAAAGCATCAAGAATTCCTTGGCGCTCGTTGAGGAGGTCGGCAAGCTTAATGCCCAGGTCATAAGACTTACTAAGGAAAAGGACAAAATACTTGCCATAAAGGCAGGCGCACCCGATCTTCCTTACGTAGGACTTGATTCCGGCGTATCGGCAGCAGCCGAGGGAGAAAGCACCTCTGCTCTCAAGGAGGGCGAGAGTCGCTTCTACAAGCTTACACAGGTCGATCTTCAGTATGCCGATTACGATAAATCGACGGAAGAGTTCGATAACGAGATCACTCTCGAGGAGATATGTGATCGCTTCCGCAATTATGCATGCTCGCGTATGGGACTATTCTATGAGATACGTGTTATCAGACTGTTCCTTGCGGCGTTTTCGTCAACTCGATTGATAATCCTGCAGGGTATTTCCGGTACAGGTAAGACATCGCTCCCGTATGCGTGGGGTAAGTTCCTCGAGAACGATACGCAGATAGCTTCAGTTCAGCCCTCGTGGCGTGATCGAAGCGAGCTTTTCGGATACTTCAACGAATTTACAAAGCGATTTTCCGAGACCGAGGTCCTCAAGCGTATGTACGAGGCAACATATACCGATAAGGTATACCTTACGATACTCGACGAGATGAACATCGCGCGAGTTGAGTACTACTTTGCAGAGATGCTCTCTATTCTCGAAATGCCCTCGAGAGATGAGTGGGTAGTAGACCTTGTGCCTTCGGGTTGGTCTACCGATCCTAAGCATATTGTAGACGGACGCTTCAATCTTCCCGCAAATATGTGGTACGTCGGTACGGCTAACAACGACGACTCTACCTTTGCTATATCGGATAAGGTATACGACCGTGCTATCCCGATAAATATTGATACGAAGGGTGTTAAATTCGAGGCGCCCTATACCGAAAATCTTAATCTTTCCTACCTGCATCTTGAGGATATGTTTGCCAAGGCAAAGGAGGACTTCAAGGTAGGTGAGGAGACCCTTGCCAAGATCGCGAAGCTTGACGATTACGTCATCGAGCATTTCCGACTTGCATTCGGTAACCGAATCGTAAAGCAGCTCCGTGATTTCGTTCCCGTATACGTCGCTTGCGGCGGAACCGAGGTCGACGGACTTGACTACGTGCTTACAAATAAGATATTCAGAAAGTTTGAGGGACTTAACCTCGCGTTTATCCGCGATGAGATAGACGGACTTATAAGCTACCTCTCCGAGCTCTTCGGCGAGGAAAATATGCAGGAAGCAAAGGCGTATCTGCGCCGACTCAAGAAGCTTGTTTAAGCTTTAATGAACTATTAAAACAGAGAAGGAGGTGAGCTCACCGTGCCGGCAATTGAAAAAACTAAAATTGAAGAGGTCTATAATCGGTTTACCGAGGATTTTTTGGGTGAGCTCCACTCCAATGAATTTCACGAGTATTTTATAAATTCCGTTAAAAGCGGAAGCTGCAACATTTCACTTTATGAAAAATTTGTTGAACGCAACGTAGATCTGTCGTGGGTCGAAATGATAGAGGATAGCATAATTGCGTTGGATACCATTATTCGAACCCCGCAGAGATACATAAAGAACGAGGAGGAGATAGTTCCCATCGAAATGGTGAGAACCGTCAGCACCGAGTCTATCCGCCATCTTGCGCAGCATACGAATATGATCGCAATGGTAAAGGGCGACGAGGTAACTCCGCAGCGAATGCTCAATATCGTCAAGGAAGAGAGCTTTGATACGTACGAGAATAGATTTATCTATACGCTTCTCAAAAAAATAGAATATTTCCTTGATAAAAGAATTCAGTCCTTGATGACGGGTAACGATACTCAGGACGTTTTTGAGCTGAAGCTTGATGGAGAATGCGAGGCAGGACACGATCAGTTTAAATATGATTTCAGTATGACCTGCGTTACTCCTCACATTGAACTAAGAGAAGAAGATATGCGAGTTGATGCGGACGTTACGCAGCTCAATTCCATACAGAGAATAGAGAGAGTAAGAAAGATACTTTATAGCTTCCAAGGATCAGCACTCATCAAGTCGCTTGATGGTTGTGCGCTCGTTCGACCGCCGTTGAATATGACCAACGTTCTTAAAAAGAATCCCAATTTCCGCAAGGCAGTTGATCTTTGGATATTTGTTGAACAGTACCACGAGGTTGGATACAGTGTAAGCCACGTAGACCGACAGGCAACGCCATCCGATAATTATCTTGGCGAGCTGTTTTCGATGATCGCGCTCCAATACGTTCTTATGAAAAAGAATACGGGACGTATGGAGGAGCTTGCAGATTATAGTGAGCGCAAGCAGGAGGCAGAGCTTAACGTAGTTAAGAAGGATATCGACGATATCATAGATAGCTACGATATGGAGATCGACGAGATCAAACGGGTTTTCGTGGATCGACTCGAGAGGAAAAAGCAAAAAGAGCGTACGCAGTTTAATCAGATCAAGGATGTCATCTTGAGAACGATATCTTTGGAGACAGAAAAGATCGCAGAAGAGAACAAGCAACGCGCTATAAGAGCAAAGAGACGTGAGGAACGACTCAGACAAGAGCAGGAGCGCTTAGCCGCGCTTGAGCAAAAGCGTCTTGCCGAGGAAGCACGTCTCGCCGAGGAAGCAAGACTTGCCGAGGAAGCAAGACTTGCCGAGGAAGCAAGACTTGCCGAGGAAGCACGTCTCGCCGAGGAAGCACGACTTGCCGAGGAAGCACGTCTCGCAGAGGAAGCACGTCTCGCCGAGGAAGCACGACTCGCTGAGGAGGCACGACTCGCCGAGGAAGCACGTCTTGCCGAGGAAGCACGTCTCGCCGAAGAAGCACGACTCGCCGAGGAGGCACGACTCGCCGAAGAAGCACGACTTGCCGAGGAAGCAAGACTTGCCGAAGAAGCACGTCTTGCCGAGGAAGCAAGACTTGCCGAGGAAGCACGCATCATAGCTGAAAAGAAGGCGAGAAGGGAAAAGTGGCAGAAAGCGTTGACCTTGGGATTGATAAAAACCAAAAAGCCCGATCCGATTCCCGAGCCACCAAAGCCCAAGCCTGTGCCTAAGCCTGTGCCTCCAAAGCCTGTAAAGAAGGAGTATAATCCTTCGAGAAAGAAGCCGAGAAACAAACATAGACTTGAAAAACAGAGGTTGAGAGATGCCGATGCTCAAAACGAAAAGAATTAAACCGCGCAGAGTGATATTTAACGCAATGTTTGCGATTGCTCTGCTCGTGATCATAATTTACGTTAGCTTTTCTTGGTTTGTCAGCTCGAAGCAGGCAGAGGTTTCCGGAATAACGATGAACGTAGATAAGGGAACCGAGCTTATGATCAAGACGGAAAATTCTGAAGACGGCAAATCACTTGAGCTTGATTTTGATGATGAACATCCTTTACAATCGCTTGCAGGTAACGGACAGTATCTTTATTCTGCAGATATTGGCTTTGATCCTCTTGAAACTGACACCGATAACGAAAACACGGTGTTTTCCAAGAAGATCCTTGGCTATTTGCCGATAGAATCATTGGAAACCGTAGGCGATTATATCGAAGCCGGAGCGTTTGCGTGTGATTTTTCACTTAATATCAATAAGGATACCGACGTGTATCTTTACGGTCTTGGTGAGAGCGGGGAGGGCTCGTCGGTAACTCCCGCACCGATAGATCATTATGCAGATGAAAAAAATACAGGTCCTTACGGTGATTTTGATATAGGAAATATTGCCGGAGCGATTCGTGTAGCATTTCTTCAGAAGAACGACGCAGGACAATACGTTCCGACACTTATCTGGGCGCCTAATACGTCTACGGAGTTTGGAATTGACGACAACAATCAGTATTTCGTTAAAACTGATTCCGATAATTATGAAGAAAAATACACGGTTATTGGAAACAGTAAGGATCAAATTTTCGAGATAAATACGGGCTCAAGCGCACAAGGCGCGAATTCGGATGTCCTTAACGGAACCGTTTACGCCTGGGGAGATCTTTCGGAAAAGCAGAAATTCGGTACGCTTTCGGCGAATAAGTATGGTGAATTCAGATTAGTGGTCTGGGTAGACGGAAATGACAGAGAGTGTCATAACGCTTTGCTCGGCGGGTTGATATGCGTTAATTTGAAGATAGGTACATAAATAAAAAGTACGAGGGTATTAATGAAGAAATTAACAGGAACAAGAAAATGGATAAGATTGTCGGTCATCCTATATATCGCCATCTTATCGTTTGCTGCGGTTTTTACGATGGCGTGGTTTATGTTTGATGAGACCGCGACGATCAAGACCGCGGATAATATGCAGATCACGGCAGGCGCAAAGCTTGAGATAGCATTGGTCGGAGAGAGTGAAGATCTCGAGTGGGGTCAGCTTATAGCGAGCAATACTCCTACGACATTTCCCGACGTTACGGGGGACGGAACGACCTTCTATTTTCCAAAGGTATTGACGGAAGACGATAATACCTTTGAAGCGGCCGATACGTTTTATGAGATATCAGATGCCTCTGAGGATAAAGATAGCTATTTGATTACTATGCACCTTCGCTTTAAAACCACTCTCCCGATGGATGTTTATTTATCAGAGGAATCTTTTGTCAGCGGTCTTTCCGATGTGATCGTGGGAGCAGATGCCGGAAATAAATCCATCTTCGGCGATTTTAGCAGAGACGGAATAGCGGGCGCAGTTAGGGTGGCTTTTATTGAACGGGACTTTGATGGATTGGATGAATACGTTCTGAAAAATATTTGGATACCTAACGATAAGTATGAGATCTCATATACAGACGAGCAGATCGGCAACGAAGGGGATCATAAAGCAATATTTACGACCGACGGAAACCGTGAGTATACGGTTCTTGAGGACGGTACTACGCAATTCAAATACGGTTATATGACACAGAACGGCGAAAATATGACGTTTATACCGTGGACTGTGGACCAATACACTGCTCGTTACGTAACTCTTGATTCTCAGAAGCTTGCCGTCCATAATGAAGACGGAACGCAATGGATCAATGAAGCCGCTCCGTTGATCACCTTTGATGAAGCGGACTTTGAGGACGGTATAGCAGAGCGTGATCTGATTATTAAAATATGGATAGAGGGAACCGACCGTGAGGCAGACAAGGCGTTTACGGACGGACAGCTCAAATATAATTTTTCGTTTGTAGGAATTCAAAAGGAAGCCTTTGAGGTTAAAAACGCCGAGCTGGCTGCCAAAGAGATAGTGAGCGACGGTCAAAAGCTCTACTATAAGGAAGGCGACACGCTTGAGGAGATAGTGGAATCCAATCTTCTTCAATATAGCTATAATGGAGTGGATTGGAAGCCATACAACGGAAATATGCAGGCAGAAAATAACGCTTCGTATCAATACGTGTACGTAAGATACGCAGAAAAGCTTAACGTAAAGGCAAGTAAAGCTATTTACGTCGAATTTAACTCTTAAGATCATACAGGTAACTAAAGTTTAACGAAAGGAGGACGTGCGTATGAATGATAATAAAATACAGCTTGCGGCAAACGCCAAAAGAAAACGCAGAAGATGGCTGCCGCTTATAAGACCTACGTTGTTGTTGCTTACGACGGTAATATTATTTACGTACGTTAGCTTTGCTTGGATGCGAAGAGAATGGACTCCTTATGTTGAGCAAAGCAATATCACGATAGCTACGGGTGGATCGTTAGTATTTGAGTTCGAAGGCGAATCGGGAGCAAGCACGGGTAAATCTATCAATGAAATACTCGGTCTTACTCAGGAATTTGTATTAAAGCCCGTATCAAGCCAGACCGGAGGAGAGAATTCCTTCTTTACGTTGGATCTTCAGCACGGGGCAGGTCTTGAAAAGTATAGACATCTTGACGTATCCGATTATGATAACGATCCGATTAAAATGGGTATAGAAAACGGTTACATAGAGTTCCAGATGATGCTTTATTCGCCGGACGCAGCGGATACGATTCGTTACGTTTATATACATCCCGAATCTCATATAAGATTTTCTGAGGGCGGGGATGCTGAGCAGGCAGATGCTGTAAAATGTATTCGAATGTCGGTTACTCTTAACAGTAGCAACGAGACCTGGATATTCGGTCCGGACGGAGTTATAAGTCATTCGGGCGTTAATATGATTTACGATGATACAAACAAGAGATACGTTATGGATGGCGTAAATTATTATTCAAGCTATAATGCGGATAACGTAGCTCAAAGCGAGATAATGAGTGTTTGGGAAGGACACAACGTAGTAGAGCCCTCTGATCATTTTAAGGAAATATCTGAATTTGACGGGGGAACGTATGACGAAAACGGTATTCTTATATCACGCGATACAGATCAAACGCTCTTCTCTTTGACGTCAGGCGATAATACTACGAAAAGATGGGTAACGGTAAGAATCTGGGCAGAGGGATCGGATCCAAACTGTACCGATAAGATATCCGGTGCACAGATAGACCTTAAGCTCAAATTCTCGTCATTTACAATAACTAATTAAACTGAGAAAGAGGAGGAAACGGAATATGCGTAAAAAAAAGATACTTATAGCGGCTTATTCCGTTTTGCTGTGCATTACCGTTTCTTTTGCGTGGATACTTAATCCAGAGAGAAACGTGAGCGACTCCTTCTTCATTGAATACGGTGGCGATAGCGCCAACAGTCTCGTTGTATCGCCCAAGGATATCGAAATGCTGGTATACGCGCAGAGATCTGAGCAATGGAAGCTGGTTGGAAGCAGCTCGGATAAGAAAGACGGTGAGGATCTTTTTAAGGTGGATGCTCAAACGATCATTCCAAACTCCTCTGTTCCGTTCCGTATAAGATTGAAAAACAAATCCGAAAAAACTGTTAAGGTTCGTATAACCTTGACCGGAATCGTGTGTGATAAGACTCTTGTCGACCAAGAAATAATTTACACCTCGGCGTTAGGAAGTATAGAGTATTCAAAATATGACGTGAATACGCCCGAGAACGTTTATCTTTCGCTTAATACTAACGGAGAGCTCGTTTCTACCGATGACGAAAAAAATACAGCAATGTATAATCTTGTATTATACGAAGAGGTAGAGATACCGGTAACCGCAAATAACGACTACGTTGAGCTTGACTGTTATTTTTATTTTGATAAGGACAGAATGACTAACGTATGTCAGAACAAGACCTTTTACGTTTCATCATTCAGGGCAGAGCAGCAATGATAAAGATAAAAAAAGCAGGCAGATCAATATTGCACGCATTAAGCATCATCATAGTGATAATAGAAATAGTACTTATACTTTTTCTTGTTCTGACTAAGATGAGCGGGGGTGTTCCAAGGTTATTTGGACACAGTGTGTACGTTATAGCGACTCCAAGCATGACGCCCGAGCTTGAGGTGGGAGATATTATTATCTCCAAGGCTTACGACGGCGGAGAGCTCAGTGTCGGCGACGTGGTCGAATACGTTGGCAAAAGCGGCGAGATGAAGGGTAAAATAATTACTCATAAAATAATAAGCATCGACGGAGAGGGTGCCGATCGCACTATAATTACAAAGGGAACCGCCAATACGGAGGCAGATCCGCCTATCGCGCCGTCAGATATTATTTCAGTGATGAAATATAAAACCGTGGTTATTGACAAGATATACCGTGTCATAAGTACGACATGGGGCTTTATATGCTTAGTTATATTGCCGATGGCAGCAATGATAGTGAGCGAGATCGTAGATCTTGCCAGACAGATAAAAAAAGAGAAGGAAGGAGGATATGATGATGAGGAATCTGACGAGTAGATCGAAGAATACAAAGATAATAAAAATTATATGCGCGCTTGTTATGCTTCTTGTGCTTTTGGCAGCGGCAGTATCATACGCATGGTTCAGAAACACGATCGAGGTTCCCGGTGTCAATTTGCAAACGGGTACTTTTCAGTATCAATTCATCGGATATCATATGGATAATTCTTCTTCTGAATTAAAGGTGGATTTTGCTTACAGTACCTTAGCTCAGGAAGGGAACTCCTTCGATGCCGCTACCGGTGAAGGATACAATCCTATTCTTCAGGACGGTGCCCTTACAGCAGTTACCGATCATACCAATATAACCAACGATATTCAACATCCGGGTGAGATCTATTACGTTATTCGTAAGCTTGATCAGTCGGTTGATCTTGATATTTCTATAAATCTTGACGCAGAGCTTAGTAAGCTTCAGGAATTCAGTGGCAGCGGAGATTCTTTGGAGGCAGTTGGAGGCTTCTGGTATTCAATAGTTGATATTACGGGAACGGCATCAAGCCGTGCTGTCATTGAGCAGGCAATTAAGGATTCTAATGTATTTACTGTGGACGGGAATCCGAAGCAGGAGAGGACAGAGGAATATTTTCCTAACATTCGTAACGAATTCCTTACGACAACACTTGATGACGCCAATGAGTATTGGTGCTTTAAGCTTTCTTACGGGGTAAAGGAAAATGCCGATACTTCCGCATATGCGGGCAAGACTATCAATCTTGCTGTCAACCTTTGCGTTGCACAAAAGGGTGGACTTGAGGGCGACGAAAGCTCTGCGGGACAGTATTTCGTAAGAACGCTGCAGCAGCTTAAGGATGCGCTGCTTGTGTATAAGCCCAACGATTCTATAATAGTTCAGGATAATATTACCTACGAGGGCGATCTTATAATAAACCGCCCGTTGAAGCTTCAGATGGTAGGTAGTGAGCTTACCGTAAAAGGAAATATGCGATATAATTACGCAAGCCAAGGAAGCTTTATACTGAACACCTCGCTTTCCGGAAGACTTTCTGTGCTGAAGATGGACGATGTTGATGCGGGAGGAAGCTTATATCTTGATATCCCTCATTCATCAATCGAGCTTATTGGACAGAATTCTACTGCCGCCGGAAATGCCGATATTTATATTGAAAATACGTTTTCTGCGGACGTCGGTTACGATACGGGTATGATCGTTACTCGTTCTCGTATATGTAATCTTGATGATTCACTCAAGACTATCTATCTCCGTAATGAGTCAACCTTAGACGTTTACGCAAGAACGTCGGTAGGAACCATTACGGTGCATAATGACAATTTAACAGCTAACAGACCTATACGTATTCATATAGTCAATAAGGGTACGGTAGAGGAGATAAACCTTGTACATATGGATTATGTTGCAGGAGCATTTTCCAATCCGAGAATATTTATTGACAACTATGGAGAGATAGCGAAAGACGGTGTTAATACGCCTATTAAGCTTCCTACTTGGTCGTATAAATGGTTCCCAGACGTTGATGGCAAGAGAGACGCAAGCAATACTCGTATTATTCATCAGCAGGGTGCCGGATTTATGTCTGTTACAAACGCTAATAAGAGCGGATTCCAATCCGATGGCTCGGGTGTTGAATCGAGGGACAATATAGAGTACGTATCAAAGGAAACTCTTGTGGATAAGGATCCCGATGCGGCTAATATCATCGTTCACTATATGGATAATGATATATTCGTTGTCAGAAATGAAAATGGCGAAATAGAGTCGGATGATACAAGCTTGAAGAATATTATCGAGTATTATCTTCCCGACGGACGCGCGGAGGAATCGTACCGCATAGCTGAGCTTAACGAAATAGTTTCTCTTAAGGTCATATGCTACGGTAATTATGAGTTGACTGCTGAGGACTATGCCTTTATCCGCAGTATGAGCGCACTCGTTACCGTGGATCTCAGCGAGGCTGTTTCGGCAGAGGTTGATGCAAACGGACGAACTGTGCCCGACAATGCATTCTCAGGACTTTCCAATCTGAGATATCTTACAATGTCTCAGTTCGATAATGCGTGGGGAAGTAATATTTTTGCGGGTACGGCGATCGATGATATAACCTTGCCGCCTGCTCTTACTACTCTGGAGCCCGATTCTCTTACGGGTATCAAATATCTTCACATTGGAAACCACGCGCAGCTGATCATTGACAGTATTGAAGATTATACCGATATGTATATTTTCTGTGCGGATGAAAATACTCGAGAAGCGCTTATCGTTGACGTTGAAGCAGGCGCTTACGAGCGCTTTAAGGAGCATCTGTCCGAGCGTCCGAGCACGGCAGAGCTTGATAAGATAGATCGTATCTTCCTCGAGGCAGAAAGACACGGCGATTATTATGTAAATCTTTATGATAATACCTGCTTTATCGTAACCTACGTGGGCGACACTTTTGACGCAGGAAAAGAGAAGAATGGATATTATCTTATTGACGATTTTAATAACGAGGTCTATTACGAATTCGATTTTGCTACGCTTAGAATAGGAAACGAGATATATCAGGTCGCAGGATATGACGACTTTGCTTTCTACGGCAAGACGTTAGCTACGTGGGGAAGCGATACTCTTGAATTCAGTGATACCCTTTCCTCTGTGGGAGATTACGCATTCTACGGTGTATCTTTGCCTGCAAACGTAGATCTTGGCGGCTGTAAGACGCTTGGACACGGAGGTTTGGCACTTAACGAGAGTGTTGATATATTTACAGCGCTGAAACTTGAGAGCGCAGGATATTACGGCTTTGGTAAAATGACGAACGTCCGTTATATCAATACCCCTAATCTGATATTGCACTACGGAAGACTTATTGCCGATTGTGCTAATATAATTCGTTTTGACACGGGTGTTCTTGAATTGGCGGATGGAGATGTCGATCACGGCGGACTGAGGCAAAACGGACAATCCGCTGACGGATATTACCTTACCGGTTGGACCGCTGGTCCTTGGGCGCATATAGTTCATACGGAAAACGCTAATCCCACTCCCACTGATGTAGCAAGATATCATAGCTCAAGTAAGCCCAGATACGTGCTTGTTTCAGGAGAATACGCATCCTATTATAGAGAGAATCAGGGTGAGAAGGGAATCAATCTGATCGATCTGGATACAAAGACCGCCGAGGATCTGCGCTTCGTATCCGATGACGTTCAGGAATTCGGTTCCTACGTATACGTTGAGGCGGATATTGATGAGTACGAGCTCGTCGCTTGTATAAGAAAGACCGCTATCAACGGAACGACAGATAAGTTCAGTAGTAACGGTGTGTACACAGTTCCTGCTTATATCGACGCGAACGGCGAGAAGCATAATACCACGAGGATAGGTGAAAACGCATTCAGATCGGTTTCCATGACTCATATGGACACGCTTACCTTCGACGATTCTTATCTTACGATCGGACATTCGGCGTTTTATCCAACGTCGTATTATCAGACGCCGATATATACTCATCTTGATCTTAATAACGTGCAGTTCCTCGAGGGCCATTCATTCAGATCCGCGAGAATGCTTACTGTCGTTGGTACAGAGGTGATCGCTGCACATGATTATAGCATAATGAGTTGTACGAATCTGGTTATGGCGTCTTTGCCTAATCTTTCGGGACATTTGAACGCAGGATCGAATCTGACGTGGTATCTGTTCTACGGTTGCTCTAACTTAGAGACGGTTTCTATCGGAGCGTTGAACGGCGGATCAACTATTTTCAATGGATGTCATAAGCTTGAGACGGTTTACGTAAACGTGGCGGATGCACCCGACAATCCCATGAGCGTTTCGCTCTCTCCCGATTTCAAAGGAAATCTTATAGCGATCGGCGGCGATTTCTATTGGGAGGCTTCGGCGACGAATGGCACATCCGTTTATGATAAGACTGTTATCGATTGCGAGATCGAGGACGTGATATTCTCCGAGTGGAGCGACACGGCGTATTCTATGCCTTTTGGAAGCGTTTCCAAGGAGTATATTATAAGCGATCCGGGATATATTTATGTCAAGAGAGATGCGGCGGGTAAAAAGCTTGACCTGCTCCACTCCTTCATAAACGTAAATATCTCCGAATCGAGCTACATTCTTCCCGATGTTATCTATAAGCTTGACAACGAGGAAGACGTTACTACGATATTCGGAAATAAGGTGCCTAAATATACCTACGTTGAATCTGACAACGGAACTACCAGCGACACGGGAATGTACGTGGTCGCAATTGGTGATTATATCTTTAAGGAATCCATCAACGTCCAAAACGTAACCTTCCCACGCTATCTCGAATATATCGGCGAGAGCGCATTTGAGGGATGTTCGTTTGGAGACGTAGTTATTAACGGAACGGGCTCATTGATAATCGAAGATAAGGCATTTTACGGTGCTACTATGGAATCTCTGACGCTTCACGGAGCTCAGAGCATAGGCGCACAGTCCTTCGCGGGAATCAAGGGACCGACGAATTCTGCAGTTGTAAACGCAGTACCCGTTCATCTCGGCGACGTTTTGACTAACGTTGGCGAGAGCGCATTTGAGGGCGCTTGTATAGAGTCCGTAACCGCAACGCATAACGCTATTAACAATATTGAGCTTAATATCGGCGCAAACGCCTTTTACACGATAAAGGGCGAGGCTGAGGGCGAGATAGCCGTTGACTTTGGCGGCGCTTACGTAAAGCTTGGCGAGTATTCGTTCGGCGGTGTAAAGCTTTCGAGCGTTAAGATCCCCAACATGAGACTCATATCCTCGTTTGCCTTTGATAAGGCATCCATCAGCGGAGAGCTCGATCTTTCGGGCAACGGTAACGGTGTAACACCCGAGGTGCAGCCCAAGGCGTTTAACGGTGATTCCTCCAGCAAGAAAATGCGCATCGGCTCGGTGATACTCGGTGAAGATACCGTACCTCAGGGAAGTAGCGATGGCGGAGCCTTTAACTATTGCGCCATCGGCACCTTTGACTTTAACGGCGCCCCCGATCCGAACGCTTATATCCTCTGCAACTGTAGCTTAAGTAACGTTTACTTTGGAGAGGGGATCACCGCGCTTCCCAAGAATACCTTCTCACAATGCGGGGAATTGGGAAATCTTTATTTCGAGGGTGTACAAACCATAGGTGACTATGTGTTTGGCAGCGTATCGAAAAAGATCGGTGTTATCGACTTTGGCTCGGCTACGTATATCGGCTCGAACTCTTTTTCATACTCCACCATTAACGGCGATGTTACTGTGGGAGACGGGGTTGTCATAAGCGGTTCGTTTCTTGGCAGTACCATCAGCGGCAGTATTACAGTGGGAGACGGAGCTACCGTAAACAACAACGCATTTAACGGCAGTACCATTACGGGAGACGTTACCTTTGGTGATAACGCAAACATCAAAGGAACCGCGTTTAATTCCTTTACCGTCGGTGGCAACCTGACGCTGGGTGATAATGCTACGTTGACTTCGCAATCCTTCAATAACGGAACCGTCAGCGGAAACCTTTATTTGGGTGACGGCTTGACCCTGACTGCCCGAAACTTTTTGAGAGTAAATATTTACGGTGAATTAAGCATCGGCTCTTATACGAAGGGAAGCAGTTATTCAAGTTCCTCTGCCTTCGGTAACAAGGAGTATATCCGAACGGTAAACAAGCTGGTATTCAGAGAAAGCTGTACCTCCATAGCGGCTTCTACCTTTGCGTTTATGAAGATCGGGGAGCTGGACTTTGGTAACCACGTAACGACCATCGGTCAGGATGCCTTTGCAGGAACGTCCATCACGAATATCAAGAATATGGGAAGCGTTACGAGCATTGGCGCAAACGCGTTTGGAACGAAGGAGTCCATCATACCCAAGATGGGTACGGGAATGGATATCAGCGGTGTTACCTCCATCGGCAATAACGCATTCGACGGAAATACGTTGAATTACGACCTTGACCTTTCGAACGTTTCCACGCTTGGCACGGGAGTGTTCAAAAACGCCGTGCTCAACGGCAGCGTAACGCTCGGTGCAAGGACTGAGATACCTGCGACCTTCTTTGAGGGCGCAACGTTAAACGGTATCCTTGATCTCAGCAGAATAACCTCAATATTGACGGGTGCGTTCAAGGACGCAAAGCTTTCGCAGGATCTGGTCTTTGATAATTCAATAACTATTGCGGAGAGCGCGTTTAACGGTGCTACTATTCCCAACGTAACATTCATTGGCGGCGGAACGGTCGCCGAGCAGGCGTTCGCAAACAGCCATATCGGCGTGCTGAGGCTTGGCGCGATCGCCTCTATTGCGGGAGCAGTTCCCACGGTCGCTGAGGACGGAACCGTCAGCGGAGACGATACGGGCGCGTTCTGTAGAGCGGATATTGGCGAGCTCTACATAGAGAACGCAGCGGATCCCGCAGCGATGTCCTTCGCGTATGCAACCGTCGGTGTCCTTGATTACGGAAATCTTACACAAACCGGACTCACAAGCGGAGCTGACGTAAACGGATATTCGTCGCCCTTCTATGGGGTTACGTCGATCAACCGAATTAACTTCGGCAGACTTGAGACCTTGGGACAGTATTATTTCAAGGACGTTGAGATAGTCTCGATAGATACGGCGGAGAGAATAGTTAACATAAGAGATTTCGCATTTGTAAACTGTGATATATATAGTGATTTCGTGTTTAATTCTTTAGTTAAGCTGTATGAAAAGTCCTTTTCACACACCAACGTTTACGGAGATTTGAAATTCATTTCCGGAATATCCTTCGGTTATACTGGAAGCGCGTCGAAAGACGTTATTTATTACACAGTAACATATGGGGATTTATACATCGACAAGCTAAGCGGAACATGGAATACTAATGTTGATGTTTTGCAGAACACCACCGTTAACGGAACCTTTACTATCAACCAAGGTATCTTGCAGGGCGGAATTACATCCTCTCGTTTTAATGGAGAAGTGGACCTTTCGAGAATTACTGGCATTCAATCCAGTAACGGTGTATTTGATTCCTGTACGTTTGCAAGCAAGACGCTCGACCTTGCAAATATGGGTATCGTTAGGTATTATACCTTTGAGGACTGTACCTTTTCCGAAGGAACCGTAATTTATTTGGATAGCGCTACCGAGATAAGCCGCGCTGCATTCTATAATGCGAGGGGTGTAATTGCGATCATTGCTCCTAATGTGGAAGTGATATATAGCGGCGCGTTTAGAGGATGTAGCTCCTTGAAGAGTATCAACTTGCCGTCTATAAGACAATTTGTTTATTCTTCGAGTAGCAAAGAATCTCCCTTTGAAGGCTGTTCTTCTCTTGAACAGGTGCTCTTAGGTGAGAATTTTACGTCTTATCAAAGCGGCGACAATGACGCTTTGTTCCCGAATAGCTGTACTCTTCTTAAGCAGGTAATAATCCTTGCCGATCCCGATAATATCACATTTGGTGCTAACATGGGACTTCCCGGTGAAGCAAAGCTCTTCGTGCCGATCTCTATGAAGGCAAAATACGATGCTTTGCTTGCGGCAAGCTCACCTCTTTGGGGAAGCGTAACTGCCGATAGAATAGAGACCATAGAAAGAGTAATTTCCGACGGAAGCATCGGATATCTCGTTACCGATATTGCCGACGGAAAGATTGAGATCGTTGATATCATAGACGACGGAACGATGCTGCTTGATACGACCTTTACCTTCCCGAGCACTCTCGGAGAGTATACGGTAGTATCTATCGGAGGCTTGGCGCTTAGCAGACTCAGCGGTATTGAGACCGTGGTTCTTCCTTCAACTCTCGAGTATATCAACTTCTCGGGAATCAGCGTTCCTACGAGCGTTATGAACTACGAAATAGCGGCAACCAACCCGACGTATAAGACGGTTGATGGTATCCTCTATTCGAAGGATGGAAAGACTCTGGTGCTTTATCCTGCAGGAAGAAGCGGCGAGATAACTCTCAATAGCGGCGTAGAGATCATCGGACAGAATGCGTTTGCAGGCTGTACCCTTATATCTAAGGTAACTATCGCGCAGAGCGTGGTTATTGCCGACGGTGCATTTGCGCGTTGCGTAAATCTTTCTGAGATTGTATTTACGAGCAATACTGCAAGCATCTTTATCGGTCGCGGTATATTCGACGATTGTCATCCTTCACTTGTTATTAAGGTGCCGAGCGCATCGCTCGATTCCTATAAGCAATTTGTGTTCTACGATACTGATATCGTCGATAGAATAATTGCCGCATCCTAATATTAAGGCCTAGGCTGTCAACGAGCTTTTGCTCGTTGACAGCCTTTTTCGTTCTTTAAAAGAATAAAAATGTTGACATATATATTTTGAAATGATATAATTATAAAAATATAAAAAGGGAGTGATATTATATGGCATTGTCTTCGAATGAAGTCATCTCCTTAACAAAAAAAAGGTGGATGATACTTGTTTTTAGTTGCTTGATCGACTTGTGTATCGGTTCTATGTATGCATGGAGCAGCTTATCCGCCCCTATGGCACATGAGCTTAATGCCGATCTGTCATCGGTTTTCTCAACGGCAAACGCTGTCAGCTTTGTCGCAATGATAATTGGAGGATATCTTAACGATAAATACGGGCCTCGCTGGGTAATGTTTTGTGGCGGAGTTATGTTTGGCGTAGGTATGTTTACAAGCGGTCTTGCGCAAAACGTTACACACTTGATGCTTAGCTATGGATTATGCCTTGGACTCGGAATGAGCCTTGTATACGGGTGCACAATCAGCAACACTATAAAATTTTTCCCTGATAAAAGAGGTATGGTCGGAGGAATGACCACGGCATCTTACGGTATCAGCTCGGTGATATTTGCTCCGATAGCCGATTGGATATGTAGCTTAACTAATGCAAGAATGACATTTATGATACTTGGGGGAATATTTATTGTTGTAATATGCGCGGGATCACTTGTTATGAAAAAATGCCCCGAGGGATTTCTTCCCGATGGATTTATTGCCGTTACTAACAAGGTTGATAAAGCCATAGAGGATAAAAAACCGACACAGATGCTGAGGACCCCCGTGTTTTACGTGATGCTTATTATGCTTACTTGTGGTGGTACGTTTGGACTCATGATAATTTCAAATGCAAAGCCATTAGCGATTAACATGATTGGTTCAACTGCGTCGGTAGCTACGATGTTCGTGTCGGTCCTCTGTTTGTTCAATACTGCCGGAAGGCTTGTTGCAGGTGCAATAAGCGACAGAATCGGACGTATAAATACTCTTACGGTCGCTATGCTAATGGCGCTCGTCGGACTTGGAGCTCTTTATTTTTCCGAAATAATGGCATCTGTTGCTTTATTCGCTGCGGGAATAATGCTTATAGGTGTTTGCTTCGGTACGTTTATGGGAGTTTTCCCGGGATTTTGTGCAGATAGATTTGGTACTAAAAACAACACCATCAATTACGGTATAATGTGGATTGGATTTTCTGCGGCGGGAATTATCGGACCGTCTATTCTCGTTTCAACATTTAATGCTACCGGTTCGTATAAAGAGGCGTTTATTATAGCGATTGCAATTGATAGCCTTGGCCTTGCGTTGAGTATAGTATATAGATTGATCACATCTAAATCAAAAATCAGAGAGAAAAATAAAAAGCAATAAAAAACAGCTATTACAGTATCGGTGGCAGAGAAGATCCTTGGCGTTGACAGTTGATATATAGAGTTTAACGACAGGCATGTTGAACCGGCAACGCATCTAAATGAGTGAATGAATTTTCTTCGAGGGTAATTTAAGATGCAGGGCAGGTAATATTTCTCTCGCAGTTTTTGTTCGACAAAAAAAGAAAGATATTGACATATATCTGATAAAATGCTATAATGGAAAAAACAATATGAGATGCTTAAAGCAAGGAGATAAGTATGAAGACGAAAAGAACAGTCATTATAGTATCATTGGTTGCGGCGATTCTTTGCGCCGGTATTGGTTTTGCGGCGCTTAACGACAGGCTGGTCGTAAGCGGTAACGTATCCGTAGGAGTAAATGAGTTTTCACCGATGGTGTTTTTCACCGATGCAAGCGTAGTCGATTATAGCGTTACTAACGGCGCAAGCTCGGGCGTTACCGTAGAGCGCGTAGCCGAGACGTCCGATCCGGCAGATGAAAACGATAAGATCATAATAACCGTTCCCAATACCGTCCTTACTACTAAGGGCGATAAGATCACGGTTGAGGCGGTAATAGCCAATACCAGTGAAAAATACGATGCAAGAGTTACCCTGAATAACACGACCTCTGCCAAAGCAGGACTTTACAGTGTAACTTGCACTTGGAAGGATATCGGAGGAAGCGAGCCTACGATTATCGGAAAGAACGGTAATTCGCAGACCGTATCGATCGTTATCGAGCTGCTTCAAACACCTACCGAGGTGGTTAATAACGATAAGTTTACTATTACATATACTGCGGAGGCAGTAGATTAAATCTCTGTGTAATATCAACGGCAAGGAGGAAGTATATGAGTCGGTATCAAAGATGTACTGTGATTCTTATACTTTACGGATGTATTCCTCTCCTTGCCGTATTTTTATCTAACGCCACTTGGCGTAATATTATAACGTCGCTTTTGCTCTGTGCGCTATCGGCACTTGCCTGTCGGGTTATCAAAAGACGCTGCAACCGAGATATGCGACACGGACAGGTAGCGGTGCTTATGACGGCTTTCGCTGTAATAGCGGTCGTCCTTTATTTGTTTTCGGGAGTTATTTTTGGGTTTTCTCGTGTTGTTTTGCTCGCTTCACTCGTCTTTGTTGACGTTATTCCGTTTGCGGCGATAATAATTTCGTGTGAAATATTGAGAAGCGTTCTGATATCGCAAAATAGCAGAGGAATCACCGTATGGTCGTACGTATTGTCGGTCTTTGCCGACGTGTTTATTTTGTCGCGGTCGGCAATTGACACGGATTTTGCGCTTCATTCGCTCATCGCCGTTATCTTTCCCGCGGTGTTTGCGAATCTTTTATACCATTACGTGTCCTCAAAATACGGAGCTCTTCCTAATATATTATATAGAATCATTTTGACCGCATATCCGTATTTCGTGCCTTTGCACCCGCAGATGCCCGAAGCACTTTTGGCGGTCGCGCGTATGATCCTGCCGATATTTGTCCTTTCATTTATATATAAGCTTTATCAAAAAAGACGGCGTGAGGCGCCGAAAAAGAGATCCCGTCTGAGAACTATGATCAGCGCGGCTACGCTGGTGATGAGTCTTGCGTTTATTATGCTCGTGTCAGGTGTTGGGAGATATAAGCTGCTCGTTATAGGCTCGGAAAGCATGTCGGGCGTTATGGATAAGGGAGACGCCGTTGTGTATGAAAAATATACTGACCAAACTATCCGAGAGGGACAGATCATTTTGTTTGAGCGCGACGGTATTATAATAGTTCATCGCGTGCTGAAGATAGAGACTCTGAACGGCAAAAACAGATACTATACCAAGGGCGATGCCAATGATGCGGCAGACGTCGGATACGTTACGGACGAAAGAATAGTGGGAATAAGCGCTATCACGCTGAAATATATCGGATATCCTGCGGTATGGGCGAGAGATTTACAGTTTTGATTATGAGGTAAGATATGTCATCAATGAATTTGCATCAATCGGAAAAATACAGACGTAACAGAGCAAAATGGATATACTTGCAGGCGGCGTTGATAGCCGTCCTCACGCTGCTTGCATTTTTTGCTTTGCAGGGCTTCCTTTCGCAAAAGAGATCTGAGAAGATATATTGCAGAGAGGAAGGAAACGTGGATTATACCGTAATCCTTAAAGAAAACGATTTCTTTTGGGATACGGACGTCGAGGGCGGTAAGGTCTACGTCGGAGAATTGGTAGACAAAATAGATGCTGATTTCGCTTATCGCCTTAACATAGACGACAAAAGAATAGACAGCGAGTATCATTACCGTATAGACGCGGTGATTCAGATAAAAGACAGGGTTAGCGACACCCCGATGCTTGAACGGACTTATCCGCTTGCATCCGGAGCCTATGGAAGAATTGAAAACGGAGAGCTGTCGATAGATCGCTCCGTTGAAATAGATTATGGAAAATATAATGCCGAGGCAGAGGAATTTATTTCTCGCTATTCCTTGACGGATACCGAAAATACGCTTTGCGTGAAAATGAGCGTAGATATATCCGAGGTGGCGGAGTATGCCGAAATGACCGACACCTCTGCATATGAGCTTGAGCTCTTGATACCGCTTACCGAAAAAACGGTTCGACCGACGGCAGTAGTGGAATCATCGGAGCCGAGAGAGCTTTTGCGGGATAGTGGCAAGAGCGGAGCTATGCTGATACTGCTTTCGGCGCTTGCGCTTTTTGATCTGCTTGCCGTATCGTTATTGGTAGTCTTTGTGCTGCTTAGCCGCGACGACCGAAATGAATATCACCGAAGCGTACAGAAGATCGTTTCGGATTATAAGAATTATATTCAAAAAACAAGAATCCGATTTAACGCAAAGGATCGTCAGATACTGTATATCGATAGCTTTGAGGAAATGCTTGAGATACGCGACACAATGCAAATGCCGATAATTATGTACGAGGATAGGGAAAAGCTGTGTACGAGCTTTTTTATCATAGCGGCGAATGGAATTATGTATCTGTTTGAGATAAAGTCTGACAGCAAAGCCGAGGGAACCTACTGCTGCGATAGCTATGAAGAAAAAGGCGAGACAAGGTAGCGCATTGGCAGTATGACGACGATATAGATTACGGCGTTGGCAGGATGAAGAGAGTTGTCAAATCGTTGAAGAAAAAATTAAGAGATATGTTAACCTATTAAATATTCAAAAAGCCCGAAGCATATGCGTGTTATCCCTAACGGAGAACACGCAATGAATTGCAACCTTACGGTTGCGTGAATTGAAAGCTGTGCTTTCGTGAATTGCCTGCGGCATGAATTGTGCCTTACGGCACATTGGTTGCAATTCAATTTATGGAGCGAAGCGAGAAATCATGGCGGAGCCAATTCATGATGCGTCAGCATCAATTCATTCATAAAAACGAATAGAGCAAGAATAGAAGGAGGTTTATCCTTTTACTCTTGCTCTTTTCTGCTTGTAATAAGGGTTTGGGCTTAGCCCAAGTGCATTTGACCGGTCAAATGCGATGCTCGCACTTAGTAGAGCTTTCAAATTCTCCGTTAAGAGTATCACGCATAGCCTTCGGGCTTTTCTTTTTTTGCTAAGATGCTTTCCCCAAAGGCAATAAATACCAATTATTAAAAGAATTGTAAAATATTGTAAAACAGAGTCAAAACTCATCGAAAAATAGTGAAAATTTGTAGGCTTTGATGAAAAAAAGAGAAAAAAATAAAAAAAACTGATAAAAAAATAAAAAAATTTTCAAAAGCCTATTGCGAAAAATTTAGAAATGATTTATAATAATATCACCAAAGTGGTGGAAAGTGGTGCAAAGTGGTGGAAAATCAGACCGTAATGACGCCATATTCCAAACGGAGTACTCGAAAGGAGGCAATAACTTATGTTATCAGGCGAGTTCAGACATAGCGTTGACGCGAAGAATAGACTGTTTATCCCTGCAAAGCACAGAGATGAGCTCTGCGTAAGCATACCCGAAGAGGAAAATGATGCAGCAGAGAAGCTTGTTGATGAAAGAGCCAAATGCTTTATGATAGTTAAAAACATAAGGGAGAAGTGTCTCACGGTGTACTCAATGGCGGCTTGGGAGGACTATATAGCACCCATTCTCAAGCTTGAGAGAAAGGACTCGGAGAGAATACTCCGTAGCTTGCATAAGGATGCGGCACAGGTGTCTCCCGATTCGCAGGGAAGAATAGTACTCACCCCCGTGCTTATGAAATATGCCGAGATCGAAAGATCGGTAGTTATAGTCGGATGCGGAACTCACGCAGAGATCTGGTCTGAAAAGCTCTATGACGAAATGAACGAGGCTGAGGATATGGAAGATATCCGCAATACTCTCGAGGCATACGGTCTCTGATGGCAGAAATGGCAGAAAAAACAGGCAATATAGAATTTTCGCACCGTCCCGTGCTTTTGGACGAGTGCTTGGACGGACTTGACATAAAGCCCGACGGAATATACGTGGACGGCACCGCAGGAGGTGCCGGACACTCAAAGGAAATAGCCAAAAGGCTGAAGAACGGAATGCTTATAGCTATCGACCAGGACGAGACGGCGATAGCGGTCGTCAAGGAGAGACTCGCGGAGTTTGGCGATAGAGTAAGAGTGGTCCGAAGCAATTTCAGCGAGGTTGCAAGCGTGTGTGCTTCGCTCGGTATCGAGAGGATAGACGGTATACTTCTTGATCTCGGAGTTTCTTCGCATCAGCTTGACACGGCGGAGCGTGGATTTTCTTATATGTCCGACGCAGAGCTCGATATGAGAATGGACAAGAGAAATCCGCTGACTGCAAAGACCGTAGTTAACGAGTATTCTGAGGAACGGATAAAGAAAATACTCTTCGAGTACGGAGAGGAAAAATTCTCGGCGCAGATCGCGTCTTCTATTATACGCGCGCGTGAGAAAAAGGAGATAGAGAGCACCGCCGAGCTCGCAGAAATCATCAAGAGCGCAATTCCCCCCAAGGCAAGAGAGGGAGGACATCACCCCGCAAAGAGAAGCTTTCAGGCAATAAGGATCGAGGTCAACTCCGAGCTCGACGTTATAGAGCCGACGATAAGAGACGCACAAGAGCTGCTCGCGCCCGGTGGAAGAATGGCGATTATAACATTCCATTCACTTGAGGACAGAATCGTCAAGCAGACCTTTGCATCACTTGCGACGGGTTGTACCTGCCCCAGAGAATTTCCCGTATGCGTATGCGGAAACAAACCCAAGATAAAGCCGGTAAACAGAAAACCGATAACCTCGGGCAAGGAAGAGCTCGAGATAAATCCGAGAGCGCGAAGCGCAAAGCTGCGCATTGCGGAAAAGCTGTAAAAGACGATAAATAATTTCAGGAGGAACGAAAGAAAAGATGGCTGCACAGAAAAACGATTCTTACAACCGTTGTATTGATGAGCTCCGCTCGAGATATAAGAGCAGAGGAGTGGTAAACAACTTCAGACAGGAAATGTCAAATCTGTCTCAAAAAGAGAATAGCGAAAAAGCAGCATCAAATTCTTACGTTCTTTTCGACGCCAAAAGCGGTATAGCCGAGAGCTACCGCAGCGGCGTTTATAAGGGAAGCAAGTATATGACCTCCGAGGACTTCGTAAGATACTTCAAGCATCGCAGAGCATTTTATATGCCCGAGGGGCTGAAGGCTGAGCAGACCGTTAAGCCTGCTGTCAGCGCTGCGGTCCCGCGTAAGAGTTCCGGCAGCAGAGAGATGACTGCGGCTGATAAGAACTCAAAGGAGGGCCACTTAAAAACCTTGGTCGCTTCTCTGACAGAGCTTAAAGATAAATGGTTTCCCGCAGAGCCTATGCAGGGCAGAGTAAATAACACAAGCTTCCGCGTACCCGTAAGAGTTATGTCGGGAATGGCGGTGTTCACGCTCTCGCTCGGACTTATAGTAGGCGGCTCGGTTATGATAGGCAGCGCTTCGGGCGAGCTTGGAAAGCTCAACAGCGAGGCAGCGGCACTTGAAGCGACGCAGGCAGAGCTTGAAGGTAAGCTCGACCTTAAATACGATATCACACAGATCGAAAAAGACGTTAAAGAGCTCGGAATGATAAGCAACGGTTACGTTGAGCACAAGTACGTTGAAGCTCCGAGCGATGAACAGGTGATCGTTTACGAGGACGGTCAGGACGAGAACGTAGGGCTCGCGGCTCTGCTCGCATCCTTCGGGATCAGCGTAGACTGACGATCGGAATATAATCTTCCCGAAGCACATAAGATGTAAAGCGAGATAAAGGGCGAAAAAGAACGATAAACCGAGGGGAGATTTTAATGGCCGGACCTATAAGCACGAGAGCTGTGAAGCGCTCAACAACAGTCGGGATCATAGTATGCGCCGTGTTTGCGGTACTGCTTGTCAGAATATTGATGATCCAAACGGTCAACTTTGAAGAATATCAGGAAAAAGTAATAAATCAGCTGACTACCGAGTCTCCGATACTTGCGGACAGAGGTGAGATATACGATAGAAACGGGGTCGCGCTTGCGGCAAACGTAACGACCTATCGACTTTTCATTTCTCCGTCAAGCATCAAGGCGGCGTCAGAGCTTGAGGATGCTCGCGGAGACACCAAGAATTACGCGGAGATAATCGCGCTTGGACTTTCCGAGATAACGGGTGCCGATGCACAGGAGATATACACTCAGGCAACTAAATATACGCAGTACCTCGACAGAACGATAATGAGAAAGGTCGACGAGGAGACTGCCGATAAGGTCAGCGCGTTCATCAACGATGAAAAGCTTTCAACGATGGTGTATCTCGAGGCACAGAGCACGAGATACTATCCGTCGGGCTCACTTGCCGCTCACGCGATAGGCTTTACAAGCAGCGACGGCGTGGGACTTTACGGAATAGAGCTTCAGTATGACGAGTATCTCAAGGGAGTTGACGGATATTACATCAACGCACGAGATGCGTACGGACAGATAATGCCTTCCGAGTACGCGAGCAGAATAGAGGCTATACACGGTTATCACGTAACCTCGACGATCGAAGCAACGGTTCAGGCGCTTCTTGAAGAGCAGGTCGAAAAGACAGCCGCCGAGCACGGAGCAAAGAACAGAGCGTGCGGAATAGTAATGGAGGTCGATACGGGCGCGGTGCTCGGTATGGCGACCTCGTCGGCGTTCGATCTTAATGACCCTTGGGCACTCAGTGACGATCAAAAGGCAATACTTGAGGCAAGCGGATACGCAGAGGGTACAGATGAGTACGATAAGCTCGTAACCTATCTGCTCACGAGCAGTTGGTCAAATAAAGCGGTCTCCGAGAGCTACATTCCCGGATCGACCTTCAAGATAATAAGCTCCTCGATAGCGCTTGAGGAAAAGCTGTTCTCGGTAGAGGACCGCGTTTCCTGCTACGGCTACAAGGTGCTCTTTGGAACGAGAGTCCGTTGCCATAAGATAGAGGGACACGGATCGCTTACCTTTGAGCAGGGACTTCAGCAGTCCTGCAACGTATGGTTTATGACCATCGGAGAGAAGATAGGCATTCCTAATTTCAAGAAATACGTAAACGCGTTTGGATATATGGAAAAGACCGGCATCGACCTTCCGGGTGAGGGCACGGGAATATTCAACGCAAATATGGGCGAGATGGACCTTGCGATCTATGCGTTCGGACAGAACTTCAACGTAACTCCGCTTCAGCAGATAACGGCGGTTGCGTCGGTCGCAAACGGCGGAAAGCTCGTAACCCCTTATATAGTAGAAAAGATAACCGATCCTGAATCGGGTAACGTTATATACAAGCACGAGACCGAGATAAAGAGACAGACTGTGAGCGCTGAGGTGTGCGCCGAGATATCCCGAATCCTTGAAGAAGGCGTTTCGGGCAACGGCGGTGCGAAAAACGCGTACGTGGCAGGATACAGAGTAGCCGCAAAGACCGGTACGTCCGAGAAAAAGGACGATCCGATCGCAAGCCTTGAAAAGCTCGGTATTGATCCCGATATATTTTATCCCAACGGAGTTGCCGAGGACAGATATATCTGCTCTACGGTCGCTTATGCTCCGGCGGACGATCCCAAATACGCTATCATCATAATAGTAGATGAGCCCTCGGATCACAGCCCTTACGGAAGCACTGTGGCAGCGCCTTACGTTTCGGATGCGCTGGAGAATATTCTCCCCCATCTCGGAGTTGAGGCTAAGTACACCGAGGCGGAGCTCAAAAAGATGGCAGTATCGGTCGGATCTTATAAGAATTGGAGCGTATCCTACGCAAAGCAGAGCATCGAGGAAAGAGGCCTTGAGTGCATCGTGGTAGGCGAGGGCGACGTTGTAAAATCACAGTCTCCCGCATACGGAACGATGATAGAAAAGGCTTCGGGCAAGGTGATCCTCTATACGGGAAGCTCCGCTGCCGCAAAGGATATTGAGGTGCCGAATTTCGTTGGAATGACGGCAACTCAGGCAAATGGACTTATAATGGCTCTTGATCTTAATATCAAGATCGAAGGAACAAACAATTATCTTACCGGAACAGAGGCGAGAGTTTACGCACAGTCGGTAGAGGCAGGAACCAAGGTGTCTCGAGGAGAGGTCATAAAGCTGACCTTTAGATACGAGGACGCCGACGACGATCCTGAGTTTATGGATTAGTACGCTCTCCAAGGAAGTTAAAATAAAATAACTTCCAAGGAGGCGCTAATGAAGCTCTCACAGCTTTTCGATAAAGCGGGAATAGCTTATCCCGCAAAGCTTTCGGATATCGATATCGCGGATATCGTTACCGATTCCAGACAGGTCAGAGAGGGAAGTCTTTTTATATCGATAAGAGGACTTCACCACGACGGAAACGACTTCATTGATAAAGCAATAAATTCGGGTGCGAAGGTTATAGTAGCAGAGCAAGTGCGTGACGATTGTGTGGGTGGTGCCGCAATTATTCAAGTTGAAAACGCAAGAGCAGCCGCTTCTTTGCTCTATAACGCCCGATACAATAATCCCACAAGGGATATGAAATTTATAGGAATTACGGGGACGAACGGAAAGACCTCGATAAGCTTCATGCTCGAGCATATATTCACAAGGCTCGGAGAAAGAGTAGGACTTATCGGAACGGTCGAGAACCGCATCGGAGGCATAGCCGTCGAAAAAAACTCAGACAGCCCTACGGCAAATATGACAACCCCCGATCCGTGCGAGCTGTATAAATTGCTTGCGAATTTTAAAGAAAATAACGCAAAACGTGTAATAATGGAGGTCAGCTCACATTCGCTGGCACTCAGGAAGGTCGAGCCGATAAGATTTGAATGCTCGGTGTTCACGAATCTCAGCCGCGATCATCTGGATTTTCACAAAAATATGGAAGATTATTTTCTTGCCAAGGCGGAAATCCTAAAGGCGAGCCGCATGTGTGTCGTTAATATCGACGATGCGTACGGCAAAAGGCTTGCGGGGCTTAATCCCCAAAAATGTATAACCTGCTCTCAAAATATAAATGCCGATTACTGCGCGAAAAACATACGGCCGCTCGGTATGTGCGGATTTGAATATACGCTTGAATGCAGGGCGGGGCGCTTTGACGTAAAGCTTCCGCTGATGGGGGATTTTGCCCCTATAAACTCGTTGCAGGCACTTGCCGCGGCGATAGAATGCGGCGCAGAGCCGACCGCGGCGATAGAGGCGATAAAGAATATGCCTCAGATAATCGGCAGAATGGAAAAGGCAGCGCTCTCGGACAGAGCCGGAATAACCGTGCTCTTTGATTACGCGCACACGCCGGATGCGCTTGAAAAGGCGCTGATAAGCGTTCATGGCGCCAAGAGAGATCCTCGCTCGCGAGTGATACTCGTGTTCGGGTGTGGCGGTGAGCGCGATCGGGGCAAGCGGCGGCAGATGGGAAGCATCGCGTCAAGGCTTGCGGATCTTGTGGTCATAACCTCGGATAACAGCCGGGGCGAAGATACCGCTTTGATAATAGCGGATATACTTAAAGGAGTAAATAAAGAAAAACCTTATAAAGTCATCCTTTCAAGGAAGGATGCGATAAATTTCGCCCTTGCTGAGGCAAGGGTGGGGGATTTTGCCCTTCTCGCAGGGAAGGGACACGAAAAATATGAGATCGATTCAAGCGGGAAGCACCCGTTTGATGAAAGAGAAATAGTAGCTTCGGCTTTGACGAAAAGAATCGGAGACGGAGCTTGACAGAAACGAAAGGAAGGTCAACAATGAGAGTCAACGTTGGATGCAACAGCTTAACTATGTCAGAGCTCGCACGTATATGCGGCGGAATTCTTACCTGCGTAGGAACAGACGCAAGCAAGGACACACATTTCAAATACGTATGCACCGATTCGCGTGAAACGGCAGACGGCGCTCTTTTCGTTGCGCTTGGCGGCGCACGTGTTGACGGACACGATTATATCGGTACAGCGCTTTCGTCGGGCTCGAGCTGCGTTCTCTGCGAGCGTATTCCCGAAATAAATAACGCGCACAAATACGTTGCGGTAGTAGTTGACGATTCCCTCAAGGCAGTAGGCGAGCTTGCAAAGGCTTACGACCGCCGACTCAATCATCGCAAGGTGGCGATCACCGGAAGCGTTGGAAAGACCACTACCAAGGAATTTGTGGCAAGCGTTCTTGCGGAGCATTTCCGCGTTCATAAGACCGAAGGAAATTATAACAGCAATATAGGTATGCCCCTTTCCATGCTTTCTATGAGCGACGATACCGAGGTCTCGGTATTGGAGATGGGTATGAGCGCTCTCGGTGAGATAGAGTATCTTTCCAAGATTGCAGAGCCCGATATCGCGATAGTTACTAACGTGGGCTCGTCGCACATCGGTCATCTCGGATCGCGTGAAAACATCGGCCGCGCAAAGCTTGAAATAGTCAAGGGACTCAAGAGTGGTGGAACGCTTCTCCTCAACGGAGACGACGATATCCTTCGCGCTTACAGAAACAAGGACGTTAATCCCGTTTACGTAGGAATAGATTCGGATTGCGATTTCCGCGCGGTAAATATCAGAGAGGGCATAGGTCAGACTACCTTTGATATTCTTTACGAGGGTCAGCTTCACGGAAGCATCACCATTCCCACTATGGGACGCCACAACGTTTACGCGGCACTTTTCGCGTATGCGGTAGGCAAGAGAATGAATCTTGATGACGATATCATTATGAGAGGTCTTTCGAACTTCAAGCCTGTCGGAATGAGACAGAATATATACAAGGTCGGTGAGATAACCGTTATCGAGGACTGCTACAACGCAAGCCCCGAGTCGATGAGAGCTGCGATCAGCGTCCTTTTGGGCGTTGCCGCGCAGAACGTAAACAGCAGAATGCTGGCGCTTCTCGGCGATATGTATGAGCTTGGAGATATGTCCGAGACTCTTCACGAGCAGGTCGGACTTGATTTTGCAAGAGCGGGCGGAGAAATGCTCTTTACCTTTGGAAGCGTTGCCGATAACATCGCGCGCGGAGCTATGCTCGGCGGACTTATGGGTGAAAATATATTCCGTAACTGCGACGTGAGAATGCCTCAGATAAGCGGTGAGATGCTTCTTGATAATCTGCGCGCGGGAGACGTATTGCTCGTCAAAGCGAGCCGCGGAGCTGCCGCGGAGCGGGTGATCGAGTATATCAAGGCAAACAGCGACAGACTTTGCAGATAAGAGCTTTTGACAAATTATCGAATCGGAGAAAATAATGTTCCAAAGACTTTTTATAGAATTTGCTATAGTGCTTGTATCGTCGTTTATCTTAACGGCGATACTTTCACATTTCATAATTCCAATACTGAGAAAAAAACATATAGGACAGTCGATAAGAGCTGAGGGACCGAGCTGGCATCAGGGTAAAGCGGGAACTCCCACTATGGGCGGAATCTGCTTTATTATTGCAATGATAGTGGTCGGCGCCGTTATGGCTATCGTTTGCGTAAAGCGCGACGGAGAGGATATGTTGCCCTTTGCTATGGCAATGCTGCTTGCTCTGCTCAACGGCATCATAGGACTTTTTGACGACTATTGCAAGCTGCTCAAAAAGCAGAATGAGGGACTCAAGGCGCACCAGAAATTCTTTTTGCAGTGCCTGACTGCCGCCGCTTACGTTTACGTAATGAAGCTTCTTGATTACGTTGATACGTCGGTGCATATACCCTTTACGAATATTGAGGTCGAGCTTGGCATAATATATTACGTTTTCGCAATGCTTACGATCGTCGGAATGGTCAACAGCGTAAACCTTACCGACGGACTTGACGGACTTGCAAGCAGTATAACATTTGTGGTCGCGGCATTCTTCTCGATAGTTGCGTTCACTCTGCTCAATACCTCGCTTGCTATATTCGGCGGACTTATCGTCGGCGCTATGGTAGGATTTCTGCTCTTTAACCGTCATCCCGCAAAGGTGTTTATGGGAGATACGGGATCGCTCTTCCTTGGCGGTGCGGTTACAGGTGCTGCGTTTATGATAAACGAGCCGCTTATAATCTTTATCGCGGGCGGTGTGTATCTCTTTGAGGTCATTTCGGTTATGCTTCAGGTGTGGAGCTTCAAAACGCGCAGTAAGAGAATATTCCTTATGACTCCCGTGCATCATCATCTTGAGAGGCGCGGCTGGAGCGAAAATAAGATAGTAATAGTATTCAGCCTGATAACCGCGGCACTTTGCGTGGTTGCTTACTTTGGTATTTAACATTTAAATAGTTTAACAAAACGGAGGTGAGTTTTTTGGATAACAAGGATTTTGAGGTCGAAAAAAACGAGTTTGATGAAACCGTAGCTGCGACCGAAAATGATTCCGAGCTCACCTCCGATATTTCTGCCGAAAACGCGGCACTGCCGACCGAGCAAAAGAAGGTAGGAACAGTAACGCAAATAAAGAAAAAGGTTTCCAAAGCTCTTCTTCACCGCGAGGAATGGCTTGCGGAGCACGATATAGTGTTTACCGAGCCGTTGACTCCCGCACCCGAGGAAAAGCCTCAGCCGCTCGTCAAGGGCAACGTGGATATGTGGTTCTTGCTCTGGGCGATGATACTTGTATGCTTTGGAGCGGTAATGTCTTACAGCGCGAGCGCTGTATACGCGGAGTACGAATACGACAGCTCCACCTACTTCTTGCTCAGATACGTGCTGTTTGCTTTTGCGGCAATTGCGCTTACGGTTCCTTTTGTGATATTCGCGCGCCCGCGCTTCTGGAAGATATTCGGCGCGCTTTCTTACGCCGGATCGATATTCCTGCTCATAATCGTTCTTTTCGTCGGCCGTACGGGCGGCGGAGCGCAAAGATGGATAGACCTTGGGTTTATTACCATTCAGCCCTCTGAAATAGCTAAAATGGCTGTTGTGATGGCTCTGGCGCTGTATATGGCAAAATATGAGAAAAAGATAAGCTCGGTACATAAATTCGGCGGACATTTTCAGTACGGATTTTTCGTACCTATGATCATCATTGGCATACCCTGCGCACTTATCATAGTTCAGCCTCACCTTTCGGGAACTATAATCGTCGGAATGGTAGGACTGCTCGTAATGTACCTCGGCGGAACTCGAATGAAATGGCTCGCCGCCTTCCTTGGTATTATCGCGGTGGTCGGCGTAGTATTTATAATGTTCTTCGGTTATTCTATGGACCGCGTGCAGATATGGCTCAATATCGACAAGGTCGACCCTCTCGGAGATGCGTGGCAGACACTTCAGGGACTTTACGCGATAGGCTCGGGCGGATTCTTCGGCTTAGGACTTGGAAGCAGCCGACAGAAGTTCGGATACGTTTCGCAGCCTCAGAATGACTTTATATTTACCATTATATGCGAGGAGCTTGGCTTCGTCGGCGCATTTCTGCTTATCTTCCTTTTCGCTCTGCTTGTATGGAGAGGGATCAAGATAGGTCAGAACGCTCCCGATAAATTTTCGGCGCTCGTCGTGTGGGGGCTTACGTTTAAAATTGCCCTGCAGGTAGCGCTGAACGTTGCGGTCGTTACCAATACGATACCAAATACGGGTGTATCTCTGCCGTTCTTCAGCTCAGGCGGAACCGCGCAGATAATTCAGATATTTGAGGTAGGCATAATCCTATCTATTTCACGTTTTTCAACCAACAAAAAATAATCGCCAAAAGGATAAATTATGAGAGTATTGCTTACAGGTGGCGGAACGGGCGGACACATAAACCCCGCGCTCGCAATAGCCGAAATTATAAAGAGCAGAGAGCCCGATTCGGAGATAGCCTTTATAGGCACCGAAAAAGGCCTTGAGAACAGCTTGATACCTAAAGAGGGGTATAAGCTTTATCACAACAATATCTACGGAATAAGGCGTTCCTTGTCGCCCAAAAACCTTATCACAGCGTATTATATACTTACTTCGCCCTCAAAGGCTAAAAAAATAATCAAAAAGTTTGAGCCCGACGTGGTCATCGGCACAGGCGGATACGTATGCTGGCCTAATATCAAGGCGGCGGCAAAGCTGGGAATACCCACAGCACTTCACGAATCAAACGCCACCCCCGGACTTGCGGTAAGAAAGCTGCAAAATACCGCCGATCTTATAATGACCAATTTTGAATCCACCATAGGAATGCTGAATACCGACAAAAAGGTCATAAGAGTGGGAAATCCTCTGCGCCTTGCTTACAATAGCGTGGATAAGGCTGAGGCGAGACGTCGACTTGGAATTCCCGATGATATCAAATTCGTTATACTTTCCTTTGGCGGAAGTCTTGGGGCAGAGAAGATAAACGAAGCGGCGATCGATATTATGCGCGGCTTTTCCGCAACGCACGAGGACGTTATGCATATACATTCGGGCGGAAAGAGATTTTATCCGAACGCGAGAGAGCTCTTTGCGGCTTACGGACTTGAGAAAAATCCAAGACTCGATATGCGTGAGTATATACACGATATGGCGACCTATATGGCGGCGGCAGATCTTGTGCTGTGCCGTGCGGGAGCTATGACTCTGACCGAGCTTTCGGCAACTAAAAAAGCGTCTATACTTATTCCTTCGCCCAACGTTACGGGCAACCATCAGTACAAAAATGCCGCCGAATTTGAAAAGGCGGGCGCGGCAGTGCTGATAGAGGAAAAGAATATGAATTACGACGATACGATCGCGGCGGTAGAAAAGATATATTCGGACAGCTCGCTGCGCGAGAATATGGGTAACGCCGCGGCAACGCTCTCAAATAGCGACGCGGGTGTCAGAATATACGAGGAGATATCGGCACTCGTATCGAGCAAAAAAAGATAAATAAAGCAATGAAGAAAGGATAAACTGTATGCGGACATCAGAGAGGAAAAAGGATATAGTCGTAGAGGTCGACGTGGCATCGTTGACACGGCTGATCATCACCGTGCTGATGTCCGCAGTAGTTCTTTTCGGCATTTTTATGTTTATAAGAAGCTTTCTGCCCGTAACGAAATTCGAGGTGGACGGCGTTATGACTTATAGGATATACGATAACGCAGAGCTTCTCGGCGCGGCAGAGATAAAGCGAGGGGACAGGCTTTATTCGATAGATCTCGATAAAGCGGAGCAGGATATACTTGAAGACTGCGTTTATATCGAAAAGGTAGAGCTGAGCCGTAAATTTCCGAATAAGCTCGTAATAAAGGTAGAGGAAAAGCTTCCGCATTGGTATATAGAGCTTGCGGGCAAATATTATTCGCTCGATTCGGAGCTTGAGGTCATCGAGGAGGTGGCAAGCGACGTTTCCTACGTGGCCGCGGGGGTTACCAAGCTTGACCTGCCAAACGTTAAAAGAATTGTGGTGGACGAGCTTCCGTCCTTCGGTGAAAGCGAGCTTGAGATAGAGAAGACCATTGAGGTCGTATCGGCGCTGCGTGATACACCGTTCAAGGCGCGCATCACGGGCGTTGATCTGACAAGCAGGTTTAACATTTATATGGAAATAGACAACAATAAAGAGGTATATATGGGCGACGCATCGAATATGACCTCAAAGCTTGACGCGCTTGCCGCAGTCATAGAATCACTTGAGAAAAGCGATGAGAGCGTAGCATACATAGATGCCTCGAATCCCGCCTCAATAAGCTTTGGCTTGCATCCGCACGGAGCTTCTGATACGCAATAAAAGCCGATTCGACATAAATCGCGCTTTAAATCTCTTCCGACAAAAATAAATTTGTAAAATAATCATTAAATTTAAGAAAAAGTATTGCAAATTTGTAAAAAATATATTATTATATATGTATATGTTAATATATTTAATTACTATATGACTAAAGGTCGGTAGTTGAAATTACGGGAGGGTTTAAAAATGATTTTTGAGCATGATGAAATTGGCACCAGCAAGGTCAATATTAAGGTTATTGGCGTAGGCGGCGGCGGAAATAACGCTGTCAACAGAATGATATCTTCCAACGTAAAGGGAGTTGAGTTTATAACTGTCAACACCGATAGACAGGCACTCAATCACTCGCTTTCGCAGAATCAGATAATTATAGGTGAAAAAATCACCAAGGGCTTCGGAGCAGGCGCAAATCCCAGCATCGGAGCAAGAGCCGCAGAGGAATCCCTTGAGGCTATAAAGGACGCTCTCGACGGAGCTGATATGGTATTCGTAACCGCAGGTATGGGCGGCGGAACGGGAACAGGTGCTGCACCTGTCGTAGCAAAGATCGCAAATGAGATGAACATTCTCACAGTCGGTATCGTAACCAAGCCCTTCGCATTCGAGGGTAAGCGCAGAATGGATCAGGCTCTTGCAGGTATCAACGAGCTCTCTCAGTACGTTGACTGTCTTATCGTTATTCCTAACGAGAGACTCAAGCTCATCTCGGATACGAGAATCACTCTTCTCAACGCATTCTCCGAGGCTGACGACGTTCTCCGCAAGGCAGTACAGAGCATTTCCGAGCTTATCAACGTATCTGGCTTTATCAACCTTGACTTTGCAGACGTAACCTCTGTTATGGCTCAGTCCGGACTTGCACATATGGGTATCGGTGCGGCAACCGGTAAGGACAAGGCACAGCAGGCAGCAAAGATGGCTATCACCAGCCCCTTGCTCGAGACCTCTATCAAGGGCGCTACCGGTGTTATCATCAGCATCTCCATTTCTCCCGAGGTTGGTCTTGAGGACGTAGATCTTGCTTCCTCTATGATCACTAACGAGTGTAACCCTGAAGCAAACGTTATCTGGGGCGTTAACTTCGATCCTAACCTTGAGGACGAGATGAGAGTTACTATCATCGCAACCGGATTTCTTGAGTCCGTAGTAAAGAAGGAGCAGCCCGCAGAGGCAGCAGAGGAAAAGGCAGAGGAGCCCCAGACAAACGGCGATCTTCTTGACGATATCCTCAGCTCTGTTGTAAGATAAATTTAAAAAAACAGGCTATTCGTTTCCAAGTGGGGCGGATAGCCTTAATTTTTTAATTTTTTCGCCCGAAAAACAAAAATAATGTAAAAAAATAGTTAAAAAATTTAAAAAAGGTATTGAAAAATAGTTAAAAATATATTATTATATATATAGATAAATTTATCATTGCCCAAGGGCAGAATGACGAAAATGAAATATAATTATCAGGAGGAACAAAAATGACATTTGAAAATGAGGTTGTAAGCGAGTACGGCGTTAATATTAAGGTAATCGGTATTGGCGGCGGCGGAGTAAACGCTATAAACCGTATGATGGCTTCCGGAC
>JAFXHA010000080.1 GCA_017536635.1 Clostridia bacterium
GGAATATTACGAGCAATATTACGACGAAATTTATATGCCGATCGAAAAGGTACACTACAAAGCCGCGATAACCAAGCGTAACGAATGGCTCGTCGACAACTCCGATCTGCTTGTCGCTTACGTGAACAAGGATTTCGGCGGAGCGCACAATACGTTACGATACTCCGAGAAGATCGGCGTTCCCATAATAAACGTAGCTAAAAATTCATAAAATCCCACAAAAAACCGCTTTTACTACCGGCGCACCGATAGCAAAGCGGTTTTTATCGTTTTTATTTCGCGTGATTTTTCCTGCGTAATACGGCGTATTATCTATCCTCAAGCGAAACGTAATCCTTGGGAGTCGCGATGCACTTGTACGCGGGGCGTATGATCCTCTTGCCCGTCTGTGCTTCCTCGATCCTGTGCGCACACCAGCCCGCAACGCGAGCTACCGCGAACAAGGGGGTGTACATTTCGGGCGGGATATCGAGCATTCTGTAAACAAGGCCGGAATAAAGGTCAACGTTGGCGCACATCGCTTTATGCACTCCCTTATGCTCATAAAAGAGCTCAGGCGTTACCTTTTCGATGCCCTGAAGCAGCTTGAAATCGTCTCCGAATCCCTTCTTGATCGCCAGATCCTCAGCGTATTTCTTAAGCATAACGGCTCTGGGATCGGAATTTGTATAGATCGCGTGTCCCATACCGTATATCTTGCCCGTTCCGTCGCCTGCCTCGCCGCGAAGGATCTTACCGACGAATGCCTTTATCTCGTCCTCATCGTTTACGTCCTTGACGTTTTCCTTAATGCAGTCAAACATTTCCTTTACCTTTATATTTGCGCCGCCGTGGAGCGGGCCCTTGAGAGAGCCGATAGCCGCACTTATTGCCGAATAAGTATCGGTTCCCGACGAGGACAGCACGCGGCACGCAAAGGTCGAGTTGTTACCGCCGCCGTGCTCTGCCTGAATTACCATACAGATGTCAAGCAGGCGCGCCTCTTCCTCGGTGTAATTCTTGCTCGCGCGGAGCACACGCAAGAAGTTCTGCGCAGCTGAAAGATGGTCTCGCGAATCGTGCAGATTAAGGCTCTTTCCTCTGAATCTGCTGCTGTAAACTCGATAAGACTGCGCCGCTATAACGGGCAGGCGCGCGATGATCTCAATGCTCTGACGAAGCATATTTTCAACGCTCGTATTGTCGGGATCGTCGTCGTACGAATAAAGCGCGAGAATGCACTGCGACATCTTGTTCATTATCGAACGGGACGGCGCTTTAAGTATTACGTCCTCAGAAAAGCCTGCGGGCAGATGTCTGCAATGAGCCAGAAGCGCAGTAAAATCCGCAAGCTCCTGCTCTGTGGGAAGCTTGCCGAACAAAAGCAGATATATACACTCCTCAAAGCCGAATCTCTGCTTCTCGCCGAAGCCGTCAACGAGCTGGGCCATATCGAAGCCGCGATATTCAAGCTTACCCTCGTCGGCAACTCGTTCACCCTCATAAAGAACGTAGCCGTGAACGTTTCCTATATTAGTAACGCCCGCGAGCACACCCGTTCCGTCCGCCTCTCTGAGTCCTCTTTTTACTTTATAGTTTTCAAGCGCGGGCTGAGGGATATCATTTACTCTTGTTGCCTCTGCCACGCATTTTTCAAAGGTCGACTGAAGCGCCGCATCCTCTGAAATGATTATTTTTTTACCGTTATCCATTTGTATCCACCGTGCCTTCCTTGGATGTAGTATAAGAATGAGGTTATTATAACACATTCTTTTCGGTTTTGCAAGATTTTTTTAAAAAATTGCAAAAATTATTCTCTGTCTATCGTTATTACCCCAAAAAACTCAGGGTTTTTCTCGTTTATTTTCTTCTGAACCGAATCAATTATTTCCGAATCCTTCATTTTCAGCTCGAACGGAACCGATATATCAAAGATAAGATTCGTGTGTGTTTTTCCCTCAACGCAACGGAAATCGTGTATGCAGAGCCGCTCGTCAAGATCCTTGACCGTTACGGCAACAAAGCTTTTGAGCCTTGCGACCGTTTCATCATCGGTAACTATCGGATCCATATGTATCGTCGCGCGAACTCCGCATTCATCATAAAGTCTTTTTTCAATATTATCTATAACGTCGTGTATCTCAAAAATATTACTTCTGCCGTCGACCTCGGCGTGAAGCGAAGCAATGGTGTTGCCCGCGCCGTAATTATGTATTACCATATCGTGAATACCCTGTATCTCAGGGTATTCCTTTACCGTCGACTTTATCGCCTCGACGGTATCCGCATCGGGCGCTGTTCCGAGAATAGAGTTTTTGGTCTCGTTCAATATGCGTATACCTGCGATGAAAATAAAGCACGCCACCGCAACGCCCATATACGCGTCGGTATTTATTCCCGTAAAATGCCCTATCACAGAGGACACGAGCACGGCAAGCGTTGCCGCCGCGTCTGATATACTGTCGGTTGCCGTCGCGCGCATTACCGAGGAATCTATCTTTTTGCCCATACTGCGATTGAGCAGAGACAAAAATATCTTCACAAGGATCGAGCAGGCGAGGATCACCGAGGGCAATACGCCAAAGCTTATCTCGGCAGGGTCAAAGATTTTTCTGATGGATTCGCGAAAAAGCTCCACGCCCACCATCAGTATCAGAAACGACGCGATCATCGACGCCACGTATTCTATACGCGCGTGTCCGAACGGGTGCTCTCTGTCCGCAGGCTTTGAAGCCATTTTGAAGCTGACGAGCGAAACGCCCTGCGCGCCTGCATCCGAGAGATTATTCACCGCATCGGCGGTGATTGAGATCGAGCCGCTTATCATTCCCGCAAGCAGCTTGAAGGCGGCAAGCAGAAGATTGAGGATTATTCCGATAATACTGACGACTATTCCGCAAACTATTCGCACGCGCGGAGTTTTGGCGTTCTCGCCGTCCTTAATTATTCGTTTCAATATTATATCTGTCATTTTTCCTCCGAAAAATTTATTAAGATCAAAATCTGAAATACAAAAATGGATTGTACCCCGAGTCGACAAGGTACGCCGTGCAAATCAGCAACGCCGATATAGCAAGAATGTTGGCGACCGCGTGTGCCGATTCTCGCGATTCGGATATCCGTTCAAAGCTATATGCTCCAAACGGCGTCGCCGCCAGCGCGGATATAAGCAGAAACGGAGCCTGCCGCGTTGCAAGATATATCTCCTCACCCCGAACGCTCTCGGCACCAACGCCGAAAAGCCGCAAAAAATAATCTGCTCCGGCGCTCGCCGAAAGAGACGGCAAGGACGAGTCAAAGGCAAATATCGGCCAACCGCAAAGGATAAAAAAGAGTGCGTAAGCGTGTCTGAAAATTCTCGGAATACGGTCTATCACCTTACCGAAAAATAACTTTTCAAGTGCTATAAGCACAAAAAAGTAAAGTCCCCAAGCAATAAAATTCGCTCCTGCGCCGTGCCACAGCCCCGTAAGCGACCACACGGCAAGGAGATTGAGATAGGTGCGCGCTCTGCCCCGTCGATTTCCGCCCAGTGGAATATAAATATATTCGCGGAACCAGGACGAAAGCGTGATATGCCACCGTCTCCAAAATTCAGTAATGCTCTGCGAAGCATACGGATAATTGAAATTTTTTGGAAACGAAAAGCCGAATATGCGCCCAAGTCCTCGCGCCATATCCGAATATCCCGAAAAGTCAAAATATATCTGCAGGGCAAAAAATATCACGCCGAGCCACGCCGAAAGCGTGCTTGAATAAAGCTCGGGCGATGAAACGATCCTATCCCAGACCTCTCCCGCAGGATTTGCAAGCAGAACCTTTTTGGCAAGTCCTATACAGAAAAGCCTGACTCCCGACGCCGCACCGGATACGCTATGCGAGCGTAAGTCAAGGGCATCAGAAACCTCGCTGTACTTGACTATCGGACCTGCGACGAGCTGCGGAAAGAGCGTAACGTAGGTAAAAAGCTTCACCGCGTCGCGCTGTGGCTCAACGCGCCCGAGATAAACGTCGGCAAGGTAGGACAGTATCTGAAAAACGTAAAAGGATATTCCAAGCGGCAAAAATATGCCTATCGGCGATACCGACAGCCATTTGAGTACGGTATCAAGATATTTAAAGAACACAAGCGTTGCCACGTTCAGTAACACGGCAACGACAAATACGGCCTTTCGAGCCGCGCCGCGATGCGCATCGGGACTTCCCATAAGCCGCGCGCCGATAAAGCCCGTAAGCGTGCATAAAAGCAGGACGGGCAAATATTTCGGCTCGCCGAGCGCGTAAAAGATAAGTGAAACGGTAAGCAGCACCGCGTTTTTCGCCTGCCGCGGCGCCAAAAAATACGCGATCAGCGCACAGGGCAGAAAAAGATACAGAAATTCAAGCGAAGAAAATAACATTTTGACCTCGAAAAAAATTTATGTATCTTTTGGTTCTCACGTTACACCGCGATATTACCCGATCGATCTTGTCTAATTGTAGGGACCGGCGTCCTCGACGGTCCAACAAGCCTTCCCTGACAAGGGAAGGCTAAAGTGAGTTTTTCGCCAACATGGACCGTCCTTTTGCAAAGCCAATACGACGCACGGCACCTGCAAGGATAATTGTTGCTTATCCTTATTTCACGTTCCCCATCGCCTCAAGTGCGGTCTGTGCGGCAGACATAATGCCGATCTTGCCGCTTTCGTAAGTAAGTCCGCCCTGAAGATACGCGATGTACGGCTCGCGGAGCGGTCCGTCGGCGGAAAGCTCGATCGACGAGCCCTGCGTGAACGCGCCTGCCGCCATAATTACCTCGTCCGAGTACCCCGGCATCGCCCAGGGCTCAGGAGTAACGTAAGCATCGACCGGTGAGCCTGCCTGAATTCCGCGGCAGATCGCGCAAAGGCTCTCACGCGAATGCGTGATTACCGCCTGAATTATATCGTACCTCGGCTCTCTCCAGCTCGGCTCGACCTCAAATCCAAGTCCGTCCTCACCAAACATATATGCCGCGAGGTACGCCGTCTTTATAGCCTGCGCCGTGGTGTGAGGCGCATAGAAAAGTCCCTTATACATACTCTTGTTCTGTCCGAGCGTAGCGCCGACCTCAAGGCCACAGCCAACCGAAGTAAGACGGTAGGACGCAAGCTCAACGGCTCTTGCCGTACCCGCAATATATCCGCCCGTTTCCGCCATTCCGCCGCCGGGATTCTTTATCAGCGAGCCGATCACCATATCAGCGCCGACAGCGCAGGGCTCACGCGTCTCGGTGAACTCTCCGTAGCAGTTATCGACCACCACGTAAAAATCCTTGCCAAACGAGCGCACGTAGCTGATGATATCACCTATCTGCGCCACGCTCAGCGTCTTTCTGTTGAGATATCCCTTCGAGCGCTGAATAAATACCACCTTTATTCTGTCGCCCTCGGTCTCGATCACCTCTTTGATCCTTTCAAGATCAAACGAGCCGTCAGCGTTAAGATCTGCCTGTCTGTACTCCACACCGAAATCGCGCAGCGAGCCGTTGCCCGCCTCTCCCGTGTTACCGATGACCTCGTCAAGCGTGTCGTAAGGCTTACCCGCAATAGAAAACATTATATCCCCCGGACGAAGCAGACCGAAAAGTCCGATCGTCAGTGCCTGCGTTCCGTTGACGATGCTATGTCGCACGAAAGCAGCTTCGGCGCCAAACACGTCAGCCCAGATGGCGTCGAGCACCTCTCTGCCTCTGTCATCATATCCGTATCCGCTGGTGGGATTGAACATCGCCTCGCTGACTCTGTGCTCGGCAAAGGCTCTCATCACCCTTTGAGTATTCTCAAAGGATATTTTATCAACTCTCGCAAAGGTATCGGCAAGAGCCGCCTCGGCACTCTGCGCAAGCGTTATTATTTTTTCCGAAAATTCCATTTTTAATCTTTAGTCCTCTAAGTTAAAGTGATTTTACAAATGCTGCCGCGAGAAGCACGCTCGCCTCGGCATCTCCTATATCGCAAAGCTCAACGCCCGAATGGATATTGCGCGTGGGGATAGATATCGCCCCTGCTCTGCTTCCTCTGCCCACAAGCTGCATCACACTCGTATCTGTACCGCCGTAGGTAAGGACTTCTCTCTGATATTTTATGCCCTCTCGCTCTGCGATATCGCAAAGCGCCGCAACTACCTGCTCGTGGCAGATGTCCGAGCGGTCCTTGATCTTCACGGCCGCGCCGCCGCCGACAGAGCAAGCCATAGGAGCCGCTCCAAGCGCGTCTCCCGTGCCCGTAACGTCAAAGCAGATCGAATATTCGGGAGCGATCCCGAATGCCGCAGGGCTCGCGCCTCTGCATCCAACCTCTTCCTGAACGCTGAACACGTAATAAATATCGCCCTTGTTCTCAAAATCCGAGAGAAGCTCGGCGGTCTCTATCATAATCGCACAGCCGATCCTGTCGTCAAGCGGTCTGCCGCAAACGCGCTTACCCATAAGCTTTTTGAGCGATGGGGTGAGCACGAACCAATCGCCGATAGCGACCTTTCTCTCTGCGTCCTTTTTGTTCTTGGCACCGATATCTATATAAAGATCCTCGACCTTTATCTCGCCCTTTTTGTCCTCGCTGACCGCGACCAATCCCGCTACGCCCTTATTCGATACAACGTTGGTATAAGCCGCTGCTGTGGCATGGATGCCGCCGACCGCAGAAACTCTTATATATCCGCTATCCTCAATAAAGGTTACGAGAAATCCTATCTCGTCCATATGCGCGCAGAGCATAACGCTCGCGCCCTTTTCCTCTCCCGACACTCTCGCACGGCGAAGCGCGATAAGGTTACCCATAACGTCGGTCCTTATCTCATCGACAAAGGGAGCTATAAGCTCGCTCGCCTTTTCTCTTGTTACGTTCTCTCTGCCCGAAATTCCCGATGCGCGAAGAAGCGCGTCAAGTCTTGAATATATCTTCATATCATTCACCTCTAAATTATTATTTTCCGTTCGCTATAACGTCGCGAACCGTTGCCTCGCAAAGAGCCGACATAGCTTCAAAATCCTTGATGCTTGCCAGCGCGCAGGGCGAGTGCAGATATCTTGTGGGAACCGAAAGCGCTACGGTCTTGACTCCCGTGCGGCTGTTGTGTATCACACCCGCATCGTTTCCGCCCGCGACCACACGCTTTACCTGCGTCTTTATTCCCTCTCGCTCGGCAATACCCGACACACGCTCAAAGGTCTCCTTGTCATATATAGTGCGTCTGTCCATAATAGAAAGTGCCACACCGCCGCCGACCTCGGTAACCTTGCGGTGAGCGGGTACGTCGTACAGATCGTTTGCGGTAGTGCTCTCAAGCACTATGGCAAAATCGGGAGCGACCGCATAGGACACGGTCTTCGCGCCAAAGAGTCCGACCTCCTCGCGAGTATTAAAGCAGAAGAACACCTCCGCGCCTCGCTCGGATACCTTGGGCGCATTCTCATCAAGGCTCATCATAAGCTCAATGATCGCCGCACAGCCAAGTCTGTCGTCGAGCGCCTTGCCAAACAGCTTTTCTCGGTTCTCTCCGCCGAGCGAAAAGTTCGGCGCAAAGCTTCCAAAGCTTCCGACGGTAACGTATTTCTCAGCAGTTTCCTTATCGGTAGCGCCAATATCGATATAAAGCGAATCGAGCCCCGGCGCGACCTTCTCTTCCTCGCGACTCTTGTGATGTATCGCCTTTGAATCGACAACGCCCTGTATCATACTGCCGTCAAGCGCCTTCAGTACCACTCGCTTTGACGGGATAACGCTTTCGTTTATAGATCCGTGAAAGGCATCGAAGCTGAGCAGTCCGTCGTCTCTCACGTCGGTTATCATAAAGCCTACCTCGTCCATATGAGCACAGACCATAATTTTTATGGGATCCTCTCCCTCTCCAAAGCGACGGCGGAAGATGAGATTGCCCATTCTGTCGCGGCGGTATGCGTCGCAAAGCTCTGCCGCCTCGGCTATTATCCACTCGGCAACTGCGTCCTCACACGCCGAGGGTCCAAAAAGATTGCAAAGCTCCTCTATTCTCTTAATTCTCTCATTACTCATTTCAACACGCTCCATTCTTCCTCTCTCGCACGGGAAAATTCCTTTGCGATATCCTCGTCGCAAACGAATTCGGATATCAGCGAGCAGAGAGCCTCAACGTCGTCAAGCGAGATTATCTCGCTGTAAGTGTGCATATTTATCAGCGGAAGCCCGATATCGACCGTCGGTATTCCGTCAGCGGTAAAGTTCACGCTCGGCGAATTGGTTCCCGTCGACGCGGGCGCCGCCACCATAGAGTGCGCAATACCGCATCTCTTGCAAAGCTCCTCGGTCGCGCGTGTGAGCGGAACGCAGGTCGCCGCCGATACCGCGATCGAAACGCCCTTGCCGATCTCCACGGTCTCGTATTTTTTGGTATCGGGAACGCGCGCGAGGTTTACGTCGGTGATCATAGCGTAATCGGGCAAAAGTCCGAACGCCGCCGCAGAAACACCGCCAAGGCGCGAGGTCTCCTCATAAGCTGAGAAAAGCACGTATACGTCGCCCGCAAGCTTTTCGGCGGGCGTATTTTTCACCGCCCAGAAGGCAGCCGCTCCGCACGCCTTATCGTCAAAGCTTCTGCCCGCGATCCTATCGCCGAGCAGCTCGCAAAAGCCCTCGGCAAAGCCGACGGGCGTTCCGACCGTAACTATCCTCTCAAGCTCTGCCTTGGAATATCCCGTATCCACCAGCAGCTCCTTTATCTCGGGCAGGCTCTTGTCATCCTTGTCGGCGCGCAGATGGGGCGGCAGAGACGTAACCACTCCGCGTATCCTCTCCTTGCCGTAAATAATTACCTCGCTTGCCTGAAGTATCGCGGGATCGCTTCCGCCCATCGTGCAGATGCGAAGAAATCCACCGTCGCAGACCTCGGTAACCACAAATCCTATCTCGTCAAAATGCGCATCAATAAGGATCTTGGGCGCATTTTCCTTGCCGCACTTCTTTACAAAAATATGATTTCCCACTCTGTCGCACTCGTAGGCGTCAAAGCCGTCGCGCGCAAGAGCTTCAAGCTGTGCATCGGCGCGTGTCTCAAAGCCTGAGACAGACATCGTCGAGCAGAGCGAAAATATAAAATTCTTTAACTCGTTTCTGTTGATATTCATTATTTCCCTCTCAATCAGCCCCAATATTTTTTATCAAGGCTTCTGTACTGTATAGCCTCGGCAATATGCTTTGCCTCTATTCTTTCGCTTGCGTCAAGGTCGGCTATCGTCCTTGCCACTCTCATTATTCTGTCATATCCTCGCGCGGACATTCCCATTCTCTCGTACGCCGATTTGAGTATCGTTTCGGCGGCGGGAGACATCGCGCAATATTTGCGTATCTGCGCAGAGGAAAGCTGCGCGTTGCAGAATATTCCCTCGTCGGAGCATCTTTTCGACGCGAATTCACGCGCCTTGATAACTCTTTCCCTTACGCTTGCCGAGCGCTCGGTAGCTTCTTCCTTATCCGCAAGCTCGTCGTATGAGAGCGCGGGAAGCTCTATCTGAATATCTATTCTGTCAAGCATCGGACCGCTTATCTTGGATATGTATTTACGCACGTCCGCGGGCGAGCAGGTGCAGGGCTTCGTGGGATGTCCGAAGAATCCGCATCGGCAGGGATTCATCGCCGCTACCATCATAAACGAGCAGGGATAGGTAACTCTGCCGTTGGCGCGCGTTATCGTTACCCGCCTGTCCTCAAGCGGCTGACGCAAGGAATCGGATACGGATTTAGGAAATTCGGGAAATTCGTCAAGGAAAAGCACTCCGTTGTGTGCGAGAGATACCTCGCCGGGCTGAGGATTTACTCCGCCGCCTACAAGTCCTACCGCGCTCATAGTGTGGTGAGGCGATCTGAACGGGCGCTGAGAGATAAGCGACACACCCTCGGGAAGTGTTCCCGCAACAGAGTGTATCTTGGTGGTCTCTATCGCTTCCTCAAAGGAAAGCTCGGGAAGTATTGTCGGCAAACGCTTGGAAAGCATCGACTTGCCCGTACCGGGAGGGCCGATAAGCAGTATGTTATGCCCACCTGCCGCGGCTATCTCAAAGGCGCGCTTTGCCATAGCCTGTCCCTTTACGTCGGAGAAGTCAAGTCCCTCGTCCTTTTGCACGAAATTCGCCGCAAAGTCCTCTCGGCGAACGGGCTCAAGCCGCTTCTCTCCGTTGAGATGCGCGATAAGCTCGCGCATATTCTGAACAGAATAGACCGTGATCCCCTGCACTGCCGCCGCTTCAAATGCGTTAGCCGCAGGAGCATAGAATTCGGTCATTCCCGCATTTTTCGCTGCGACACACATACAAAGAACTCCTCTGACCGAGCGAACCTCGCCCGAGAGCGAAAGCTCACCGACAAAGCATTTATTATCAAATTTTTCCTCGTGGTTTATAACTCCCGCGCAGCGAAGGATACCGAGAAGGATAGCCACGTCAAATGCCGAGCCTTCCTTTTTCCTGTCAGCAGGCGCGAGGTTGAGCGTGAGCTCAAGTGCGGGAAATCTGTATCCGCTGTTCTCACACGCCGTTCTCACTCTTTCCTTTGCTTCTTTCACGGCAAGATCGGGCAGACCTACAAGCTCAAAGCGCGGAATACGCGATTGCGCATTACACTCCGCCGAGACAATAAATCCGTCTATTCCGAATAATCCTGCGCTATATACGGTTGAAAGCATATTAAACCTCCGAAATAAAATCAAAATGCATATACATAGTTATTTTATCACATTTTCCTCATTTTTACAATAGAAATATTTTATTTATATAATATATTATCTATTTATAAGCAAGTAACGCAAAGCTTGCTTCGAAATCACCGACAAACCCGTCGGAACACAAACAAAAATAGCCTTCCCCTTTGGGGAAGGTGGCAACGGCAAGACATTGTCGAAGCCGTTGACGGAAGAGGTAGAATACAGAAAGATTTAACAACCTCTTCCGTCGGCTACGCCGACACCCGCGGACGCGCCGTCCCCTTTGTCTGCTTCGCAGACATTTCCCCACATTAGTGGGGAATCACCAAAGGAGAAGGCTAAATTGCATTTGCGCTCAACTTATCTTAGCCTCCCTCTTGAGGGAGGTGGCAACAGTGAGCTATTGGCGAAACTGTTGACGGAAGGAGTCCGTGTCTATGGAGTGCGTGTCAA
>JAFXHA010000081.1 GCA_017536635.1 Clostridia bacterium
ACCGAGAACGCAGAATCCTATTCTCAGACGTCCGTCGGAACGAAATGCCTGCAAGAACTCCTCCCTCTCATAGCTCGTCATACCGGATTTTTGCACGACGGTATCCACTTTGGGATATTTCTTTTTAAAGGCATCTAGTACCTTTTCAAGACAATCGTAGGACGGAAAATAAGCTATATAATTACCGCTTTTTTTGCTTGCGGTGGCGGCAATTATTCGTGCGAATGCCGCAGCGTTGGCATTTCTGTCCTCAAGACGCGTGCTAAGTCCGTCGAGCACCGCGACGCAAAGATTTTCCGGCGGAAATGCTGACGGCAAGTCAACGGTTTTTACACGCTCCTTCCCGGTCAGCACCTCGCAAAAGTACTCAGGCGGCGTAAGCGTTGCCGAAAAGAACACGTTAGAACGTGCGCGTGATAACAAGCCCTTCATCACGCCCGATGGCGCGAGGCAGAAGATCTTTGCTCTTATATCGAAATTATTCACTTCAACGTAGGATAAAAATCCCTTATCAAAGCACTCGGAAGAGAGCAGATATTTTTTTGTACGCGAATTAAGCTCGCCAACCATATCATACATAGGGTGATCTCTGTTTGCCAAAAGCCATTTGCTGACCTTTTGCTTGAAGCTCTGTGCTTTTTCATTAAAATCACCAAGAGGAGATCTATTCATATAGAATCCGCTTTCGCTTCCGTCAGAATTTTTGACAAGCGTATCCTTGCAAAGCGCGCGCAACCCCCAAAACTCTTTCACAAACGAATTTATAAAATCAAGCTCCGAAAATTCACGGCAAGCCTCGGATACGGCAGCAAAATCCGACATACAAAGCTCTGCAGAGTACATATCTCTTGCTCTGTCGGCAAGGTTGTGCGCCTCGTCGATAAGAAATGCGTACCTTCCACGCTCTCCGTCAAAATATCTTCTCAAATATACGCTCGGATCAAAGGCATAGTTATAATCACAAATTATTATGTCACAATACTCGGAAAGATCAAGCGAGAGCTCATACGGACACACCTTGTGCTTTTTTGCCACCTCTAAAATCAGCGATGCAGGATATCCGTTGGCTCGAGAAAGAAGCTCGACGATTGCTGCGCGAGATCTTTCATAGTATCCTTTCGCATATTCGCAGTCAAAGGAATTACAACGGTTTACCGTCATCCCCAGCGAACGATCTATTTTTTTAGCAGGACATATACACATCTGCTCCTTAGCGCTAAGGACTACGGTATTCAGCTTTGCGCCTGTTTTGAAAAGCTTTCCGGCAGCTGAAAATGCTTCCCTTTTGGTGCTTGATTTCGCGGTCAAGTAAAAAATTCTCTCTATATATCCATCTCCAAGCGCTTTGACGGCGGGATATATGGACGAGATGGTTTTTCCCGTACCGGTGGGTGCTTGCAAGAACAGCTTCCCCGATCTCTTGATAGCCGAATAGGTCTGCTTTATCATTATCTCCTGCCCCTCGCGAAGCTCGGGATACGGAAATTTTATATTTTTAAGCGAAGGATATACCTCAACCTGCTTTCTTATGGCAAACGCGGCAAACGGCGCTACCTTTGCAAGCAGACTAACGTAAAATATGCGGAGCTCCTCTGTGTAAAAGATCCTCTCAAACACCGATTCATCGCCGTTATCACATAATCCTATAAATCGCGCAACGACCTTATCGGAATCGCGATCTACGGCAAGAAAATAAGCGAGAATTTTAAGATAAGAAAGTGTCCAGACGTCAGGCGAAAATCCTTTTTTTCTAGGCTTTTTGATGCTTTTTATAACGTCCACTCTGGAAAGTCCGTCGACAGAGGATATTCTTGCGGCACGTGCGCTTACGGTAAAGTAAATGTTGCCGTAAAGGCTCGTATTTACAAGCGTTTCACCTATTTTTCCGTACGACTTATCCTTAGCAATGACCTTCTGATAAGCGCGAGCGCTGACCTCGTCCTCTAAAGCATCAAGGTATGCATCTCTGCCGGAATCAAGATCTCCTATATCCAACGCAAGCTCACAAAGAGTACGCGCGGAAATTTCCACGGCACAGCTATCTGTATTGTAATATATCTTCATTTCCGCACCTCCTTGTTAAATAAATACTATTTATATTATTATATCACTTTATAAAGCGGTTCGTCAACAGATATTTACATCTTACATGTTGAAAAAACAAATAATTATAAAAAATCACCCGTTTATATTGACTTAATTTTTTTGTAATGATATAATCATTACAAGCAAAATGCTTTAATTTCAAGGAGGACAGACATTATGGATATTGCTCAAATCGACAAGGCGTTTGCTATTGAAAGCAACATACAAAGGGGCGGACTGACCTTCAGAAGTGCGCTGGCAGAGCCGATATCGCTTCACGGTATATTTTATAAAGACGGCAAGTTCAGAAGAATTCCGCAAGAGGTTGCAGAAGCCACGAGCAAAGGAGTATATTACCTTCACTCCAATACTGCCGGTGGAAGAATAAGATTCTCAACAGACAGTCTTTATATCGTGCTCAAGGCTAATCTTGGAAAAGCTGCTCTTATGACACATATGGCGGCAACGGGTATCTACGGTTTTGACATGTACGAGATACGCGACGGAAAAGAGATCTGGGTAAAGACCTTCCGGCCAAAGCCCGACACAGTAGATTGGTTTGAGGACGTAATTGATTTTACTGAAAAGAAGATGCGATCTTTTGTTATCAATTTCCCTCTTTACAATAACGTTTGCGAGCTTTATCTCGGGCTTGAGGAAAGCGCCAAGGTAGGATCTGCTCCCGATTACGCTATAAAAGTGCCTGTTGTTTATTACGGCTCGTCCATCACACAGGGCGGATGCGCGTCGCGTCCCGGCACGTCTTATCAGGCAGTTATTTCGAGAATGCTTGACTGCGATTACGTTAATCTCGGATTTTCCGGCAACGCTAAGGGTGAGCCCACCATCGCAGAATATATAGCGGGACTTGAGATGAGCGTTTTCGTATACGATTACGACCATAACGCTCCGAATCCCGAGCATCTCAGAGCAACTCACGAGCCGATGTTCAAGATAATAAGAGAAAAGAATCCTACCCTGCCTATTCTTATGCTATCCAGTATCAAGCAAGACAAGACCGGTCAATGGGCTGAGCGGCGCGAGATAATTCGCGAGACCTATCTCAACGCCAAGGCGTCGGGAGACGAAAACGTTTATTTTATTGACGGAAGCACGCTGATACCCGAAGAGATAAACGACGACGGCAAGGTGGACGGATCACATCCCACCGATCTCGGATTTTACTTTATGGCGCAAAGCATTGGCAAGGCGCTTAAAGAAATATTAAATAATTAACGCATTATTATACATCAACGCAAAGGAGAACAATTATGGATATCGCTAAGATCGACAAGGCGTTTGCCATTGAAAGCAACATACAACGCGAGGGACTGACCTTCAGAAGCGCTCTGGCTGAACCGATATCGCTTCACGGTGTATTTTACAAGGACGGAAGATTCAGAAGAATTCCGAGAGAGGTTGCAGAGGCAACGAGCAAGGGTGTATTCTATCTTCACGCAAACACTGCGGGCGGAAGAATAAGATTCTCGACCGACAGCCTTTACATCGTGCTCAAGGCAAATCTCGGCAAGGCACATTTTATGACGCACATGGCGGCTACCGGCATTTACGGCTTTGATATGTACGAGATAATCGACGGCAAAGAGATATGGGTCAAGACCTACCGCCCAAAGCCCGACACGGTGGATTGGTTTGAGGACGTAATTGATTTTACGGAAAAGAAGATGCGTTCCTTCGTTATCAACTTCCCCCTTTACAACGACGTTTGCGAGCTTTATCTCGGACTTCAGGAGGATGCAAGAGTCGAAGCAGCGCCCGATTATGAGATAAAGGTTCCCGTAGTGTACTACGGATCCTCTATTACCCAAGGCGGATGCGCTTCGCGTCCCGGCACGTCATATCAGGCGGTGATCTCAAGAATGCTTAATTGCGATTACGTAAACCTCGGATTTTCCGGAAACGCGCTCGGCGAAACCACTATTGCAGAATATATTGCAGGTCTTGAGATGAGCGTATTCGTTTACGATTACGACGGAAATGCTCCTAACCCCGAGCATCTTCAGGCTACTCACGAGCCGATGTTCAAAATAATCAGAGAGAAAAATCCTACGCTCCCTATCGTTATGAAATCCAGCCTAAGTCACGCAAAGACGGGTCCTATGGCTGAGCGACGCGAGATAATCCGCACCACATATAATAATGCCAGAGCAAACGGCGATGAAAACGTATATTTTATTGACGGAAGCACGCTTATTCCGGAGGACGTTAACAATGACGCAAAGGTTGACGGATCGCACCCCACCGATCTCGGATTTTACTTTATGGCTCAGGGAATCGGCAAGGCGCTTAAAGAAATATTTAATAAATAATTTTTAAAATTCAAAGGAATTAACCATGAAAGAAATTAAAGTGGCTATGCTTGGATTCGGCGGTATCGCAAAATCTCACAAGAGAGCATATGAGCTGTTTGAAAAGGAAGGCACTCCAATAAAGCTCGTTGCTATTTGCGACATTGACCCGGAGCAATTTACAAAGGTACAGGAAATAAATCTCGGTGCGGCGCACCCTTACTCTATGGACGGGATCGCTACCTATACCGATCTTAACGAAATGCTTTCAAGGGAAGATTTTGAAATGGTGGATATTTGTCTGCCCAGCTATCTTCACAAGGAATATACCATTCGTATGCTGGAGGCAGGAAAACACGTAATGTGCGAAAAGCCGATGGCGCTGTGCGAAGCAGATTGCAAAGAAATGATAGAGGCCGCGCAAAAGCACGGCAAAAAGCTGATGATCGGACAATGTCTGCGCTTTGAGCCGCAATACCTGTATCTCAAGAAGCTTATAGACAACAACACCTTCGGAAAGGTCAGATACGTTAATATGAGTCGTATCAGCGCCCTTCCCCTTTGGGGCTTTGAGCGTTGGTTCCAGGATACCGAGCGAAGCGGCGGATGCGCTATGGATCTTCACATACACGACGTTGATATGATACGCTTCCTCTTTGGCGAGCCCGAATCGGTTAGCGCCGTTGCCGTTGACAGTATCACGCGCTGGCAATACATCAACAGCCGTTTCTTTTACGACGGATTCGTAGCAGAGGCGACGGGCTCGTGGCTTGAACCGCAGGGACATCCCTTCAAGGCAGGATACAGAGTTAATTTCGAGCATGCTACCGTAGTGCTTGAAGGCTCTGAGATCACCGTATATTCTGAGGACGGTAGCTCATACAAGGCAGAATACGGCAAGGCTAACCGTATGGCAGAGGAAATCCGTCTTCTTGCCAAAACTATAACCGAGCCCGATGCGGTCAACACAGTAAACACGCCCGAGAGCGCGGCAAGCACAGTGGCTCTTGTAGAAGCACTTCGGCGCAGCGCAGATCTTTGCGGAGCGAAGATAGATCTTTGATCTGTTAAAGGAGAATATTATGAGAAAGCTTGGAGTATTGATATCTTACAAAAAGGACACCGATATACTTGAAAAGTTCAGGCAAGCCAAGGCAATGGGATTCGAGTCCTGTCAGCTTACTATGTGGGACGGCTCGATGTTCGACGATGATCACGCAAAGATCCTGACCGACGCCGTTGCGGAGACCGAAGTCAAAATTTCGGGGCTGTGGGCAGGCTGGGACGGCCCTTGCGAGTGGAATTTCATCGCGGGACCCGTAACCATCGGTCTTGTTCCCTCTGCATACAGATTCGAGCGACTTAACACCTTGAAAAAGGCTTCGCTGTTTGCCGAAAAGATTGGCGTTGACCAAGTGATCACGCACGTTGGCTTTTTGCCTAACAGCCCTGCTGATCCCGACTATATCGGAACTATCGGGGCACTGAAAAATCTTTGTCAATTCCTGAAGGCTCGCGGTCAGTATTTTCTGTTTGAGACCGGTCAGGAAACACCCGTTACCCTGCTCCGCGCAATTCAGGATATCGGAACCGGAAACATTGGAATAAATCTCGACACAGGCAACCTTATTCTTTACGGAATGGCGAATCCGCTCGATGCGCTCGACGTATTCGGCCAGTACGTAATGAACACACACATAAAGGACGGACTTTATCCCACCGACGGACGAAGCCTCGGAAAAGAGGTCCCCGCGGGCGAAGGCAAGGCAAACATTCCTGCGGTGATACGCAAGCTTGAGGAGCTCGGATATACTGGCCCATTTACGATCGAGCGCGAGATCTCGGGAGAGAAGCAGATACAGGATATCCTGCACGCCAAAGAGATAATATTGAATGCTTAACAAAACAAAAAAGCACACCGCAAGGGGTGCTTTTTTATTTTTATTTGTTTTTAAAAATGAGATTTGCCGTCGTCGTAGATTCTATCTACTCCCTCTTTGTAAAGATGAGAATCCGAAGAATAAGTAAGAAGCCTCGGATACGCGTATTCGCCGATCTCCTTAAAATCGATCACCGTCATTCCGCTATGGCACATATCAACGTGAGTTGAAAAATGAGGATAAGGGATATCCAGAACGTAGCTGAGGAATGCAAGTCCGAAGCCGAAATGCGCAAAAAGTGCGATGCGGTCGTCGTTGGGCTTTACGATGCGGTATTTTCCGCTTCCGGGAATATGCTCGTATCCAAGAGAGAGCAGGAATTTATCGGTCTCCTCTGCGATTCTCTTAAAGCCGTTTTTAATGTTTGTTCCCTCAAACATAGGGTGATCGTACCACTCAAATCCAAGCTTGTACATCTCCGCATCCGCGAGCAATGCTTTACGGTCAGGGTCTGCGAACATCCAACACTTCTTTCCGCTTCCGTCAAGGCGAAGCATCGCAAAATCTCTGTATGCAAAATGCTCGTCTGTAAATCCGAGGATCTCCTTTTCCATACCGAGCGCATCGCAGGTGGGCTGAGCCGTTTGCATTGCGCGGTTAGAGGGTGATGAGTATATCTTTGTAAGGTTGCAATTTACAAGCCTTTTTGCGAGTGCCCTTGCCTGCTCCTCTCCGTGCGGAGTGAGCATATTGGGGTTATATATCGGTTCTCCGTGTCTTAAATAAAACAGATGCATAGTTTTCTCCTTAAAATAAAAAATTAAATAATATTTGGGCTGGCAGTTCTGGTCCAACCGTTGTAATACGGCACGGTCTTGTTGAACTCTTTGCCGCCGCCATAATAGCAAAGAAGCTCTTCCTCCAGCTCATCGATAGAATTTATATCGCCGTTAACGTATGATACAAGGCGTTCCTTACAAGATATGAGTCTTTGCTTGAGTCCTCCGAGACGAATATCCTGAACGTCAAAGCCGTGAGGTTTGTTTTCTTTGAACCAAAGGTTGCGGAACGCAAGGTAAAACTCATCGAGAAGCGCTATTGCAGTTTCGTAATCCTCGATAATATCGGCAAGTGCGTTTTTATCTCCCGCCTTATATGCCTTTCTCGTTCTGAATCCGAGGTCGTACTTTACGGCAAGCAGCTCGCAGAGTGCCGCATGGCTTTCAAAGATATAACCGTAATTTTTGCTGTTCTCTCCTGCCTTGCGAATAACTTTTGCGTGTTCAAGATAATCCTTGTTTATCTTGCCGTCGCCAACGATCGTAGAATCGAACGCTCCGAGGAAAGGATCGTTGTAAAGCAACGGCTTTGTCGAGCATTTATTCCTCATATCGCCGCCAATAAAATCAGGAAGATCGAGAGTAGTCATACCGTCGTAATCCTCGCCCGTGATATCCTTGAACTCAGCCTTGATCTTATCCATATCGGTCTCACCGTCGTAATATCTACGGATCGCGTAAAGAGACGGAAGCACGGAATAGAACGAACATTCCTTTCCGTTATCTCCCCACATAGTCATAAAAATGTTTTCCACGCCGCACTCGTGAGCCGCACGCATAGCGGGACACATAGTCTGCATAGTATAGGCATTCGAACCCGCAAAGCCCTTCCACGTCCAAGCTCCGCCCGCAAACCAGATCTCGTTATCAAACTCAAGATGAGCACGCATCATTTTTTCATAATGCTCCTGCTTATCGTGGTAATAATCCCAATAAACGAGTCCGACGTTTTCCGGAACAGATGCTTTTACGGCATCATCAATCGAAGGATTCTCTACGTAATAAGCTCCGTGATTTGCAAGCCTGAAGAACATATCCGACCACATTATCGGCTTAAAGCCGTATTTTGTCGCTATCTCGGACACCTTGGTCAGATGCTCGCTAAGTATATCAAATCGGTTTCTTGTGCCGTGCTTGTCAAGATATTTTCCAAGGCCTAACATATGAGCCTCGTCCATACCGATATGAACGTACTTACTCGTAAAGCATTTTGCAAGCGTTTTGAACATATTCTCAATAAGCTCGTAAGTACGCTCCTCTTCTACAAGCAATATATCGCCCGTATCATTGATAGAGCCGTAGGGCTTCCAGCGGAATATCTGATTAAGATGTGCGAGTGTCTGTATACACGGAATCACCTCGACACCGATAGAATCGCAATATTTTACGATATCGCAAAGCTCTGCCTCGCTGTATCTTCCACGAAGATATCCGAAATAAGGCTCGCCCTCTACCTCGTACGTATCCTCGGTGTAAAGCTGTATCATATTATATCCCAAGGATTTAAGCACGCGGGCATAATTTTTTACCTCGTCAGGCTTCATAACAGCGTTTCTCGACATATCAAGCATTACTCCAAATCTTTTCATAGCTCTCCTCCAAAGTGATTTTTATTATTTCAGCCTCGGACTATACCTCGGCATAGCATATATTTATATGCGCGATACGTGCAATACGCTTTCGTCTCCGAGCTTACTTTCTATAAGCTCTACCGCGCGCAAGGTCTCAGGATCCACCGTGCCGTTATCGCCGGCGGAAAGCGCAAGCATATCAAAAACTATATTTTTTTTATCGATACCGTATTTTTCAGCTTCTCCAAGAATCCTCTCGGCTATCTCAAGTCTTCCCTCGGCGCTTTCGGGTATACCGTTTTCGTCAAACGTAAGCGCGACTATCACTCCGCCGTATTTTTTTGCGAGCGGGAAAATCTTGTCCATGCTCTCGCGTTTTCCGTTAACCGAGCTTATCATTGCCTTGCCGTTATATCTTCGAAGCGCGGATTCCATAGCGGAAGCATCACGTGCATCTATAAGCAACGGCAGGTCAATTATCGTTTGCAGCTCGCAAACAGCAGACGTAAGCATACTTTTTTCGTCGATATCGGGAAGTCCAACGTTGACACCGAGGATCTGCGCGCCATCATCCTGCTGCTCTGTTCCCTCGTCGATAATATAATCTATATCGTTATTACGAAGAGCATCCCGTAAATCCTCGTTTACCGTAGGATCTATCCTGTTGCCGACAAGTATCGGCTCTGCGCCGAGGACGACCTCGTGATTATAAGAGGACACAAGAGTAATATTCTTTTTTGTAATTGCCACAGGCGTTATATCGGCAGATGCTCTGACGAGTGCCGAAATATATTCCGGTGTTGTACCGCAGCATCCGCCCGATATTCTGACTCCTCTGCGAATAAGCTCAGATACGTCAGTCGCAAATTCATCGGGCATCACGTCGTATACGCTTTTTCCGTTTATCGTCCTTGGAAGTCCCGCGTTGGGCTTTAGCAGCACCGGCACAGACGCGTATTTAAGATATTCGTCAACAACTCCGAATAATGCCTTCGGACCGAGTGAGCAATTAACGCCGATAGCGTCGGCGCCCATTCCCTCGAGAAGCGCTACCATTGCCGCGGGAGTAGCTCCCGTCATAAGTCTTCCCGACTCACCGTAAGCATTTGAAACGAACACGGGGAGCGACGAATTTTCCTTTGCGGCAAGCAATGCCGCCTTGGTCTCGTAGCTGTCGCTCATCGTCTCTATCATTATGAGATCCGCTCCGTATTTTACACCAAGCTTTACTGTTTCGGCAAATACAGATACTGCATCCTCAAAGTCAAGATCGCCATAAGGCTTAAGCAGCCTTCCCGTAGGACCTATATCAAGCGCTACCCATTTAGGTTGCGCTCCTCCGCTCTGCTCGGATGCCGCTCGCGCGTTGGATATTGCCGCACTAACGATAGCTTCAAGCTCCTCGGCGCCAAATTTTAAAAGGTTTGCGCCAAAGGTATTGGTATTGACCACGTTACTGCCCGCGTCGAAATAATCGCGGTGTATCCGTGTTATTATCTCAGGGCGCGTAATATTCCATTTTTCAGGCTTTTCTCCGGGTGCAAGACCCTCTTTTTGAAGCAGAGTTCCCATACCTCCGTCGAGATACAGGATATTATCCTTTATATATTCCTTAATATTCATTTTTCACCTCTGTATAATATAATACGCCCTTAAATCACAGTTTTTTTCATTATATCACAAGCACTCTGTCAAATCAATACTTTAATTCAAAAAACTCCCCAAAGTTTTAACTTTGGGGAGTTAAAAATATCAATCCTCGTTAAGCGTTTTTTCTGTTTCTGCCTGTATATCCGAATCGTAAGACAGAATAGGTGCTACGTCCTTATTTTTGATCTTGCGGTCAACGTAATTTTTAACGATCTTGATAACCAGCGGGAACAGAGCGACGACACCGATAAGGTTGGGGATCATCATAAGTCCGTTGAAGGTATCAGAGAGGTCCCAAGCGAGACCGCCCTCAATAACGGCTCCCGAAACGATCATAAGAACGAAAATGTATTTATATACCTTAACGCCTCTCGCGCCGAAGAGATACTCAACAGCCTTTGAGCCGTACTGGGACCAACCGAGAACCGTGGTAAATGCAAAGAACAGCATAGCAATTGCCACGAACCACGTACCCGGTGCGCCGAAATACTCTCCAAACGCCTGAGATACGAGTGTATCACCGTTTGCACCGGGCATGGGAGCGCCTGTAGAAAGATCGATATATCCGGTTGAAAGAACTACGATCGCAGTCATTGTACATACGACAAAGGTATCAAGGAACACCTCGAATATACCCCACATTCCCTGCTTAACGGGCTCTTTAGCATTGGAAGATGAGTGAACGAGAACTGAAGATCCAAGACCTGCTTCGTTCGAGAATACACCGCGCTTGAAGCCCTGAGTCATCGTTTTCTGTATAAGCACGCCAAGACCACCGCCAAGAAATGCTGCGGGCTTGAAAGCGAACTTGAATATAGACGCGAACATTGCTCCGACCTGGTCGATATTTATAAACATAATTACAAGGGACCCAAAAACGTAAATAACAGCCATAAACGGAACTACTACCTCGGCAAATTTTGCGATACGCCTAAGTCCGCCGATAATAATAAGCGCGCCGATGCCAAGCAGAACAAGTCCTATAATAAGGTGTATGATGCTTATATCGGTTCCGGGAATAGTTCCGAGAGTTGCGTTGGTAAAGAATGCCGCGTCCATATTGAGAACTATCTTATTGATCTGCGCCATATTTCCTATTCCAAAGGATGCAAGTATCGCAAAGCAGCAGAAAAGCACGGCAAGCACCGATGAGACAGGCTTGAGCCATTTTTTGCCGTATATCTTACCCAGTCCGTCCTTCAGGTAATACATAGGTCCGCCCGACCATTCTCCCGCCTCGTTTTTACGGCGGAAATAGATACCGAGCAGGTTCTCGGAAAAGTTAGTCATCATACCGAAGAA
>JAFXHA010000082.1 GCA_017536635.1 Clostridia bacterium
AAGGCTACCTTCCCGACACTTATGAAGCATGCGTTTTTCAGATCTGTGTCTACCGTCAAAATGGTAATTGATTCATTTGTCGGACTCTTTTCGGGGCGATTTGGAATGGAATCGGTTTCAGGTCCCGTCGGAGTTGTGGGCGCGGTAGAAACCGCTGCAAGACAGGGATTGATGAGTTTCTTGTATATTATGTCGGTCTTGACGATAAATCTCGGTGTGGTAAATCTTATGCCTTTTCCCGCGCTTGACGGCGGACGCTTTGTTTTCCTTGCGATCGAAGGCGTAAGAGGGAAGCCGATAAACAAAAATGTAGAGGCGTATATAAACTTTGCAGGCTTGATGATCCTGTTTGCGTTTATGATAATAATAACATTTAAGGACGTAATTAAACTGTTTTAGATATGAAATATAACGATATAAGAAGAAAAACGAGAGAGGTAAAGATAGGCAATATAGCTATCGGGGCAAGTAATCCGATAGCAATACAGTCTATGACCAATACCGATACGCACGATAAGGCAGCAACACTTGCTCAATGTCTTGAGCTTCAGAGTGCGGGCTGTGATATAGTAAGGATAACCGTTCCCGACAAGGATGCCGCGACAACAATTCCTTATCTTAAAGAAAACGGACTTTCGATTCCCGTTGTTGCCGATATCCATTTTGATTACCGTGTTGCATTGGAATGCGCCGCGCTTGGTGTCGATAAAATAAGAATAAATCCCGGCAATATCGGATCTGATGATAAGGTCAAGGCTGTTTGTGATGCTTGTAGCAAGAGAAATATTCCTATAAGGATAGGTGTTAACGGTGGCTCGCTCGAAAAGAGTATTCTCGCAAAATATGGGTCTCCCACGCCAGATGCGCTTTGTGAAAGCGCGATGTATCACGTGTCCTTGCTTGAAAAGTACAATTTCAATAATATTGCCATATCGATGAAGGTCTCGGATCCGTATAAAATGATAATGGCTAACAGAAAACTATCTCAGATGACCGATTATCCGCTTCACCTGGGTGTTACCGAGGCGGGCGGAAAGGAACGCGGCTCGCTTAAGAGCGCTATCGGCATCGGCGCGTTGCTTTGCGACGGTATAGGAGACACGATACGGGTGTCTCTTACGGACAAGCCCGTCGAGGAGATCAGCGCCGCAAGACGAATATTGCAGTCGCTTGATATTGAGGGCCAGAGCGGTATGGATATCGTAAGCTGCCCTACCTGCGGAAGAACAAAGATCGACCTTATCGCACTTGTCAAGGAGTTTGAAAGCGCGGCAGAGAAGGAAGGGCTTCTTGATCTTCCCATAAAGGTAGCTATTATGGGATGTGTTGTCAACGGTCCCGGAGAGGCGCGTGAGGCAGATATAGGAATTGCCGGAGGCAAGGGAGAGGCTGTGCTTATCCGTCGCGGCGAAATAGTAGAAAAAATATCAGAGGATTCAATAGTAGAAAGACTCATTGATGAGATTAAAAGAATGAGATGATCGCTCGGCGGGTCTTTCGATAATAATTGATTTGGAGTAAAAATGGCTAATAAAACATTATCGGAGCTTTTAAATAAATATAACCCGCCCGAAAAATATGCTGACATATTAAGCTCAGCAACGGTAACTCGAAGCCGAGTGGATAAGGAACACCGTATGCTTGAGGTGTATGCGGATTTTCCGACTACGCTTAAAAAGGATACGCTTTATGATATTGAGGCACAGGTAACCGAGGCGTACAAGCTTAATCTTTTTAAGATATTTCCAAAATATCCGAGTTCTCAGTTAACGTATGAATATATAACCGAGATCCTCAAGGAGACAGAAAGAACCGGTGCGGTCGCGCGCGGATTCTTCGGGGATTATACGTATAGCTTTGACGGAGAAAAGTTAGAAATAACTATACCTTTTCCGAAAAACGGCATACTTTTGCTCGAGGACGGTGGCACGCGAAGTGTAATTGAGAAGATAATACAAAGCGAGTTCGGCGTAAACGTTAACGTAAGTATTTACCATAACGATAACGCCAATATGGAAAGCGAATATAAGAACAATAAGCTTCGCGAATACGATAGAATGATCGTAGATGCCAAGAAAGCTTATGAGTCCCGCGGTACTGAGAAGATTGCGACTCCCACAGAGGAAGAGGAGACGGTAAAGCTTCCCAAGATAGCTACCGTTTATAACGATGATGACATTGAATACGGAAATGACGGACTCATAAAAATAGGTTGTAATACTTATGATATTTCTGCTGCCGAGTACCTTGTCGGAAATGTGTTTGATATAAAGCCCTCAAAGATCGCAGATGTTACGAGAGCCGTTCGAAACGTAGTTTTCGTTGGAGAGATATTTGAGTTTACCAAGGACGTAAACCGAAACGGAGATAAATTCAATATATCCTTCGGACTGTTTGACGGAAATGCGTCTATAACGGTTAAAAAATTCTCTCTTTCTCCCGAGGAGGCGGGCGATCTTTCGTCTAAGATATCCAAGGGATCAGTTGTTGCAGTAAGTGGATACACGAAGATAGATCCTAAGGATGACGAAATGTATATGTGCTTCTCGGATATTGCCAAAATATCCAAGATAGAGCGTATGGATAATGCCGAGGAAAAGCGTGTAGAGCTTCATCTGCACACTACTATGTCGAATATGGACGCTCTTATTCCGCCCGACGTTGCCGTAAAGATGGCAAAGAAGTGGGGACATAAGGCGGTAGCTATAACCGACCACGGAAACGTTCAGGGATTTCCTGAGGCAATGCTTGCCGCCGATAAGATCGGAATGAAGGTCATTTACGGAATGGAAGCTTATTTCGTAAATAATACCGCGGGTGCTGTGTTCGGAAGCTATAACGGTAGTTTTGACGATGAAATGATAGTTTTCGATATAGAAACTACCGGTATGTCTAATCAGAACGATAAGATCATAGAGATAGGCGCGGTCAAGATAAAGAACGGCAAAGTGCTTGAAAGATACAACACTTTTGTAAACCCTCAGTGTCCTATCCCCGAGGAGATAACTAATCTTACCTCTATTACCGACGAAATGGTGGCGGATGCACGTACCATTGATGCGGTGCTTCCGGAATTTTTGAGCTTTGCGGGTAACCGCCTGCTTATAGCACATAACGCAAACTTTGACGTCGGCTTTATACGCGCGGCGGCAAAGGGGCTGGGAATTCCTTTTGATAATGCTTATCTTGATACGCTTGCGCTTTCAAGATACATAAATCCCGAATTGAAGAGGCATAAGCTTGATTCGCTCGTTGATCATTACGGTCTGGGTGATTTCCATCATCACAGAGCCTGCGATGACGCAGAGGTCCTTGCGATGATATTCTTTAAGATGACAAAGCAAATGCTTGAGGCGGATATCGTCAGCTTCGAGGATCTTGCTAACGAAATGAGCAGCAAGGCAAATCCGCTTAGTCTTAATACTTATCACCAGATAATACTCGTTAAAAATCTTACAGGCCTCAAAAACCTGTATAAGCTTATTTCTTCGAGCTACCTGCAATATTACAGACGCTTTCCGCGAATTCCCAAGACTGAGCTCACAGCTCATCGAGAGGGACTTATAATCGGTTCTGCGTGTGAATCGGGAGAGCTTTTCCGCGCAATACTCGATAATAAGTCGGAAAGAGAAATAGAGGACATCGTAAACTTTTACGATTATCTGGAAATACAGCCTATCTGCAATAACAGATTTCTTATTGCCGAAGGTAAAGTCGCTGACGACGAAGGACTTCGCGACCTCAATCGCAGGATAGTTGCGCTCGGTGAAAAGTACGGCAAGCCCGTAGTGGCTACCTGCGACGCGCATTTTCTTAACGAAGAGGACGAGCTTTACCGTAAAATATTACTCGCAGGTATGAAATTTAAGGATGCGGACAGAGATATCCATCTTTATTTCAGAACGACTGAGGAGATGCTTGAGGAGTTCTCATATCTTGGCGAGGAAAAGGCAAGAGAAGTAGTTATTACAAACACCAACAAAATTACCGATATGATCGACGATGACGTCCGTCCTATTCCCAAGGGCTCTTATACGCCAAAAATGGAAGGAGCGGAGGAGGATCTTCAGGAGAAATGCTGGAGCCGTGCTCGCTCGATGTATGGCGACGATCTTCCCGATATAGTAAAAAACAGACTCGAAAAGGAGCTTACGTCTATTATAAAGAACGGCTTTGCTGTGCTTTATATGATCGCGCAGAAGCTCGTTGAATACAGCGAAAGCCAAGGTTATCTTGTTGGATCACGAGGCTCGGTCGGCTCTTCATTTGTTGCTACGATGGCGGGAATCTCCGAGGTCAACCCTCTGCCGCCACACTATTATTGTCCGAATTGTCGTAAGAGCGAGTTTATAACCGATGGCTCAGTAGGCTCGGGCTTTGACCTGCCCGATAAGATGTGTCCTGCCTGCGGAACCAAATATCACGCTGACGGGCATGATATACCCTTTGAGACCTTTCTTGGATTCTACGGAGATAAGTCTCCCGATATCGACCTTAATTTCTCAGGCGACGTGCAGGGAAAGGTACATAAGTATACCGAGGAGCTTTTTGGTGCCGAGAACGTTTTTCGCGCCGGAACTCTTGGAACTCTTGCAGATAAGACTGCATACGGCTTTGTGATGAAATATTTTGAGAGCAAGGGTGTCAGTGTAAGCCGTGCCGAAATGAACAGGATAACGCTCGGCTGTATGGGTGTTAAGCGTACAACAGGTCAGCACCCCGGCGGAATAATCGTTGTTCCTCGTGAATACGAGGTTTACGATTTTACTCCCGTACAGCATCCTGCTGATGATCCGCATTCTTCTATCGTAACCACGCACTTTGCATTCTCGTATCTTCACGATACGATCCTGAAGCTTGACGAGCTCGGACACGATATCCCAACTAAGTATAAATATCTTGAAAGATTTTCTAATACCAGCGTCCTTGACGTTCCTATGAATGACAGATCCGTTTACGATCTCTTCCTTTCAACCAAGCCTCTTGGTGTTTCACCTGAGGATATCGACGCAAAGATCGGTACCTACGGACTTCCCGAGTTCGGTACGCGTTTCGTTATGAAAATGGTTGAGGAAGCAAAACCCGGTTCATTTGCAGACCTTCTTCAGATCTCAGGACTTTCGCATGGAACTGACGTTTGGACCGGCAACGCTCAGGATCTTATAAACGAGGGAATATGCGATATTTCCAAGGTTATCGGATGTCGAGACAATATAATGAACGACCTTATCCGTTACGGAGTGGAAAACGCGAAATCATTTAAGATAATGGAATCGGTAAGAAAGGGAAAGGGTCTTACGCCGGAATGGGAAGATGATATGCGTGCTAATAACGTTCCCGATTGGTATATCAATTCCTGTAAAAAGATAAAGTATATGTTCCCAAAGGCGCACGCAGCAGCGTACGTTATGTCGGCGATACGTCTTGGTTGGTATAAGGTTCATATGCCGATAGCATTCTATTGCGCTATGTTTACCGTAGCTCCCGGCGGATTTGACGCCGCTATCGTTATGAAGGGGCGCGGAAACGTAGTTAATACGATAAAGGATATCGAAAGGCGAGGCAAAGAGGCTTCTCAGAAAGAGCAGAGCTCGGTATCTACGCTTCAGCTCATTAACGAGTGTATGTCGAGAAAAATACGCTTTTTGCCCATAGATATTGAAAAATCGGACGCCTTTGCTTTCTTACCCGAAAACGGAGCTATAAGAATGCCGTTCTCAGCACTCGGCGGATTGGGCGAAAATGCGGCTATCAATATTGTAAAGGCAAGAGACGAAGAGCCCTTCTTCTCAATCGAAGACCTCAGAACGAGAGCAAAGCTTACAAAGTCTGTTATCGAAACACTGCGAGAAAACGGAGTTTTGAAAAATCTTAACGAGACGGATCAGCTTACGTTCTTTTAATTGATTTTAATTTTTATGAAAGGAGGAATTTTATGAAAAAAATAATTTCTGTATTTATGCTTATGGTAATGCTTAGTTTAAGTATTATGCCCGTATTTGCCGACGTGGTTGCTGTTGATACCGAAAATGTCGACATATCACAAAATTCCTCCAATTTCTATTGCGAGTTCAATTCCGAGAAAAATATTATTGAAATAAGCGGAACTATCAATCACGACATATTGGTAAAATACGGTAATTATACCATATGTATTTATAAAATTCCTTTTAATACGACTTATGAAACCGCAATAAAAAACATAGATAATCAAGTTATTTCGCATGCCCCTATATCTATAAAATTTGAATATGTTGTTCAGATATCGGCAATCGAGGACAGATTTGCAAAATATGCACTTGTCCTTTCCTCGCCAACGGGAGATACTTATCTTGCGTCGCATATGAAGATGCCGGCGGTTTACGGCGAAGCTGAAAATATAGACAAGTCAGGATTTAAGGGAATAGAGACGAATAATATTGCGCACGCAAGCAACCATTTGCCCGGAACCGCGATAGTAACCGTCGATCTTGATTCGCTTTACGGTAATGCTTCAAACTGCTACCTCTATCCTATGGGAGACACCTTTGCTTATATAGACAAGGGGGTTATCTCGGATCTCGATTCTCAAATTATGACCCTGTCTCAGACGGGCTCAAACATATATCTTAGATTTTTGGTTCTTGCAAAAGGAAATATAAATTCGCTTGATGTCGATATAGACCATACGGAAACTCCGTATACTATTCCCGATATATACGATGCGCAAACGCTTGATTTTATTTGTGCCGCATCGTCATTTATCGCAGAGCGATATAACGGATCAGAAAGAGGATATATAAATGGAGTCGTGCTCGGAACGAGGGCGGATGACGTAAAGGAAACGAATTATATTCAAAACCTTACGTTTGATAAGTATATTGAAAAATACGTTATTTATATGCTCTCTGTAGCAAATTCAATGAGAAGTATCAATCCCGCAATAAATCTCGTCGTTCCGATATCCGACGCAAACGCTTATACTGCCGAGGCAGAGGCGACTGCAAAGGGAGCGGAATTTATAGAGGGAATTCTTACTAATTTGGAAGATCATTTCCTGGACGATCCGTTATTCTCGATAATGCTTGAAATCGAGGATGCTCCGTTTGGAATATCCAACGCCACGCTTGATCGTATAATTGATACGTCTACTTTGAAAGAAGAATATGACCGTATAAGCGTTGAAAATATAGAGATCTTCGCAAACTATTTTAGCAGACTTTCCGATCGCTTCGAGAATGCACCGCAAAGCTACAGCATTTTGTGGAAGATGCCGCAAGACCTGTCAGGCAACGCCCTCTCATGTGCTTACGCATATTCTTACTATAAGCTTTTTGATATGGATTCTTTGTCGTCGTTTATAATTTCATTTGCTGACGACCATAGTGATGGAGAGTGCAGATTTGACGAGCTTTCCAACATTTTCAGATACATAGACACAGAGGACACGTTTGAAGTTACCGATAATTTGCTTAAATATTTTGGAGTTGTTTCCTGGTCAAAAATATTGCGTACCAAGAGCGCTTCCGCATATGCGGCAAGAACTTATTACGAAATAGAATTGCTTGACACATTGCCTAAAGACGTAAAGGGAAGCTTTGATTATTTCAATTTTTCCTCGTCTACAAGTGTGAATAATTGGAAAAACGGTGTAAATACAAAGTCTGCAAAAGCAGAATATTCTGCAAACGGTGTCAGAGCATTGCACGTACACTCCCATGAGCTCAAGCGCGGTGATACCTTTGAGATCTATTATACGTATGATACCGTTGAAAATTTCTCTTATACGCCGTATCTTGTTTTTGATATGAATATTGATGCTTTGGATACCAATGCGGTATTTGAGGTAAGCGTTATGCTTGGAAATGGCGATGTCGTTACCCATGCTTCCAAGGCATTTACTTCGGGCGAGCACGGACAGATGATATTGGATATTTATGAATTTAATGAGGAAAATAACGCGCAATACCTGAAGATAAGTATTCGTGCCCTTACCGATGATTCGGAATCTGTTTCGATATGGCTCAATAGCATAAAGGGATATAGCACTGAATATGACGATGAGGATTTGGAAGGCGTGATCGAAATGGAGAGATTGCGTACCAAAGGTGAGTCCGATACTGCTGATGAGCGAGGAATGGGAGCAACAGTAGTTACTATCATTTTAGTTATAATAACGATCGTGGCAGTGGGTATAGTGTTATTTGTATTGTTTAAGAAAGAAGACGATATATAATTTTAGAAAGGAGACTTGTATGCAGGATTTTGTTCATTTGCATTTGCATAGCGAATACAGTATGCTTGACGGCGCATGCCGAATTGCTGATATTCCCAAGAGAGCAAAGGAATGCGGTCATCACGCAGTGGCACTTACCGATCACGGTGTTATGTACGGCGCAGTCTCCTTTTTTGACGCGTGTAAAAAAGAGGGGATAAAGCCAATAATAGGCTGTGAGGTATACGTTGCGCCGAACTCGCGCTTTGAAAAGGGGAACTCTCCGTCTGCCGTATCTAAGCCCTATCATCTTGTTTTGCTTTGCAAAAACGAAACGGGATATAAAAATCTTATTTATATGGTTTCAAAGGCATTTACCGAGGGCTTTTATTCCAAGCCTCGCGTGGATATGTCATTGCTTCGGGAGCATTCTGAGGGACTTATTGCTCTTTCAGCCTGTCTTGCAGGACAGATACCAACATTGCTTTCGCAAGGCGATTACGACGGAGCAAAAAAATGCGCGCTTGAAATGTCAGAAATCTTTGGGAAGGATAATTTTTATATCGAGCTTCAGAATCACGGAATAGCCGAGCAAGCGCAGATATTGCCCTTGCTTGAAAAGCTTGCGGATGAATGTCAGCTTCCTATGGTGGCTACTAATGACTGCCATTATCTTCGCAGAGAGAATGCAAATACGCAGGCCGTGCTTATGTGTATACAGACTAATAGCGTTATTACTGACGGAAGACCTCTTGGCTTTGAGACCGATGAGTTTTATTATAAAACTACCGAGGAAATGCAGAATATTCTCGGCGGATATAAGGATGCGATCGAAAATACGGTTAAGATCGCGGATATGTGTAATTTTGAGTTTTCTTTTGATGAGCCTAAGTTGCCTACATTCAAAACTCCCGATAATATGAGTGCAGAGCAATACTTGCGTCAGCTTACTTATAATGGTCTTAAAAAGCGTATTGCAAACGGCACGCTGACCTTTGAACCTCAAGGTGAACAGGTCTACCTTGACCGTATAGAATACGAGCTTGGAGTTATATCCAAAATGGGATATAACGATTATTTTCTGATAGTTGCAGATTACGTTGAATACGCAAAGTCGAAGAGTATTCCCGTAGGACCCGGAAGAGGCTCGGGCGCGGGAAGCCTTGTCGCATTCCTTTGCGGAATTACCGAGGTTGACTCTATAAAGTTCGATCTGCTTTTTGAGCGGTTTCTTAATCCTGAAAGAATAAGCATGCCCGATATAGATATTGACTTCTGTTACAATAGGCGCGACGAGGTCATAAGCTATATGTTCGATAAATACGGAGACGATCACGTGTCCCAGATCATTGCCTACGGTACGCTTGCCGCGAGAGCCGCAATACGCGATGTAGGACGAGCTCTCGGAATGTCATATGCAGACGTTGATACGGTTGCCCGTGCAGTTCCGCACGAGCTCGGTATGACACTCAAGGATGCGCTCAAGCTTCCTGCTCTCAAAGCGCAGTACGACGGTTCGTACGAGGTGCAAAAGCTTGTTGACACGGCAATGGAGCTTGAGGGAATGCCTCGTAACATTACCGTTCACGCAGCGGGTATCGTGGTTACTGATCTTCCGATAGCAGAATACGTACCACTTGCCGTCAGCAACGGCACTGTTGTTACTCAGTTTGATATGGATACTATTGCTAAGCTCGGACTTTTAAAATTCGACTTTTTGGCACTTAGATATCTTTCAATAATCAATGAAGCGTGCGGTTACGTTTCTGAGAGAGAGCCAAGCTTTGATATCAACAAGATCCCGTTTGACGATAAGGAAACCTATGATCTTATATCATCGGGCAAAACGCTCGGGCTTTTCCAGCTCGAGTCGGCGGGAATGAGGCAGATGCTTACCGAGCTTCGTCCGGATTGCTTTGACGATATTATTGCCGCGATAGCGCTTTACCGTCCGGGACCTATGGATTCCATACCTCAATATATTGAGTCCAGACACAATCCCGATAAGGTAAAATACGATCCTCCTGAGCTTGAGCCTATCTTGCGTTCGACCTACGGCTGTACTGTTTATCAAGAGCAGGTAATGAGCATATTCCGCGAGATAGCGGGATATACTTACGGACACGCTGACGTTGTTCGTCGCGCTATGTCTAAGAAAAAAGGGGACGTGCTCGAGGCAGAGCGAGAGAGCTTTATTGAAGGCGCGAAGGCAAGAGGCTTTGACGAAGCGGTGGTCGGTCAGCTCTTTGAGGATATGATATCCTTTGCTAACTACGCATTCAACAAGAGCCACGCTGCCGCATATGCTGTGATATCGTATAGAACGGCATATCTGAAGGCGCACTATCCTTGTGAGTTTATGGCGGCGCTTATGACCTCAGTGCTTGGAAATCTCACAAAGCTCGCCGAATATATCGACGAGTGCAAAAAGCTTGGAATAAGGGTGCTTCCGCCCAATATAAACGAAAGCCGTATGAATTTTCATCCTATCGGAAACGATATAGTTTTCGGTCTTTTAGCACTCAAGAACGTTGGACAGCAATTTATAGAAAAAATCATCCTTGAAAGACGGGGAAGACCGTTTAAGGATTTTGAAGATTTCGTGCGAAGAATGTCCGATGGAGATATAAATAAGCGTATGGTAGAGGCTCTGATAAAGTCGGGGGCATTTGATTCTCTCGGCGTTTATCGAAGCCGTCTGTTGTCGTCGTATGAACAGCTTCTGGATATAGCAACAGATAGAAAGCGCGCCAATATTTCAGGGCAGCTCGACATCTTTTCAACTGTGGCAACGATAGAAAACGAGCCCGCATTTGAGTATCCGAAGATACCTGAGTTTTCTATCAAGGATAAGCTTATGCTTGAAAAAGAAAGCTCGGGAATGTATTTTTCCGGACATTTGCTTGACAGCTATTCGTTGCATTGTCAAACCCTGAATGCTAAGAATATATCTTATATTACCGATGCGGAGAATATTAAGGATAAGCAGGAAATATCTATTGCGGGTATCATAACCGGCGTTACTGTCAAGACCACGCGGAAAAACGAAAAAATGGCATTCGTTACTCTCGAGGATAGATACGGAGAGATTGAATGCCTTGTATTCCCGTCGCAATACGAGAAATATTCTTATCTTTTGCGCCTTGATAACGCTATATTTGTGGGTGGAAATCTTTCGGTGCGGGATGATGAAGATGTAAAGCTGCTTATCAGTTCCGCAGAAGAGCTTATAGAGAACTCCAGATACGAGGAGATATCAAAAAAGCCTGATCAAAGTGTGGTGGTCGAGCCTAAGGCGCAAAAAGCTTCGTCTCGAGAGGCAAGCACGCCTAAAAAGATATCAAAGATATATCTGAGAGTTCCCGACCTTGAATGTATGGCGTATAAAAAAGCCAAAAATATCGTTGATATTTTCTTTGGCGGAACTCAGGTTATATTCTACGATTCAAGTCAGTCGAAATATCTTAATTACTCGATAGGACTTGAGGCGAGTGAATATATTATCAACGAGCTTAAAAGTATACTCGGCGACGATAACGTCGTAGCTAAATGATCAGCTCGAATAATCCTGAATAATTGAAGCGAGTTGCTTTTCATTCGTTATTTCAAAGCCCTCTTCGAGCAGACGTCGGTCTGCTTCGGGGAGGGTTTTTGTATATACGTCTATAATGTGAATTGCCTCTCCTTCGGAATTGAAGATCCCGATTTTTCCTAAATGCTCTTTGACGATCAGAGTTTCGAATACCGATTCGGCGACCGCAACAGTTTCTTCTTCCGTGCTTTCGAACGTAGTTGTTTCTTCGCTCTGTGCAGAAGCGGTTATATATACGTATTCGGTCTCAACAACGTATTTTGTTATTTCTGTGCTTTGAAGCTTTTCGTGAGATAGCACGAATACTGTCGCCGCAAGTACAAATATCATCATCACCGAATAAAGTGCAGTAAACGCAAGTATTCCCGTACCTTTTTTTGATTTTTTCATTCTATTCGCCTCTTTAAGTAATATTTTTATTATTATTTGACCGAGAATGTTTATTTATTCCCAATTTATACAATAATAAAATAAGCAAAATATGCGGAGGTAATAATGAAAACGGAAGAAAAAGATAATAGCAAGGTAAAAAATTTTTTTCTTGTGCTTTTGAAGATCTTTTTAATATTTTTTATATTGATGATACTGGTCATCTTGATAGTAGGAGTTATTTTTGCAATATACGTAGATGAAAAGGTTGAAAAAGAGATAGATGAAAGTTTGTTTCGTATTGTAGGAAGTGAGTCGGCGACCGAGATATATTATTATGAATATAGCGATAGAGCAAACAGAATAGGAGAGGCGGTGAAGCTTGACGAAAATGAGCTTTACGGCGGCTACAGAAGCAAATACGTAGACTATAAGGATATTCCGCAGGATCTTATAGATGCCTTCGTAAGTATTGAGGATAAAAGATTTATGGAGCACAGGGGTGTGGATTGGAAAAGAACCTTGTCCGCAGGTGCAAATTATTTTTTTAAATTCAGTGATAGCTACGGTGGCTCTACCATTACCCAGCAGCTTATAAAAAATATAACCGATAAGGACGATTATTCATTTCAACGAAAGATACAGGAGATATTCTGGGCGCTCGATCTTGAAACAAAAATGGATAAAAGAGAGATATTGACGCTTTATATGAATATTATAAATCTTTCGCAAGGCTGTTACGGGGTCGGCGCGGCAGCAGAATATTATTTTTCCAAGGATTTGAGTGAGCTTACTCTTGCCGAATGTGCGACTATTGCGGCCATAACCAACAGTCCGACATATTACGATCCTATAAGAAATCCCGAGCATAATATAGAGAGAAGAAATCTTATTCTTCGCGAGATGTACGAGCAAGAGTATATTTCAGAGGAGGAATATCAATCGGCAAGCGCAGAACAGCTTATTATACGTCTTGATGAGAAATATAGGAGCGAATCTGTAAATTCTTGGTACGTTGATATGGTTATTGAGGATGTTATATCAGATCTGGGCAAGGAGTACGGATACAGTCGTCCTATGGCAAATCTTGTTGTTTATACCGGTGGACTAAAAATATATACCGTTATGGATAAAGACGTGCAAAACGTACTTGAGGACTATTATGAAGATCTGTCTCACTTCAAAATTTCATCGGTGTCCGATGTTCCTCAATCTTCGATGATAATAATTGATCCATATACGGGAGATATTTTAGGTGTTGCGGGAGCGGTAGGCGTAAAGGAAGCCAATCGGATACAAAATTATGCAACCGGAACGCTTCGACCTGCAGGCTCGGCGATAAAGCCGCTATCGGTATACGCGCCGGCATTGGAAAATGGGATCATTGGTTGGTCGAGCGTATATGACGATACTCCCGTAAATTTTGGGGATTATAATCTCGACGAGAGCCGCGGTGAACTCGTTGGACCTGTTGCGTGGCCGAGAAACTCAAATGGAATATATCGAGGTCTTACAAATATAAATTATGCGCTTGCGCATTCGATCAATACGGTAACCGTTAAGGTCCTTGAGGATTTAGGTCTTGAAGATTCATTTGACTTTTTGTACAGCAAATGCAGGATACAAAGCATAATAGCAAGTGATACGTTAGATAGCGGAGAGATCATAACCGATAAGGATTATGCCGCGTTGGCTCTTGGTCAGTTCAATTACGGAGTTACTGTAGAAGAGATAACTGCCGCGTATTCGGCTTTTGTAAATAAAGGTGTATATAGCAGCACCCGTTCATATTATGAGGTGCTTGGACCTGACGGGGAGGCGGTTCTTGAAAATAAATATAAGGGTGATACAATAATAAGCGAGGAAACTGCATCCCTTATGACGTTGATGCTCGAAAACGTAGTGAAAAGCGGTACTGCAAAGGATATAAAACTTCAAAAACGTGTGGATTGTGCCGGTAAGACGGGAAGCACCCAAAACAATTATGATAAATGGTTTATCGGATATACTCCGTATTATCTTGGGGGTGTCTGGTATGGATATGATTATCCAAAAACAATAGCAGATCCCACCGGTAACCGTTCAATAAAAATCTGGGACGAGGTAATGACTATCTTGCACGATAAATATATATCTGAAGATAATATAAAAAGCTTTGATATTGATCCCGACATAGTTGAGTATGAGTATTGCGCCGATTCAGGTAAGCTTTTGACGGATGCGTGCAGGCAGGACGCGAGAGGTGACAGAGCAGAGGTAGGATACTGTATAAAAGGAAGTGAGCCTAAAAGCATCTGCCCTTGTCATGTATTAGTTGATTACGATACCGTTACGGGTGGCGTATATATGTCGGGATGTCCTAATGCAAATATCAAAAAGGTTGGGCTTATATCGGTTGAGCGTTCTTTCCCGATGCAAATATATATCACCGACGCGCAATATACCTGG
>JAFXHA010000083.1 GCA_017536635.1 Clostridia bacterium
ATGCGAGTATCAGTTCACGCATTACGGTTTCTTCGGCAGAGTTCCGAACGTTGTTCATCATCTGTACCCACCGCATTTGGTCGGTCGCCTTTAGGTGTTCGTCGATACCTTGAGCCTTAGCAAACTCTACTGTCAGAGAGGTTGGCATTTCGTGTGCCTGTTCGTCCACGCTGGTAAGGTAGGCATTGAGCCGTCCTTCACCGAGCAGGGCGGAATACCTTCCGCGACGGTGCTGCTTGAGATAGTCATTGTTATCAGAATCAAAAAATATATTAAAGAGAAATTTTGGAAAAAAAGAGAGCTGCGCACACGGCACAGCTCACGGGATTTTACTGTGGCATAAATTGAAGATTTTTAAACCCTCTCTGCTCGCATATGCTTGCGAGCTCTTCTGCAAGTGTCGGATCACCCGAGGGAATAAGTATTCTCATATTGTATCTTAAAACGTAGTAGAGAAGCTCACCCATTCGGCTTTCCGCTTCATCTGCAGTCGCGCCGCCAGCGCAGACGTCAAGCGCAAAGAAATCAAACGAGCTCCAAAGCTTTGTCAGCAGCTCGTCGGAGAACTCCTTGGAAGTGCTTTCATATTCGGGTAACGGATATGTAAGAGATACGCCTATCTTTCCGTCGGGTACGAGCCTGTGAACCTCGTCGGCAAGTCTGATAAGCTCTTCAAGCCGTTGCGGCTCGGCACTTGGCGCGATGACCAATACCTCGTCAACGCCATCGCGAAGCGCTTCGGCAATAAGCGCCGAATGATAGCCTATCGCGGCTGAGCGAGCTAAATCATCCGTATCGTCAAGGCGAGAAACGTGCGTAATTCCTATTGCATAAAGGCCGTGCGCGTCAAATCTTGCAATGGCATTTTTGAGATGCCATAGGGACGTGTCGGTGCTTTGATATCCAAGATCCTGTGCCGTAGGCGAGGAATAGAGAAGTACTCCGTCCTTGCTGTCGAGCTCAAAGCACGCCGCCGTGATACCGCTTGACTGTATCGCCGCAAGGCGAGAGTCGAGAGACGTGCCCTCGGCAGAGAGCGCGGTCGGACTTGCGTGAATGCTTTTCGGAGCCGCGTGCGGAGCCTCACCGGTGTCGGACGAGTGCGGCGCGTTGCTCTCAAGCTCGTCAAGCCTTGCCACCGTGTCCTCAACCTTGCGATCAAGAATATTTCCGATAATCAGAAATATAACGAAAAGTGCCGCAAGAGCTATTACACAAATGATAGAGATATATTTGATTTTTCTTCTTCTGTATACGCGTTGTCTGTACGAGACGCGCCTTCTTTGGCGATTTGCGCCGTTCATATTACCTCCGAAAAAATATCAAATTAAAAAGTAAAAAGTAAAATACAATAAAAGTTAAAAAATTATTTTGTGTTTCTGCGAGCCGCTAATTTTTTCTTTTTGCTTCTTACTATAAGGGTTACGGTAAGAGCGGCGCCGCCGATAACTGCAACACAAGCGCCTATAATGATAACGGGGAGCCAATCAAAGCCTTTTTCGGGCGTGTCAAGAGAGAGAATGTCAAGCTCCTTTGCAAAGCTATTTGGAACGAACTCGAGCGTATCCTTGACCTTTTCAAGCTCGCTGTATATTATCGCGTTGGAATACGCCTCGGTCAACGTGTCGTAATTGTCGTTTATGTAGTCGTCGCCAAGCTCAAGTCTTTGCATCACGTAGTAGCAATCAAGGATCTCTCCGAGTCCGTTCTCGCCCTTGGCGCTGACTACATCGCTATATTCTCCGACCTTCAGCGCGAAAGCAGCCTTTTCGTATTCTGCATCCATCGTGCCCTTCGCAAAGCAATAGCCGTTTGTCGGCATCGAAACGTCCTCGTTGAGCGCGCTTCCGATGAGCTTATACATAGTGGTATCGCCGCTCTTGAGCTTGTCAAGCGCCCTTTGAGCACTTGCAAAATTTTCTTCGGCATTGTCTTTTGTATCGTTTGCTATCATTACGTGCCAGGTGCGGACGAAATTTTCCTTTATGTAATCTCGTATTTCGTCCTCGCTTGTGCTTAATTTTCCGTTTTCAGCGAGCGTGAGCGGAAGCAGAGAATAGATAAGATCGACCTCGGTAACGAAGCGCACGTAGTGGTCGGTCATATAGCTTTCATCAAGCGCCTTGATATAGGTGTCGCGGTTGCCGAAATCGGAGGTTATCATTTCGTCGATCGTCTCCTGAACTGCGTCCTTGATATCTGATGCCTTATATTCGACACCTTCAGTCTTGCACAGAGTAAGTATTGCGTGGTTGGTGATTATGTTTTCGTGAACGAGTTCCGTTACGTGCTCTCTGAGCTCGTCCTCGCTGCCTTCAAAGTAGTCCTTTGCCGATTCAAGATAAGTACTTGCAAGAAAATAATATTCCTCGTAAAGAACGTCGTATTCTCCGACAGCGCCTACCTTCGTGAGCGCCAGCTTGCCCGCGGGTATGGCACGAGAGGTCGAGCAGGAGCAGAGAAGCGAAAGACAGGTCAGCGCGACAAGAATGAGTGCTGTGTATCTGCAAATTTTTTTCATTTATTTCCCCCAAAAGATCGATTGCGTTATTTTAAATTATATTATATCACTATTTTATGAAGATATTATGAATAAATCTGCATAAACAAAAATAATAAAAATAAAAAAAGCACTTTAATTTAGAGAAAAAATATGATATAATAAAATAAATATATCGCATCAGTCCGAAAGGAGATCTATTATGGTATCAAAATATAATATTCCGCTTAAGGTTATAGTCGAAAATTTTGGTCTTTCCTCCATCTATCTGCCGGAGCAATGGCAGGATATCAAGGTGCAAAGCACTGAGGTGAGCCGTCCCGGGCTCGCCATATCCGGATTTCTCGACGTTTTTGACTCATATCGTCTACAGATATTCGGTAAGGCAGAGCACGCTTACATAGAGAATCTCTCGCCCGAGATGCGACTCGACAGGCTTGATAGCTTTTTTGCAAGATTGCCCGTTGCGGTAATATTGACAAGAAATCTTCCTGCCTTTGATGAAATGACGGAATGCGCCAGAAAATATCACGTGCCGATATTTTCAACGGTTGAAAAGACAAGCTCGTTTATGGCGGCGCTTATAGCCTATCTTAATACTAACCTTGCACCGAGAATTACTCGCCACGGAGTGCTCGTCGAGGTCTACGGTGAGGGTGTGCTTATGCTTGGCGAGAGCGGTATAGGTAAAAGTGAAACGGCGATAGAGCTCGTCAAGCGTGGACATCGACTCATCGCAGACGATGCCGTTGAGATAAAAAGAGTTTCAGCGCAAACGCTTGTCGGATCGGCACCCGAGCTGATAAAGCATTACGTCGAGCTGAGAGGGATCGGAATAGTGGACGTAAGGCGTCTGTTCGGTATGGGTGCGGTAAAGGATACCGAGAGGATAGATCTTGTTATAATGCTTGAGACATGGAATCCCGAAAAGCTTTACGATCGCTTTGGACTTGAGGAGACCACGGAAAATATACTCGGCATCGAGGTGCCCTCTATAACTATTCCCGTGCATCCCGGACGTAACCTTGCGGTCGTTCTTGAGATTGCCGCGATGAACAACCGTCAGAAAAAGATGGGATATAATACCGCAGAGGAATTCAACAAGCGCCTGATGGAGCAGGAGCTGTAATTTTAGGAGAGAGATATGAACAGTAATAAGGAAAAATTCATACAGATATTTCAAAGTACTATCAAGAGGGAGGGCGCCGACGCCCTGCTCGAATACATAACCGAAAAGACCGATTTCTTTTCCGCCCCTGCATCCACAAGATTTCACGGAGCTTACGAGGGCGGTCTGCTCGAGCATAGCCTCAACGTTTACGAATGCCTTTGCGACTACGTGAAAAAGGGAAGCTTTGCTACCAAATACGGCTTTACTTACAGCGAAGAATCGCTTGCTATCGCCGCGCTGCTCCACGACATATGCAAAACTAATTTTTATAAGACCGAGATGAGAAACGTAAAGAAAAACGGTGTATGGGAAAGTGTGCCTTATTACACTATCGAGGATAATCTTCCTTACGGGCACGGTGAAAAATCGGTGTATATCATATCGGGATTTATGAAGCTTACCCGTGATGAAGCGTTTGCGATACGCTATCATATGGGCTTTTCGGGAACGGAGGACGCAAATCAGGTCGGCAGAGCGCTCGAGATGTTTCCTCTTGCCTTTGCGCTTTGCGTAGCGGATATGGAAGCGACCTTCTACCTTGAGGGAAGCGCAAGATAACCGTGGAGAAGAAAGTAAAAATGAAGAAAAAACAGACGAACGGTAAAAAAGGATTTATATATTTCAGATATATCCTCGGCGCAGCGCTTGCGGTGCTTATCCTTGCGGGAATGCTTATCCCGTGCCTGAAATATACCGTAGGAGAAAATCATAATCAACCCATTTCGAATCTGTCGCTTATAAAAAATTCCTGGGAGACCTCAAGAGAATATTTGTTTGACGGCGCGTCTAATAAGCAGGTTGAGCAGACCGCCTTCTCAAAAGCGTTGCTCGCAACTGTTATAGCGCTTTCCACGCTTTTTATCATAGGAGTGCTCCTTGCGGCTTATACGGCGTACTGCGCCTTCAGCTATTTCAGGGATCCCGAGAGAACAGACAGTAATAGAATATTCTTTTTGACGCTCGTGCCAAACAGGGTAGTGCTTTGTATTTATCACGCCCTGCTTTTGCCGCTTGCCTTTTTGCCGAGAATTATCATACCGCTTTACGAGAATATTCTGAACTATCAGACAGTGCTTTATTTCAGCGCTTTTGAGCCCTGGATAATAGCGCTGGTTCTTTACGCTGCATTTGTTGTCGTTGTGTTTGTTTCGGCAAGATACGAGCGCAGCTTGGGACTCGATCCGCTTTATAATGAGGCGAAGGAAAAGCGCAAAAAGGACAAAAAGCGCGTAATAACATATGCGGAGGAAAGTGCCGATCAAGAGGTGCCCTCTATCGATGAGATCCTCAGAAAAGAGCAAGAGGAGCGTATACGCAAGCTCTTTTCGGACAGCGAAAATAAAAATTAAATTACCAAAGGAAAATAAAAAATGAGTTCACAAACGCTTGCAGAGCGTTATCTTACAGCTAAAAGAAAGCTGTTTCATAAATATTATTCACATTTGAATCCCGAGCAGAGAGAGGCTGTGTTTACCACCGAGGGATCGTTGCTCGTGCTTGCGGGCGCGGGAAGCGGAAAGACCACGGTGCTTGTCAACCGCGTGGGATTCATACTTAGATACGGTAACGCTTATTACAGCGATTACGTTCCCTCGGATATCGATGAGGCGACCGTGCAGATAATCGAGAGCGCCCAAAGCTTTGAGAAAGAGGATATCGAAAGAATACTTCCGATGTTCGCCTCAGCTCCCCCAAGCCCTTGGAACGTGCTCGCCATCACGTTTACAAAAAAAGCGGCAGAGGAGATAAGACAAAGGCTTGCCGCCACACTCGGAGAGGGAATAAATACCGCCGATATACAGGCGGGAACCTTCCACTCGATATGCGTGCGCATTATAAGAAAATACAGCGATTTTCTCGGATTCAAGTCCGACTTTTCCATATATGACACCGACAACACGAAGTCTGTCGTAAAGGAGGTTATGAAGGAGCTTGATATCGACGAAAAATCCCTCGCCGTAAAATCGGTTATGGGCGAGATGAGCATGGCAAAGAACAAGTTGATGACACCCGAGATGTATCTTTCAAGTGTTAGCGGAGATTTCCGCCGCGAGCGAATAGCCAAGGTGTATGCAAATTATCAGAAGAGACTTGCTTCGGCAAACGCGCTTGATTTTGACGATATTATAATGAAAACGGTCGAGCTGCTTGAAACGAACAGCGAGGCGAGAGCCTTTTATCAGAGAAAATTCAAGTATGTCTGCGTTGATGAGTTTCAGGATACCAACGAGGCACAGCTGCGTCTTACCGAGCTTCTCGGCGGCGGATATAAAAATATAATGGCGGTCGGCGACGATGACCAGAGTATTTATAAGTTTCGCGGAGCAGTTATTGGAAATATTCTCGGATTTGATAAAAAATTCGAGGGCACAAAGGTCATTCGCCTTGAACGCAATTACCGTTCGACACAATGTATACTCGACGCCGCAAACGCGATAATCGCGAACAATAAGGGAAGACTCGGCAAGGAGCTTTACACCGAGCGCAAGAGCAGCTCAAAGATAAGTCTTAACCGATGCGAGAATCAGAAGACCGAGGCAATATATATTTCCGAGCGTATAAGCGACCTTGTCGTCAGCGGAAAATATAAGTATAAGGATATAGCGGTGCTTTATAGAATAAACGCTATTTCTAACTCGATAGAGACCACCCTCTCGGCGAGCGGTATTCCGCACAAAACGCTTTCGGGACAGAGCTTCTTTGACCGAAGGGAAATAAAGGACGTTTTGTATTATCTTGCCTTTATCGTAAATCCTTATGACCGAGAAAAATTCAAGAGAATAGTCAAGGTTCCAAAGCGCCAGATAGGAGACAGAAGCATCGAGGCGCTGCTCGATATTGCGATAGAACAGGGAGCAACACCGCTTGAAATTATGCGAAGCGCGGACAAATATCCCGCCCTCTCGCGTGCGGCAACGAAGTTTATGAGCTTTGCCGCGCTTATAGATATGCTGGCTGCTGACCTGAGATCAAATATGTCTCTTGAGGAATACGTCCGCCGTGTTCTTGAACTTACGGGATACAGACAGATGTGGGTAGAGGCAGGCGTCGAGGAAAAGGAGCGACTTGATAACCTTGAGGAGCTTATCTCCAACGTCGTTGACTTTGAAAATGAATATCTTGAGGCGGCGGATAATTACGATCCCTCGTTCTACGATCCCGATAGCGAGCCTCCCGCAAAGACTACGGGAGCCGTGCTCTCGGCGTTTATCGAAAGATGCGCGCTCGTCGCTGACGTCGATAAATACGATGAGGATGCCGACGCCGTCGTGCTGATGACCATACATTCGGCAAAGGGACTTGAATTTCCCGTTGTGTTCCTGCCCGCAATGGAGGATGGAATCTTCCCGGGAATGCAGAATATCAATTCGATAGATTCCGCGGATATGGAAGAGGAGCGCCGACTTGCTTACGTTGCGGTAACGCGCGCTAAGGACGAAATATACATAACGCATACGCGTACCCGTATGCTTTATAACCAGACGAGCTATTTCCCGATCTCTCGCTTTGTCAGTGAGATCCCCGAGCCGCTTATAGATAATAAGACCGAGGAGCTCGACCGCTTTGCGTACGTTCCGCAAAGGCAGTCGAAGACTTATTACTCGTCAAGAGAGACGGGATTCGGTCAAAGCATCGGCGCGCCTGCGGCGGCACCGGAGAAGCCCAAGCCCGCACCGAGAGGAGATCTTACGTTGCGTGAAGGTGATCGCGTGCGACATAAAATGTTTGGGGACGGAGAGATACTTTCGGCAAAACCGATGGGCAACGACGTGCTTTACGAGGTCATATTTGATAACGTAGGCACGAAAAAGCTTATGGGTAACTTCGCAAGGCTGACCAAAATATAAAATTTCTTGCAAAAACTTTCAAAAAACAGTTGAAATCAGCTGAATTTTGAAAGTTTTTTGTTTCAACTTGCATTTTTTAACAAAAAAGTCGTCAAAAGCTAAGATTTTTGAAAAAAATCGCAATTTTTAAAAAAATAATATCATTTTTTGTTGACAAGCGCAGGGCGGTGTGATATAATAATTGCATTAGTGATTTTCCCGAAGGGAAAAGCTTTACAAATTTGAATCTTATTGTAAAGAAAGGTAGAAAAATATGAGCTTCAAAAATCAGTACCTTAACGAGCTTATGGAAAGAGTCGTTAAGAGAAACCCCAACGAACCTGAGTTCCATCAGACAGTAAAAGAGGTCCTTGAGTCCATCGAGCCTGTTATCGATGCTCGTCCCGACCTCGTAAAAGCAGGCGTTATCGAGAGAATGGTAGAGCCTGAAAGAATCATCAAGTTCCGCGTTCCGTGGATCGACGATAACGGCAACGTTCAGGTAAACCGCGGCTTCAGAATTCAGTTTAACAGCGCGATCGGTCCGTACAAGGGCGGTCTCCGCTTCCATCCTTCCGTAAACGAGAGCATCATCAAGTTCCTCGGATTTGAGCAGACCTTCAAGAACTCGCTTACCTCGCTTCCCATGGGCGGCGGCAAGGGCGGCGCTGACTTTGATCCTCAGGGCAAGTCCGATGCAGAGGTAATGCGCTTCTGCCAGAGCTTTATGACAGAGCTCGCTAAATACATAGGCCCCGATACCGACGTTCCCGCAGGAGATATTGGCGTAGGCGCAAGAGAGGTAGGCTACCTCTTTGGTCAGTATAAGAGACTCCGCGACGAGTTCACCGGTGTTCTCACGGGTAAGGGAATCCCCTACGGCGGTTCTCTCATTCGTCCCGAGGCAACCGGATTTGGCGCAGTTTACTATACTGTAAATATGCTTAACCACTTCGGCGACGATATCAAGGGCAAGACCTTTGCGGTATCCGGCTTCGGTAACGTTGCTTGGGGTACGGTCAAGAAGGTTACTGAGCTTGGCGGTAAGGTAATTACCATCTCCGGTCCCGACGGATACGTTTACGATCCCGACGGAGTAAGCACTCCCGAGAAGATCGACTATATGCTTGAGATGAGAGCGTCCTGCCGAAATCGCGTTCAGGATTATGCCGATAAGTTTGGCGTACAGTTCTTCCCGGGCGAAAAGCCTTGGGGCGTAAAGGCTGATATCCTTATGCCTTGCGCAACTCAGAACGAGGTAGACGTTAAGGAAGCTGAAATGATGGTTGCTAACGGCGTTAAGTATTACGTTGAGGTATCCAATATGCCGACCACAAACGAGGCGGTAGCATACCTTAAGTCCAAGGGCGTTATCGTTGCTCCTTCCAAGGCTGTTAACGCAGGCGGCGTTGCAGTATCCGGACTTGAGATGTCTCAGAACTCTATGCGTTACTCCTGGAGCGCAGAAGAGGTTGACGAAAAGCTCAAGGGCATTATGAAGAATATCTTCGAAGCGTCTGTCAAGGCTGCTAACCAGTACGGACTTGGCGACGACCTCGTAGCAGGCGCTAACATCGCAGGCTTTATCAAGGTCGCAGAGGCTATGAAGGCTCAGGGCGTAGTTTGATTTAATAAAAGAGGGGTCTTTGACCCCTCTTTTGTGCAAAAAACACATACAAAATCACCAAAAATAGCCAAAAAATCCTATGCAATAAGTGCAAATATCCAAAATTGATAAATTTTGGTCAAACTACTTGCATATTTACAAAAAATGAGTTAAAATATATAATGACGAGGATTGGAATGAGAAATCCTTGCAAAATTGTCAAAAAATTTTTTATATAAAAATGGAGGAATTTTATCATGTCAGTAAAAGTTGCTATTAACGGCTTTGGCCGTATCGGACGTCTTGCATTCAGACAGATGTTCGGCGCAGAGGGTTACGAGATCGTTGCAATCAACGACCTTACCAAGCCCGAAATGCTCGCTCACCTTCTCAAGTACGACACCGCTCAGGGTCGTTACGACGGACACACCGTTGTTGCAGGTGAGGACACCATCACTGTTGATGGAAAGACCATCAAGATCTACGCTGAGAAGGATGCTGCAAACTGTCCTTGGGGCGCTCTTGACGTAGACGTAGTTCTCGAGTGCACCGGCTTCTACTGCTCCACCGAGAAGTCTATGGCTCACATCAATGCAGGCGCAAAGAAGGTTGTTATCTCTGCTCCCGCAGGAAACGATCTCAAGACCATCGTTTACGGCGTAAACGAGAAGACTCTCACCAAGGATGACAAGATCATCTCTGCAGCATCCTGCACCACCAACTGCCTTGCTCCCATGGCAAAGGCACTCAATGAGTACGCTCCTATTCAGAGCGGTATCATGACCACCGTTCACGCTTACACCGGCGACCAGATGATCCTCGACGGTCCTCACAGAAAGGGTGACCTCCGCCGTGCACGTGCAGGCGCACAGAACATCGTTCCTAACTCTACCGGAGCTGCTAAGGCAATCGGTCTTGTTATTCCCGAGCTCAACGGTAAGCTCATCGGTTCTGCTC
>JAFXHA010000084.1 GCA_017536635.1 Clostridia bacterium
GAGCAGGTTCTCGGAAATGTTAGTCATCATACCGAAGAAGGCGGCAACCCACATCCAGAATACCGCTCCTGGACCGCCCGTAACGATAGCTGCGGCAACGCCCGCAATATTTCCCGTTCCTATGGTCGCAGCCAAAGCCGCGCAAAGCGCCTGAAACTGAGATATATTCTTTTTGTCGGTGTTTTTGGTAGCAGAGCTGTTCTTTTTAAATATGCTCACGATAGTATTCTTCCACCAATGTCCTAAGCGGGATATCTGAAACACCTTTGTGCCAAGTGTCAAAAGGATTCCCGTACCGATAAGCAATATGAGTCCGGGGAGTCCCCACACCGCATTATTGATCACGCCGTTTACCGACGCGACCGCATCCAAAAATTTGTCCATTTCTTTTCCTCCGAAAGATAAAATAAAAAAATAAATGACGGCTCGCAAAAAACGCGAACCGTCAAAAAGCATAGTCTAAAAAATTAGTCTTTGTCCTTTTGCCTGAGAGTTTAGCGTTTTTCGCTTGCACCTTCGGCCCCCAATCAAATGGGTGTCTCCAAAGCTCTGTCAGCATCCAGTCTCCATCCTTACGGACACCTGAGAGCGTTACTCCTTCGGCTGTGAACATCACGATTTCCTGAATACGTCATACAGAATATTTACTTATGATGCAATATTATACTACAAAGATTTTGATTTTTCAATAGTTTTTTATAATTTATTTCTTATTTTTTGATATTTATATATTATATTTGAAAAGATTCATATAATTTTCAATAAATCTATTTATTTTTTTTGATAAATATGGTAAAATATAGTGAGATAATATGAAATGAGGCGACTACTATGGCAAAACTATATTTCAAATACGGGGCTATGGGCTCGTCCAAAACGGCTCAGGCACTAATAACGAAATTCAATTATGAGGAACGAGGAATGAAGGTGTGGCTCATAAAGCCCTCTCTTGACAATCGCGACGGTAAAACGGTAATCCGTTCTCGCATCGGTCTTGAGGCGGTATGCGATACCATCGACGAGTCGACAGACCTTTTTTATGAATTCACCGAGCATCACCCTGACATCGACGTTATAATCGCGGATGAATGTCAGTTCTTTACCGAGGCGCACATTGACGCACTTCGCCGTATCGTTGATGAGCGAGATATCCCCGTGCTCTGTTTTGGACTGCGAACCGACTTTCTCTGCCATCTCTTTACGGGAAGCAAGCGGCTTTTCGAAACCGCGGATTCAATTGCCGAGATAAAGACCATCTGCTCCTGCGGATCAAAGGCAACGGTAAACGCAAGACTTGATGAAAATATGCGAATCGTTACCGAAGGCGCGCAGGTCATGCTTGGCGGAAACGACTGCTACGTAGCTATGTGCCACAAATGCTGGTGCGATAAAATAAAAGAACAATCACAGAAATGAGGTAAAAATTATGAAGATTTCAGACATACTTGCTCGTTGCGACCATACACTGCTCTCTCAGAGTGCAACCTGGGATGACATAAAGGCGATCTGCGATGACGGAATAAAATTCTCCACGGCATCCGTCTGCATTCCCGCATGCTACGTAAAGCAGGCAAAGGAATACGTTGGCGAAAAGCTCGCTATATGTACGGTCATCGGATTCCCCAACGGATACAGCACGACAGCTACCAAGGTATTCGAGTGCAAGGATGCGCTCGCAAACGGAGCTGATGAGATAGACACCGTCATCAACGTAGGACATCTCAAGGCAGGACGTTACGGTGAGATTCTTGAAGAGCTTAAGGCGCTCAAGGAAGCTTGCGGAAATAAAATACTCAAGGTAATAATCGAGACCTGCTTGCTCACAGATGACGAAAAGATAAAGATGTGCGAGATCGTAACCGCATCGGGTGCGGACTACATCAAAACGTCCACCGGATTTTCTACGAGCGGTGCTACGCGCGAGGACGTTGCGCTCTTTGCAAAGCATATCGGCGAGGGCGTAAAGATCAAGGCGGCGGGTGGTATCGCATCGCTTAAGGATGCCGAGGACTTTATCGCGCTCGGCGCAGACAGACTCGGTACGAGCCGTGTAGTAAAGATAGCAAAAAACGAACAAAACCATTCGGGATATTGATATTTAAAATTGAAAACAAAAAAGCAAAAAAAGGATAAGGAGATAATTATGAGTAATCAGCATACACCTCACATAAAAGCTACTTCTGCGGATTTTGCAAAGACCGTGCTTATGCCCGGCGATCCGCTTCGTTCAAAATTTGTTGCTGAGACGTTCCTTGAGGACGCAAGGCTTGTCAACAACGTTCGCGGCATTCAGGGATATACGGGCACGTATAAGGGTGTTCCCGTTTCTGTTATGGCGAGCGGTATGGGTATGCCCTCTATTGGCATATATTCCTATGAGCTTTACAATTTCTTCGGAGTTGAGAATATTATTCGTATAGGATCTGCGGGCGGTCTGGCTGACAGCATTCAGCTTCGCGACGTAATCATCGGTATGGGTGCTTGCACCAATTCCAATTATCAGGATCAATACGATCTGGGCGGAAATTTTGCGCCTATTGCCGACTATGAGCTTCTTCGCCGTGCAGTAAAAGAAGCTGAAGCCATTGGCGTTCGCTATCAGGTAGGTAATCTTCTTTCATCTGATATTTTCTACAATAGAAAGCCCGATTATAACGAAGCATGGTACAAGATGGGTGTCCTCGGAGTTGAGATGGAGGCTGCGGCACTTTATATGAACGCGGCGGCCGCAGGAAAGCGTGCTCTGGCTATATGCACGGTATCAGATCACATTCTGCGCGGCGAAGCGCTTGACGCTGATGCAAGACAAACCACCTTTACCGATATGATGACTATCGCGCTTAACGTTGCGGCATCTATGAATTAAGCTATGAAAAAAAGAGTATTTTTAATAGTCCTTGATTCCTTTGGAATCGGCGCGGCTCACGATGCGGCGGATTTCGGCGACGTAGACGCCAATACGCTTGGCAGTATTGCGGCGACGGGCAAGCTTTGCGTGCCGAATATGACTGCTATGGGCTTTGGCAACATTGACGGCATCAATGCCGTTCCAAGCGTCGAAAATCCTTTGGCGGCGTACGCGCGACTTGTTGAAAAAAGCCGCGGCAAAGATACGACGACAGGCCATTGGGAGATGGCGGGAATAATATCCGAATCCCCGATGCCCACGTATCCTGACGGTTTTCCCAACGAGATAATAAGAGCATTTGAAGAAGCGGTAGGTCGCGGCACTCTGTGCAATCTTCCCTACTCGGGCACAGACGTTATAAGGGACTACGGTGAGGAGCATCTCAGAACGGGAAAGCTGATAATCTACACCTCTGCCGACAGCGTATTTCAGATCGCCGCACACGAGGAGCTTGTTCCCGTTGACGAGCTGTATCGATACTGCCGTATCGCGCGCGAGATCCTCGTTGGCAAGCACGGCGTAGGACGCGTAATCGCACGCCCCTTTGTCGGCAGCAACGCATCAGATTTCAAGCGCACGGGCAACCGCCGCGACTTCTCTCTCGTCCCCCCCACCCCTACTGTTCTCAACAAGCTAAGCGATGAGGGGTACGATGTGATCGGCGTTGGCAAGATAGGAGATATATTCGCAATGTCGGGAATCACCGAGACCAATCCCACGCACAGCAACCGCGAGGGTATGCAGGTGTCTTCTGCTATGCTTGATAAGGATTTCAGAGGACTTTGCTTTATAAATCTCGTTGATTTTGATATGCATTACGGACACCGTCAGGATGCTGACGGATACGCTGTTGCGATGAGCGAGTTTGATGCGTGGCTCGGTGAATTTATTCCCCGCCTTCGCGACGACGACGCGCTTATCATCACGGCTGACCACGGCTGCGACCCGTCCGACAACAGCACCGATCATACACGCGAAAACGTACCTATGCTATTATACGGTCGTGGGATCGATGCAAAAAATCTCGGCACGCTCTTGGGATTTGATAACGTTGGTCGCATAGCTTACGAGCTTATAACGAAAGGCTGAAATTATATGATTGATATTGATAAAAAAACATTTGACTCTCTTATAGATACGGCAATCTCAGCAAGAGAAAAAAGCTACTGCCCTTACTCTGATTTTGCGGTAGGCGCGGCACTTCTCTGCTCTGATGGCGACATCTTTACGGGAGCTAATATTGAATCCTCGTCCTATACTCCCACGATATGCGCGGAAAGAGTTGCTTTTTCCTCTGCGGTTCACGCGGGCAAAAATTCGTTCAAGGCAATTGCCGTCGTTGGCGGTAAGGCAGCCGAGAGCGTTTCGGCATATACGCCGCCCTGCGGAGTTTGCCGTCAGTTTATGACTGAATTCTGCTCTGCCGATTTTCCCGTTATACTTTTTGACGGCAAAGAGCCAAAGGTACTGACGCTCGGAGAGCTTTTACCCGAAAGCTTTACAAAAATCAATCTTTTTTGAGGTGCGGCTATGAGAATGTACGATATTATCGAAAAGAAAAAGCACGGGCTCGCACTTACGAGAGACGAGATATTCGATCTTATTGAGGAATATACCGCTGGAAATATCCCCGACTATCAGATGTCTGCATTTCTTATGGCGGTATATTTTCGATCGATGACTGACGAGGAAATATTTGACCTTACCGAAGCTATGGCTACGTCGGGAGATATAATCAATCTCTCGGAGTTCGGCGACAGAAGCGTAGACAAGCATTCTACGGGTGGGGTGGGCGACAAGACCACTCTTATCGTTGCGCCTATCGTGGCGGCAGCAGGCGGTATCGTTGCAAAAATGAGCGGACGAGGACTTGGACACACGGGCGGAACCGTTGACAAGCTCGAAACCTTTGACGGATTTCGCACTTCCCTTTCCCCCGAGGATTTTTCCGCACAAGTGCAAAAATACGGAATTGCGGTTATCGGTCAGAGCGCAAATCTCGCGCCCGCTGACAAAAAGCTTTACGCTTTGCGCGACGTAACGGCAACGGTCGATTCGATCCCGCTTATTTCATCATCTATAATGAGCAAAAAGCTTGCGGCAGGCACACGCTCAATAGTGCTTGACGTCAAATGCGGAAGCGGCGCGTTTATGCAGACCGCCAACGACGCCAGAGCTCTTGCCGAAATGATGGTAAAGATAGGCAAGGCACACGGACGCAACACCGCCGCGGTCATAACAAATATGGACGTTCCGCTCGGACACGCTATCGGCAACGCTCTTGAGATAAAGGAAGCGGTTGATGTGCTTTGCGGCAAGGGTCCTGAGGATCTGCGCACAGTATGCCTCACGCTTGCGTCTCTTATGATAGAGCTCTCCTGCTCGATCCCCGCCGATAAGGCGCGTGAGATGGCGCGAGAAATACTCGAGAGCGGCAAGGCTCACGCAAAGTTCTGTGAATGGATAGAGGCGCAGGGTGGCGATCCCGCGGCGGCAAAAGATACTTCTCTGCTTTGCACGGCAAAACACGTCAAGAAGATCTGTGCCGAGTCTGACGGATATATGCTCTCCTGCAATGCGGCGGCAATAGGAACCGCCGCGTGTGTTCTCGGTGCGGGCAGACAGACAAAGGACGACGTGATAGATCACAGTGCGGGAATAATTCTTCTCAAGAAGCCGTCTGACTTTATCAAGAAGGGCGAAGTTATAGCAGAGCTTCACACAAATCGCACGGGGACTGTCGCCGAAGCAGAGGCTATATTGAGATCGGCTTTTACCTTTAGCTGCGACAAGGTTGAGCCGCAAAAGCTCATATACGAAATAGTAAATTAAAATTTCGGGAGGATCATAGCATGAAGGAACGTATGATAATCGGTATTGCGGGCGGCTCGGGCAGCGGAAAAACTACGCTTGCGCGAAACATCGTTGAGCATTTCGGAGACCGCATCTCTATTCTCAGGCACGACGACTATTACAAATCGCAAAAGGATATACCTGCAGAAGAAAGACCGAATCTTAACTACGATCATCCCGATGCTTTTGACACAGATCTCTTGATCAAGCATCTCGACGAGCTTCGCGCAGGGCGCTCTGTCAAATCTCCCGTTTACGACTATTCAGTACATGACAGAAGCGACAAGACTCGGCTTGTTGAGAGTACCGACGTAATAATCCTTGAGGGCATACTGATATTTGCCGATGCAGAGCTGCTCAAAAGACTCAATATGAAGATATACGTTGACACGGATGCCGACGTACGTATTCTGCGCCGCATCATACGCGACGTAAAAAAGCGCGGAAGAACGCTTGATTCGGTAGTTACGCAGTATCTTTCGACCGTAAAGCCTATGCACGAGGCTTTTGTTGAGCCGAGTAAAAAGCACGCCGACATCATAATTCCCGAGGGCGGCAAAAATCCCGTGGCTTACGGAATGATAATCGGCAAAATAGACAGCTATCTTAACGAAATATAATTTCCATTCGGAGAAAAATAATGTTTGAAAATATACTGACGCTTATAGAAAAATATCCAAGAATAATAATACACCGCCATAAAAATCCCGACGGCGACGCGCTTGGCTCACAGATAGGTCTGAAAAACATACTCAAGGACACCTATCCCGACAAAGAGGTGCTCGCGGTCGGAGATATGACTCCGCGCTACGCGTTTATGGTGTCGGACGGCGATATCGACGAGGTTCCCGACGAGCTTTATGCAAATGCACTTGCTATAATACTTGACACGTCGGCAAAGAATCTCATTTGCGACGAGCGCTACACGACGGCCGAAGCCACTGCACGCCTTGATCATCACATCTTCGTTGAAAAAATTGCGGATGAGGAGGTTACCGACACCTCTTACGAAAGCTGCTGTGGGCTTGTTACAGCTCTTGCTATGGAGGGTAGGCTTACCGTCTCTCCCGTTGCCGCAAAGGCGCTGTATACGGGAATGATAACCGATTCGGGACGCTTTCGCTATGACTCGACCAACGCGCATACCTTCAAGCTTGCGTCATTCCTTATGGAGCGCGGGTTCGATACGTCCGATATTTTCCGTAATCTTTACTCGGACGAACTGTTTTTCATACAGCTTCGCGCGCGCTTTGCGCTGAAAATTCAGCTCACCGAGCACAGAGTTGCGTACATCTACACCACGCTTGACGAGGCAAGATCCTACGGTGCGGATAACTTTACCATCTCTCGCGGAATGGTCAACGTTATGGGTGAGATAAAGGGAGTAGATTCGTGGGTGAATTTCACCGAGACCGATGAAGGCGTGCTATGCGAAATACGCTCAAGCGTCCACAATATAAATCCGATTGCCGTAAAGTACGGCGGCGGCGGACATCAGAAGGCGAGCGGAGCTACGCTGAAGGACAAAGACGAGGCAATGCGTCTGCTTGACGATCTTTGCGCGCTGAATACTATCAAGGAGTAAAAAATGCAGCTTGAACAAATGAAAATTATCCTTGAAAAGATCAAGGAATATAACAGAATAATTATTTTCCGTCATAAGCGTCCCGACGGCGATGCGGTCGGCTCGACAAAGGGGCTTCGCGAGATCCTTCGAATCTCATTCCCCGAAAAAGAAGTATATCTTTGCAACACCGACTATGCGGATTACGTCAGCTTCCTCGGCGACGAGGACGGAGAAATAGACGAGGCGCTTTATGCTGACGCTCTTGGAATCGTTATTGACACGGCAACCGCGGCGCGCATCTCGAATCCCAAATACGTGCTTTGCAAGGAGCTTATAAAGATAGACCACCACATACCGATAGAAACGTACGGAGATTATCAGTGGGTCGAGGAAGAGCGTTCCTCTTCCTGCGAAATGATCGCTCATTTTTACAACACGTTTCGCGACGAGCTGAAGATAAACAAGGAAGCCGCAACCTATATATACACGGGTATGGTAACCGATTCCGGTCGCTTCCGCTTCCGCTCGGTATCGGGTGAGACGATGCGCCTTGCCGGTATGCTTCTCGACGTTGGAATAGACGTTGACACGCTCTATGCACATCTCTATATGAAGGATTTTCACACGCTCAAGTTCCAATCCTACGTTTATAAGCGTATGAAAATAACCGGGCACGGTGTAGCATACGTATACGTTGACAAAAAGATGCAGAAGAAATTCGGGCTGACCTTTGAAGAGGCCTGCGCTTCGGTCTCCTATATGGATTCCATTAAAAATTCGCTCATCTGGATAGCCTTTATTGAGAGCGAGGATGGCGAGGTGCGTGTGCGCCTGCGTTCAAGATTCGTAACGGTAAATCAGATAGCCGAGAAATATCACGGCGGAGGACACGACTGCGCAAGCGGCGCTACTGTAAGCGGCCGAAAGGAAATGAAGGCGCTTCTTGCCGATGCGGATGCAAGACTCGGAGATTACAAAAAGAACAATGAGGGCTGGCTATGAGGATACTGATAACCAACGACGACGGCATAAGCTCCCCCGCTCTGCCGATTCTTGCACGCTGGGCAAGGAAGCTCGGCGAGGTAACCGTGGTCGCTCCCAAGTTTGAGCAGAGCGCAAAAAGTCAGGCTATTGACATTCGCGGAGAAATGGAAGTCAAGCGTGTTGACATCGGAGAAGGCATTGTTGCCTACTCTGTATCATCTACTCCTGCCGACTGCACTCGCTTTGGAGTTCTTGGACTTGGCGCAAGCTACGACCTCGTTATCTCCGGCATAAACCGCGGATATAATATCGGGCACGATATTGCCTATTCGGGCACTGTCGGTGCGATACTCGAGGGCTCACGATTCGGCATAAAGGGGCTTGCGTTATCTACGGATTTTGATACGTTGCTCCCTGCTTCCGCTTATCTTGACGACGTGTACGGTTATATTACCGAGCACAAGCTTTACGACTACAATGATCTCTACAACGTAAATATTCCTCCTAAGGCATGTGGAATACGCATTACACGCCAAGGCGGAGCCTTCTTCAAGGACGATTTCGCGTGCCTTGGAAACGATATGTATAAGCAGGTAGGTGAGCCTATAAAGCAAAAGGGCGACGATCTATCTATCGATATCGACGCCGTTTATAACGGATATATTTCAATTATGCCCGTAACCGCCTCGCGAACAGATTTTGCGGTATTTGAAAAGTTGAAGAATCTATAATAAAAAAGCACCGATATATCGGTGCTTTTTTATTATGCCGCTACGTAAAGTAGCTCGTCGTATCTTCGGAAATCAAAGAACATCACCACGGTCGCGCGTGTGCCGGGGCGAAGGCTGACTCTGGCAACCTCGACGTAAGGCGTGGGATTATAGTTCTGCTTACTGGATATCGTTCCGCCGCCCGTAATATTGCCGAACATTTCACCCCAACCGCCGTAATAGTTCAGATACTCCTGAAAATCGTTATAGTGATTGTAGGTATAGAACACGTAACGCTCGTCGGGCTCAAGCTGTTTGTTGCCGTTTATATCGTACTTGGCGTAGACTATACGTGCCGCACCTCTGTCGATATAACCGCCGTTATTATAAAGTTTTGCGGGATACGACGGATCGCAATCGGTTCCCGTCGTTCCTATATCTATCTCCATATACTGATACGTGCCGCCGCAACCGCTTATATTCGGGAGCTTGGGCTCATACGGATATTTGGTAGTGCTACCGGAAAATTTCGTATGATTTACGCGAAGATTTTCACCCCAGATGCTCTCTCTCGGAGAGGTCTTTTTACTTGCGCTGTAATTCGCGGGAATATCTCCAAATGCATAAACGTATGCCGCCACCTCTTCAAGCGTTATATATCCGCCACCGCGGTAAACGCGGAACACCTCTTGGCCGTACGCGTTAACTATAACGTAAGTATTGGAATCAACGAAATACGCATCGTCGTTTCTGATAAGCTTACCGCCGTACGTAGGCTGATATGCCGATACCGTGGGCGCTTGGTCGGGCACCTCGGTAGCACCGGAAAGCTCTCCTCTGCTTGAACGCTCTATTGCCTCGGCGTAGCTATCGGCGGGGTCTGCGTCGCCGTAAAAGGCATCACGCGCCGCCTCGTCGATCGAGGGACGCTCGGTATCTGACGTATTTGGGATATCTGAACTGCTTTCAACATTGGTTTCTGTGGTTACGACCTCAACGTCCTCAACAACCTCAATGACAATGCTATCGCTCAGCGAGCCGTAAGAAACCGCAACGGTCGCCTTGCCGAGCGATTTTGCGGTAACGTAACCGCCATCGACCGTAACGCAGGTGTTTGACGCCGCCCATTCAAGCTTGTTCTTTACAGAATCGGGCGCATCGGTCTTTAGCTGTACGGTGTAGCCCACCTCAAGCTCTATATGATCTTTATTCGTTATATTAAGCGCTTCAAGCTCCGCACCGCCGTTACATCCAACGGCAAATAGCAGCGTGGATATAAGGAGCAAAAGCGATACTGATATGCGTGCTATGCGATTTTTCAAGAATACACTTCCCTTCGTTTTTCTACGTATATATTCTATCAAATTTATGTTGGATTGTCAAGAGAAAAGAAAGAACCGAAAAGCATTAAAAAGCTCGTAAAAAGGTTGAATAATCGACTTCTATAATTCTTTGATAAAATTCTTGCCAACCTTGTCTTAACTTTTATTTCTTTGTAATTATTCTTTTTTACTAAGTTACAGTATTTGTCGGAATGAGTAGCCATTTTTTCCATAAATTTAGGGGTTACTTTTTTTCGCTTTCCGATTATAATGAATATTAGCAAATAACAAAGGCGGTAACCAATTATGGAAATGATTTTAATAAGCGCCAACAAGCTGAAGATATCGCTCTCCGCTACGGAGCTTGAGCGCTTTGAGCTTACTACCGATATGCTTGATTACGGAAACACAGAAACAAAAAAGATGCTTTGGGATATTCTGAGCCGCGCTAAACACTCTATCGGATTTAACCCCGACGGATACAGAATATTCGTTCAGCTTTATCCTTCAAAGGACGGCTCGTGTGAGCTTTTTGTAACCAAGATAAGCGCCTCGGAGAGCTCAATATACGATATATTTTCATCCGAGGACAAGGAATTTGACGATCAGGGCTACACGGTCGACAGTGATCTGTCCGACGAGAGTGTAAACAATGAAACATCAGTACGCGTGTTTGAAATGGATTCACTCGCAGCGCTGAACGCAGCGTGCAGACGGCTGATAGATACAAGCTTTTCCTCAAACGGAGCAGTATACATATTAGACGGCATATTCTATCTGATACTACAACTTGAGCCGCAATGCTTTCACTTCCCCATTGACGAGCTTTCTTTTATGGGAGAATACGGTACTCCAAAAAATTCAGATGAGCTTTTAATGAACCTATATGAATTCGGCAAGCTCATCTGTGCAGACAACGCGATAAAAATTTTCTCGGAATTATAATACCGAGATACCAACATTTAAAGAACAAAAGGCATAGCGACAGCATATATTTTAAAATAAGCAACTTTGCTTTTTGAAAATATTTTTGCGAAAGGAATTTGCTATGAACGATTCATCTCAGACCACCGGCTATCTTATAGTCAAGGTGTCTACTGCAAGAGGCGCCATTCCCCTTGCCGATGCTGCTGTAACTATAAGGGGCTCAAGCGAGAGCAATTCGGACGTTTTATTTTCACTTACTACAAATTCCGACGGTCAGACCCCAAAGGTCGCTTTGACAACGCCCGAGCTTTATTATTCCGAAAGCCCTTCAAATCCAATCCCCTATGCGCTCTACAATATAGATGTTTTCAAGGAAGGTTATACGCCTATGTTCTTTAATAACGTTCCGATTTTCCCGTCGGTAATATCTATTCAGCCCGCGGTGATGCTGCCCCTGTCAGAGAGTGGAGAGCCTACGACCGTAACCGAAATAAATAATGAAAGCTCAGGGGCTGATCTTTGAGGTGATATATGGATGCAAGAATACCGACTATTCCCGAAAGCATAACAGTACATCTCGGAGCGCCGAGCGCGAATGCCCCAAACGTTACCGTTCCGTTTACCGAATATATAACGAACGTAGCATCAAGTGAGATATATCCTACTTGGCCCGAAAGCGCTATACGCGCAAACATATACGCACAGATATCCTTCGCACTAAACAGAGTGTATACAGAATTCTATCGTTCGCGGGGATATGATTTTGACATCACCAATTCCACCGCCTTTGATCAATCATTTGTAAACAACAGAGATTATTTTGAAAATATAAGTCGGATAGTAGACGAGATATTTAACAGCTACGTGGTACGTCAAGGGAACGTAGAGCCGCTCTTCACGCAATACTGCGACGGTATAGAGGTAAGCTGTCCCGGACTTTCACAATGGGGCACGGTAACTCTTGCCGAACAAGGAATGACTCCGTTTGAGATACTGCAATATTATTATGGTAACGACATAAATATAATAAGAAACGCACCTGTTATGAACGTATCGTCTTCCGCTCCCGCAAGACCGCTTTCGGTCGGTGCCGCGTCCGACGAGGTGCGCGCGGTTCAGATACGGCTCAACAGAATATCCGACAACTATCCTTCTATTCCAAAGATAGCTATACCGGACGGCGTTTTTTCCTTTGATACCGAGGATGCGGTCAAGCGCTTTCAGGAAGTATTTTCTTTAACTCCCGACGGAATAGTCGGGAACGCTACATGGTATAAAATACAGAGAATATATAATGCTGTCAAACGGCTTAACGAGCTTGATTCCGAGGGCATAAGGCTTGACGAGGTAACGGCACAGTTCACCGGCACAACATCTCTTGGCGATACCGGTCCGTCAGTAGTAAATATTCAGTATCTGCTCGCATATCTTTCACAGTTTTACAATACCGTACCGCTCGTTGATATCGACGGCATATTCGGTCAGAATACCGCCGCGGCGGTACGATCATTTCAGGACACCTTTGACATTCCCGTCACGGGAGAGGTTGATCTTGAGACCTGGGATGCCCTTTACAAAACCTATATAGGCTTTCTTGAGACGATTCCATTCAAATACGTTGAAGGCAACGTTCTTCCTTATCCCGGGGTTCCGCTCCGATTTGGAGTCGAATCCGATTCGGTGCGCGTGCTTCAGGAATACATAGGCTTTATATCGCAATTTATAGACGAGATCCCGTTCGTATCCCCTACGGGATATTTTGGAACTCAGACACGCGATGCGGTATATGCGCTTCAGGCATTTGTCGGACTGCCGCAAAGCGGCGTCGTTGCCGCAAACACCTGGAATGAGATATCAAGCCTTTACAGTGATCTTTACAACGGATCGCGGCTTTCAGACGGCCAATATCCCGGATATGAGATCGGCATATAGGAGGTAGTTATGGAAGAACATATTACTCGGCGAGATGCGATAATAAACATTCAAACCTATCTGAGAAAGCTTGGATATACGGGAGTAGGCGGTGTTCCCGTACCAATAGACGGCATTTTTGAATCGGTAACCGAGGAAGCTGTAACCGCGTTTCAGAGATCGAATGGCCTTTTACCCTCGGGGATAGTTGACAAAACAACGTGGGATCTGCTTTACACGCTTTATAGCGAAAGGATAAGAGATGAGCTTGAGGCTCGTGGTATATTCCCTTTTCCTGATACACCCGAGGATTATGCCGTAACTGTCGGCACTCGCTCTTCGCTCGTTACGGTTATTCAGCTTTTACTCGATGAGCTCGAGGCAAAATATGATGGTCTTGCCGATATCACCGTTGACGGCGTGTACGGCGAGGATACGGCAAGAGCTGTGCGTTTATTTCAGCAAATAAATATGCTTGATCCTTCTGGGAACGTTGACAAACGCACCTGGAACAGATTGGTACGAGAGTATTCAAATCTGCAATACTAATTTAACTTTTCGATCGAAATCTATATAAATATAAAAATTCAGGCAAATAATCATAGAGAAAAAACATAAAAAGAGGCTTGTATGCAAAATAAATTCACTCAAAAAGCTCAAAACACGCTAAGTCGCGCAATCTCCTCGGCGGGAGAGCTTGGACATTCATTTATCGGCTCGGAGCATATTCTTCTCGGACTTGCGCTCGAAAAGGACAGTATTGCCGCAAAGATCCTTTATGCAAGAGGTATATTCGACGTTGATATAAGAAAAAACATTATAGAATCCGAGGGCGAGGGTGTACCGAGTAATCCGTCGCCGAGCGATATGACACCGAGAGCAAAAAGAATAATAGAATTATCCTCGGTAGAGGCGCGAAAAAGAGGCTGCGCATTTATCGGCACGGAGCATTTGCTTGCCGCCATTATATCCGAAAAGGACTGTATGGCTTCAAGGCTTATAGAATCCATGGGAGTTCCCTGCTCTGAGCTCAAGCTCGATATATTAAGCTTTCAGAGCACGACGTATGAGAAAAGGGCTCAAAAGGAAAGCGATACGGAAAGTAAATCCAAAAAGGCTTCGGGAGTACTCCGCTCATATTCCAAGGATATGACAGAGCTTGCAGCCAAGGGACTTCTTGACCCCGTTATTGCAAGAGATCGCGAGACAGAAAGAGTTGTTCAGATACTTTCAAGACGTCAGAAAAACAATCCCTGTCTTATAGGTGAGCCCGGTGTTGGAAAGACCGCCGTTATAGAGGGACTTGCGCAAAAGATCGCTATGGGAGAGGTTCCCGACACACTAAGGCATAAACGCATTTTGTGCCTTGACATTCCTGCGATGATAGCGGGCGCGAAATATCGCGGAGAATTTGAGGAACGCATGAAAAGCGTTATGGAAGAGGTATCAAACGATAAGAGCATTATTCTCTTCATAGACGAATTTCACGTTATAATCGGCGCGGGCGCCGCCGAGGGTGCGGTGGACGCAGCAAATATTATGAAGCCCGCATTATCTCGCGGTGAGCTTCAGATCATCGGTGCTACGACAAGTGCGGAATATCGAAAAAACATAGAAAAAGATGCCGCACTTGAAAGACGCTTTCAATCCGTACTCGTTGAGGAGCCGACCGAGCAGGACAGCATTTTGATACTTCGTGCTTTGCGCCCGAAATACGAGGAGCATCACGGACTTAAAATAAGTGATGCTGCAATTGCGGCAGCCGTAAAACTGTCAGCAAGATATATAAGAGACAGATTTCTGCCGGATAAAGCGATAGATCTTATAGATGAAGCCGCTTCACGTATACGAATATGCGCGCAAGAGAAGCTTAATGAGGGACGAAACATTCACAAGGAGCTTGAGCTCATAGCCAAGGAAAAAGAAGCCGCGGTTATAGATCAGGATTTTGAGCGTGCCGCAGCCCTGCGAAGCAAGGAACTCAAATACAAGGAGCGACTACCCAAGGAAATATATGCTGACAGAGACTGCGAGCTTGAGGTAACTCCCGATGACATCGGAGAGATCATAACGCAGCAGACAGGTATTCCGCTTCGCAAGCTTATGCAGAGTGAAAACAAAACGCTTCTCTCGCTCGAGGACAACATCAAAAAGCGGATAATTGGGCAGGATAAGGCGGTGGAAAGCGTTTGTCGAGCCATACGTCGCGGTCGCGCAGGCATAAAGGATCCGAAGCGTCCGATCGGTTCGTTTATATTTTCCGGATCGACCGGCGTTGGCAAAACAGAGCTTGCATTGGCACTTGCCTCTGAGCTTTTCGGGAATGAAAATGCGCTTATAAGATTCGATATGTCGGAATATATGGAAAAGCACAGTGTATCTCAACTTATCGGCTCGCCACCGGGATACGTTGGATACGGTGAAGGCGGACAGCTCACCGAAAAGATACGCAAACGACCTTATTCGGTAGTACTGTTCGACGAAATAGAAAAAGCACATCCCGATATTTTCAACATTCTGCTTCAGATACTTGAAGACGGAAGCGTTACGGATTCTCAAGGCAGGCGGATAGACCTTTCTAACTGCGTGATAATAATGACCTCTAACGCGGGATCCTCGGATACGAGCGCACGGATCCTCGGTTTTTCGGGTGCGCCGAGCAATACAGCCGATCATGCAAAGCTTATTTCATCGCTTAAAAAGATCTTTAAGCCCGAATTTTTAAACCGAGTTGATGATATTATCATATTTGACACACTTGGCAGAGGTGCACTTGAAAGCATAGCTCGCCTTATGCTGAGCGACGTTGCAAAAAGAGCAAAGGAGCTTGGTATTTCCCTGATTTTTGATGATAGTGCAGTATCATTCATAGCCGATGCGAGCCGTGGCGGAGAGCTTGGAGCACGACCGATGAGACGGGCGGTAATGCGAGAGATCGAGGATCGCCTCGCGTTTGAAATTCTTGAAGAAAATATTCACTCGGGCGACACTATACTTTCCTCATTTGACAAAGCGTCAAGCAAGATAATATTCAGAAGCTTAGAAAACAAGGTTTTGCTTCCCGAGCCTCAAGCGAAATAAGAAAAGGCTGTTGCCGAGCAACAGCCTTTAATTTATTTATTTATCATATCTTTTTTCTTGCGAATCGCAAAGGTAATTATACCAACTGCAACGGCACATATGGGAATGACAATGAAAATTCCCTTCCATATCGTTGCACTCGCCGTCTTGATCTCCATCAAGGGATATGAATAGACAACAGGGGTTATGGGATCAAGCTCCGAGGTGTAGGTAAGATCCGACCATACGGCGCAGCATATTATCATTTGAGAATTGGAATATTCGGCGCTCGCCATATCATATTCCTCAGCACCCGTTATCCACACAAGCTTTGCGCCATCCGCGGTCTCAGCAGCAACGGCAAGATTACGCGTAACCGTCTCCTCATCCTCACCTTTACTTGCAAACGTAAGTAAAGGAGCAAGGATAAGAGAATCCTTTGCCTCTTTGTCAAGAGTTATAGAATTCGCGTTCTTCAAAAGAACCGGGGACGTGCTCATTTGCATAAGCATTGCGGTAACGTTGTGATTATATGTAAACGTAGCGGATATCTCCGCTTCTCCGTCGTTCAAAACAGGTGTACTTTCCTGAACGCTCATTCCGTAATCGGCGAGCAGAGCGGTAAGATTTTCAAGTTCAAGCGCGGTTGGATCAGTAAGAAACGTAATATGCCCGCCCGACGAAAGATAACTTGAAAGAAGCTCGTATTCTCTGTCGCTTATGTCAGTTTGCGGACAGTTCACAATTATTGCCTTTGTGTTTTCAGGCACGGCGTCGGTATCACGAAGATCCAGCTCCCCGACCTCAAAGCCGTAGGGATCGGGAACATCGAAATATTCCAGATACTGCATAAGATTATCGGATATCTGCGCTTCTTCATGTCCGCCAAGCAAAAACACCGTCGGCATCGAGTCGTTTACAAGATATTCGATATTCGTTGTGAGCACCGAGTCGCCCTGAAACATTGCTATCGTCTCATACTGCAATATCTCGTAGGACGCCTGATCATAAGCGTAGAAATAGTACAGATACTGCGCATAAGTATAGCTATCGAGGTTTCGCAAGCCGAGCTTTTCGTTCGTGTAAGCGAACAGATCTCCGGGATACAGAACAACGTGCTTACGCTCACCCTCAAGAATAATGCTTCCCGGCTCAAAATCAGCGGTATCGATACCGTATTTTTCAAAGACATCCGCATCGGCAGAAGGAGATATCACATCAAGCGTCAGGTTCTTGCTTGTGGCTACGTACCTCTTCAGAAAGGCATGAAGCGCGTCCTCAGCCGACGTAGGTGCAACAAAATAAAGGGTTATTTCCTCGTCAAGCTCGCCTAAAAATTCATTGGTCTCACTCGATATCGAATATTTACCGTTTTGTGTAGCATCGATAGGAACGGAAAGTATCGGAACGAGTGGCGCAACAACAGAAAACATCAAAACACATACCGTACAAGCTGCGGTTATTTTTACGCCATTATTTTTTTTCATTTTTTTTGCCGTAACCGTCTTTACGGAAAGCAGGAAAAATCCTATCGCAAGCGCGGCAAATACGAGCAATGCAAAAATGTCAAAAATACCAAGCGTAAAAGGATCAAGACGACGGAACACGCAAAGTGAGCCGACAAGCTCCTCGAGCAATCCTTCAAAGCTATCGCGAGAAATAACGAAGAAAGGTACAGGAAGAATTGCAAGCACCGCGCCCACGACAAGTGATATTAGTGTTTTGCGTGTGATAAGATAGGTTATCAAGCCAACAAGCATTCCAATAATGATAGCACCGACCAAGGAAACTACGGCGCTTTGCGGAATCAAAACCTTTGCTGAACCGGCAAGGAATACTATCACGAACACCGTATAATTGATCAGCGCGGCAACGAGCCTGTTCTTTTTCTTTGTCTCGATATACAGCGATACGGAGA
>JAFXHA010000085.1 GCA_017536635.1 Clostridia bacterium
GTGATAAAATAATTAGGTAGAAGGAGGATGATAGAACATGAGAAAAATAACAACTGAAATTATAAAATCATTCAATAACTATTTGATTAACGAGGAAAAGGCGGCGGCAACCGTCAACAAGTATCTGCACGATGTAGGTGAATTTCAAATATGGCTTAGTGAGCAGGAGCAATGCAAAACATCAGTTCTTGTATATAAATCGTATTTATGCGAGCATTATGCGCCTACAAGCGTGAACGCCGCGCTCTCATCGCTCAATAGCTTTTTCAATTTTATGGAGTGGTATGATTTGAGAGTAAAGAATCTGAAAATTCAAAAACAGATATTTGCTTCAACCGATAAGGAATTGACCAAGGCTGAGTATGACCGTCTTTTACAAGCTGCAAAGCAAAAGAAAAACGAGCGCTTGTATCTATTAATGCAGACGATATGCTCCACGGGAATCCGTGTGTCCGAAGTGCGCTACGTTACTGCCGAGGCAGTGGCGCGCGGTATTGCCGAGATCAACTGCAAGGGCAAGCGCAGACAGGTGTTTCTGCCGAAGCAGCTTTGTCAGATATTAAAGCAATATATTAAAGAGCAAAAAATAAAAAGCGGCGCCGTGTTCGTAACCAGAAAAGGCAATCCGCTTGATAGATCGAATATTTGGAGTGATATGAAAAAGCTATGTAAGGCGGCGAACGTGTCGGAAAAGAAGGTCTTTCCGCACAACCTCCGTCATCTTTTTGCGCGCACTTATTACAGCTTGCAAAAGGACATCGTGCGCTTGGCTGATATTCTTGGGCATAGCAGCGTGAACACGACGAGAATTTATACAATGGAAACGGGAGAAACACACCGCAGACAGATTCAGAAATTGGGGCTTTTGCGGTGCTAACTAAGGATAAAAAGAAATCTACCACATAATTCTCATTATGTAGTAGATAAATTCTATACATAGAATATTATATCACTTTCCAATGTGTTTGTCAAGCAAAAAGCGAGATAAAAACGAAATTTCCGATAAAAATTTACAAAAAATTGCATAGAAAACAAACCAATGAATATTTCGATTTTTTCATTGGTCTTATTGAGTGCAATATGATTGTATTGCGCTTTTTATTTTGATAATTGTTTTACAACATAATGAGAATTATGTGGTGGAAATAATATCCATGCAGAAAGGGAGATTTTTTATGTCAGCAATGGAAACGGTAAAAAGATTTGTAATTGAATATCCCAAAAACATCATTCAATTACTAAAAAACAAACAAAAGATTTTGGACAGGTTGGAGCAAGAATGTCGCGATGAGAAATGGTATTTCTCGCCTGAGGGAAAGAAAGAGTATGAAAGTCTTTCTTCACTTGCTCAAAAAACACACTTCTTTTTGAATTATTTGGTTTCAGTCGCCAAGACGCCTGATTGCCGAGAGTATCTTTACAGAATAGCATTTGTTATGGCAAATTCAATGGTAAATTCCGGCTTGGATTTTGGCGGTTATCCAAATATTTTGGATGAAGATAAAAATCCGCTTGTGCGTTATATAAAAAACGAGGTGATAGTTTCAAAAGAAGAATATACGGAGATCTATTGCGGAAAATTTCTCTGTGTATTGCACACTGGCACAGATGAGCAGGACAATTTGTTTATAGATGAACAAAAGCCGTTTACTCGTATTTCTTATTGCAAGGAAAACGAGCCCTTAACGGAAATGTATAGGATCGAGAGAGATATTATCTCTGTGTTTGCTGTTAAAGAAGGTAAAAGTACATTCGTCCCCTACATTTACAGTATTCTTCCCGATTCTAATGATGACGATGATGTTGAAAAAGACGTTGAAGATATAGACGATGAAGAATAAGAAAGGAGAGCCAAAATGAGTAATGAAATGAATATTCAAGAAATAATTACTGAACTTGATAAAATTGATACATTGTGCGGAAAAATTGTAGATATCAATGAAAAATGTGATAGTTTGGTCTCTGTTCAAAATAAAAGAGAGATGGACGAAGCAACACAAAAGACAGTAAAAATCTTGGAAGATTATGAAGAAAGCCAAAAAAAGAAGTTGTCTGATGTAGCATCGAAACTGCCTATCAAATTTCCGCAAGAGCCGCCCAAAAGCCCCATGGATCGAAACTTAGATATCTCTAAATCGTCGATTATGCTCAGTGCAGTCTCACTATTTCTTGTTTATTTTTCAATTATCGGGTTATTTATTGCTTCTTTGATTGATATTCTTTTTGTACCTTATTGTATCTTGGTTGGTTTGACAGTTTTTATGAATTATAAATTCCCAGTTTCTAATGCCAATCGCTATGTGAAATGCTATAAGTCTCTCATCACTTATGAAAAGTTGGCTAAAGAATGGGAAAATGAATTTGAAAAGCAATACACCACGGATATAAATGAAAAGAGATATATTGCCTTTAAGGCATACGATGACAAATTCCTTTCTTTTGTTGAAGATTGCGATAAGAAATTTGAAGAAGAAAACATTCGCCACAAAGAAGAAATTGAAAAAATAGGAGAAAAAAATCGAAAAAAGCTTGACGGTTTGCATCAGGAAAAAAATGCTCTCATTGATGAGTTGACAAGCACATCTTTGATTCCGGAAGATCTTTATTTTGATGCTTGGAGAATATCATCCATGTTAAAGCAAAGAAGAGCAGATTCTTTGAAAGAAGCAATCAATTTGGCTCTTGATGAAAAACGCAAAGATGAAGAGGAAGAGGCAAGACGAGAAGAAGCTGCAAGACGAGAAGTAATTCTTGAACAGCAAGCATATGATAATCGTATGCATAATGAAGCAATGCAAAGAGCAGCTGAAGAGGAAGCACGCGCCACCAGAGAGCATAATGCCGCCATGGAACGTGCAGCGCGAGAACACAATGCTGCTATGGAGCGCGCAGCACAAGCTCAAGCTACCGCTGCCGAAGCACAGGCAAGAGAAGCACAAAAGCAGACACGAATGGCAACTCAACAAGCCAGTGATGCCGAGCGTGGCGCGCGTGAAAGGTGTAATCGATGTGCAAATGCTGGTAAATGCAGCGTAAAATTTGGCAAAGGTGCTATAGGATGTCCCTCTTATAGACCGAGATAATCGTTTGGAGAAGTTATGGAAATCATAGTATTATCAGGTGCAGCTAATTCTGGTAAAACAACCACTTTGAAAATACTGATTGCGATGCTTTTGTGCCGTGGTGCAAAAATTGTTTGGTGCAGAAGGAACCCGCTCCCAACATGTCAGTCGCTTTGGGATGAAATTAAGTACGAAATACAAAATCATATCTCTCCCAAAGAGTTGACTGTTGTCTTGGAATACAAAGGGGTTAGAATAGGCATACGCTCTTTTGGAGATGTTTATAGTGATGCAACGTGCGCTATAAAATTCTTTAATCAACATAAGTGTGATATTGGTGTTTTGCCTTGCCACCCTAATTCGGATGCTCAAAAACTTATCGAAGACACTTACGGCGAGGATATAACCATTTTTAAAAAAGAAAAATTGCCTTGCAATGTAAGTGATAAGGGAAAATGGGATGCCAATTTCACTATGGCTGAAAAAATGCTTGAAAAAATAGAAAAAATTATATCATTGTTGCCTTAATAGAAGCCGCTATCAAAGCGTGACCAACACGCCGCGATAGTGGCTTTTCTATTACTCTATATTCTTCGCAAGCACTGCATTTGTGTCCACAAACGCAAAATACGGCATACCTCTTTCGAGATATACCGTATTCTTGCAAAACTGTCCTTTAGAGAACAGCTCTAAGCAAGCCGTTGTTTTTTTTATGTAAATTTACATTTATTCAATAACCTTTTTATTGACTTTTTGGAAGATTTGTGGTACTCTTAAAATAGCAAAGAATCTCTTTCAAGGAGGAAAAGTATGAAAAAGATATTAGCTATATTTTTAATTATGATAATTCTTATAGGAGCGCTTGTGGGTTGCGCAGGCAACGGCGACTCAAATCTCGACGATAGCTCGGAGCTTGAGACAACTACGGATGCAGAGGAGACTACTGTCGGCACAAGCGCCGCAACCACGGCTGAGTCGACCAAAGCCGAGACTACAAAGGAGACGGAGGAAGAAACGACTGCGGAGCCTGTGGTGCTTCCCGACGGAGTGCTTTTCGATGACAGAAAAACGGGACACGTTATAGTTTCTCAGCGTTCCTCCGCGATAAACAGCGCGGTAGAGGCGCTTAAGAACGCACTTAAGAAGAACTGCAATATCGAAATGGAATCCTACGGAGAGAATTATTACAACTCTATTCATCCCGGAATGACGGGCAATAAGGTCGTCGTCGGATATATAGAAAACGATCCCGTAGCGGTTGAAATACATAACTCTCTGATTACGTCGAATTCTTATATTATCAAGTTTGTAAACAACAGCCTTTATATTATAGGAAAGAGCGGCGAGGCGACCGAGACCGCGGTTCAGTATTTTATCAGCCACTATCTTATCAAATATTATACTTATACTCTTACGCTCGAAGAGGGTGTGCTTTATGAGCAGAACCGCCCGCCCGTAGCAGAGGAGCTGACGATAGCAGATAATCCTATTGAGGATTACGTTATAGTTCACGACGGAACTCAGGTCGGCGCAAGGCGCGCTAAGGAGCTGAGAGGAATGCTTGCCGAAAAGACGGGCAAGGAGCTCAAGGTCATAGCCCCCACCAATGAGGAGACCGAGCTTGAGATACTTGTCGGCAAGGTCGACAGGCCCGAGGTCGCGGCTATCCGCGCCGAATATGACAGACCGAACGTTTATTACGACGTAAAGGTAGTCGGCAAAAAGCTTGTATGCGTTGGTGAGGGCTGGTATACGCTTGGCAAGATAGTTACCGCGCTCGGCGAATATCTCGAAGCGATCGATCCCGAGGATTGCGATCTTTCGGGCGAGGTGGTTTCGGGCGATATGATAAACGAGATAGATACTACCGATATGCTCAATCGTGCCGAAGGAACCGACGTGCGTGTATTCAACTACAACACGTACGGAACGGTATATAATTATACGCAGTATTCGCTCTTTTCAGGTGAGCAGGAGCGAGGCGAGGTGATCGGAGATATCATTCTCGCATATTATCCCGACGTTATCACTACCAATGAGTTTTACGTAAATTCGGCGCTTTATAACGCCGCGATGACACAGCTTTCTGACTATTATCAGCTTATTGATACGTCGGAATACGATTCCGGATATCCTTATCCCAACGTTACGGGTAACGTTGGCAGGGGAAATCCCGAGCAGATACTTATCAAAAAGAGCTGCAATTTCACCATCGTTGACTCTGGCTGGAGATATCTTGGGGAGACCGACGGATCGATCGCCGATTTCCACGGTATTCATTGGGCGGTGCTTCAGACTGAGGCTGGTGAAAAGTTCATCATTACCGTAGGACATTACGGCGATGCAAACACCTATACAGGATATGCAGAGGAGCATCAGCTTGCCATACAGATGGCACAGCAGATGAGCGGAAGCACAGAGACGCTTCCTACCGTTGCGGCGGGCGACTTTTTCTCAAGCGCACTTACGGGCGCGGGATATAAATATCACATCAACTGCGGTTTCAGCGACCCGCAGAGGATCAGAGAAATCAACCGTAATATTACCGAAAGAGGAGATATCAATATAAATCAGGCTACCAGCCACGGCTTTGGAAAGAGCGCGGGCGACGGTACTCGTATTGATTTCATTCTTCATAACAGCGCGTTTACACCTCTTAAATTCAAGGTCCTTAAGTCAGAGGAGCTTAATTACACCAGCGATCACTATCCCGAGGTAGTAGACCTTAAATTCACATAAGCAAAACAAACACAGAATAAAACTCAAAAATTATGAAAAACAAAGCTTTAAAAATTTTAATTTCCATTGCAATTATTACGCTTGTGCTCCTTTCGGCACTGGTCCTTGTTGGATGCAGAGCCGATCGCGTAGTGCAGTCCGATTCGTCGGAATCGACGAGCGTCGATATAACTCGCGATACCACCGAGATAACGACCGAAACCGAGTCGGATGCGATATCCGACGTCGAGACGAGCTCCGACACCACTGACACCACCGATACTGACGGTACTACGGAAAACACCGAAACGGCAGGAACGTCCGCGCCTGACGAAACCACGGATACCGATAAGGATTCCGAGACTACCAAGGACGCGGAAACGACCGGGGATACGGAAACGACCGAGGATACGGAAACGACCGAGGACACGAGTGCTGATACTCAGCCGCCTGCCGATACCGAGGCTCCCGAGCCGCCGTACGTTGATCCTACGGGAATTACTTTGGTAAGAAAGCAGAAGACCGAGTTCACGATCGTCATACCCAACAACGCCTCCGACCTTATCAGGACGACCTCAAGAACGCTTAAGACCGCGTTTTCAACGCACTTTGGTGTGAGCATATCGGTAAAAACCGCTTCTGAATATAAGAGTGCTCACAGCGGAAGTCTTGGCGGCGCAAAGATAGTGCTGGGAGATATAGGCGACGGCAAGGTGAACACTGCGATTGAACAGGAGCTGCGCGACAGCGAATTTTATATCGAGGCAAAGGATGACAGCCTTTACATAATCGGCGGAATCGACGATGGCGTATACTTCGGCGTGAATTATCTTATTGACACGTATATGAAGGCCGCACCGTCGCTTTGGCGCTTTGATTACGGGCTGATATACAGACGAGTTCTTGATAAGCCGGTAGATAGCTTTAAAATATCCGGCAACGAGATTTGGAAATATAGCATAGTATATTACGATTCGGTCTACGCAAAGGCGTGTGCCGAGAGTGTTCAGAAGGCGATCATAACCGCAACGGGATATACGCTCCCGATATATAAGGATTCAACGGCTACGGGCGAGTACGAGATACTCGTCGGTAAAACGAACAGGATCGAGGCAAAGACCTTGCGCGGCGCTTACGACAGACCTAACGTTTATTACGACGTAGAGGTAGTCGGAGAAAAGCTCGTTATTATGGGAGAAGGATACAGAACGCTTGCAAAGGTAGAATCGGTCTTTAAGAGTTATATTGGAACGCTTGGCAGCTCGGCAGATCTTACGGGTGAGCTGAGAAGCGGAAATATTATTGCCGAGGTCGATGCCGTTGACTGTATGACGGGCGCGCTCACGGTAGATCCGAACGCTGATCTTCGCGTGCTGCATTGGAATATGGCAGCGCCGCTTTCCTGGGATCAGTCCTCTGAGGCGTGGGGCTCGAAGTGGCCCTTTACGGCAGACGAAACGGGACGCAGACAGCGCGGCGAGCAGCAGGCGGATATGATACTTATCTATAATCCCGACGTTATTACCACGAACGAGGTTTACGTGGGACACGCGAACGGACATCAGTTCGCGGCTCTTGTCAAGGAGCTTTCCGAGTATTTTGTCCTCGTGGATTCCAAATACGATTCGCGCGATACGAATATGCCCGGTGGAGTTCCTACACAGGACGGCAATAATGCGTCCTACGGAAACCCCGAGAGTATTCTGATACGCAAGAGCAAGCTCAAGGTCGTCGATTCGGGCTGGAGATATCTTTCTGACGGAACGCAGTACCACGGCATACATTGGGCGATACTTGAAACCTTGTCCTCGGGCAAGAAATTTATCGTCTCGGTAGGACATTACGGAGACGCGAGAACCAAGACCACGTATGCGGTCGAGCACCTTGCGGCAATAGCGTTTGCGCAGAAGTGCAGCGGAAGCAGCACGCCGCTTCCAACAATATTGACGGGTGATATGTATACCTGGGTAAATCACAGCGGCGGCAGATATGGTGCGGGATATAAGTATCTTGACAGTAACGGATACGATGATTCGCAGGTGAGCGCAACCGTCAACTGCAATGACGTGAACGGAACTCTGCACGGCAGCTTCCACGATCCTATGAACGATACCAACAAGAGCAGAGCATCTGAGGATTTCGTGTGGTATAATAACAAGCTTAAATCGCTCAAATTCGGCGTTATAACCGTGCCCGAATCAACAAATACCAGCGACCATTGGCCTGTGTTTGCTGATCTGAAATTTACTTAAAGGCAATCAATTCAAACCGAAACGAAAGGTTGAACAGTTATGAAAAACAGATCGATAAGAATTATTATAGCAACGCTTTTGACAATTCTTATGCTTTTGTCGTCCGTATCACTTATTGGATGCGATAAGGGCACAGACACGCCTGAGGGTTCTTCCGAATCTACGGGTACCGATACGGCTGTCGAGACCACCGAAATAACCACCGATACCGAAACCGACTCGGAAACGAGCGAGAGCACGACGGATACCGAGGATACCGGATCGGCAGATACCGAGTCGGCGGATACCGAGGCTCCCGAGACCGAGGATACCGAAGCGCCCGCGCCCCAGCCTGTTGAGCTTACCTTGTTTGAAGACGGAAAAACCGATTTTACCATTGTTATAGCCAATGGCTCTACGGCGACTGTGAGTGGCGCGGCAAATGAGCTCGCTTCGGCGTTCAAGTCCAAGCTTGACATTGACATAACGGTAGTTACCGAGAGCGCATACAAGGAGAGCAACGGAGGCAGCATCAGCGGCTCGAAGATCGTGTTCGGCACTCTGGCGCAAGATGTGGCAAGCATAGACTTGAAAAAATCTTTGCGTCCGGGTGAATACGTTGCGAGTGCGGTGGGGGACAGCTTTTATTTTGCGGGCAGCTCCGACGATGACGTTGCTGCGGCGGTAGCTTATTTTTCCAATAACTATTTGAAGGCTTCGAACCGTTCTCTCGTTTTGAGTGAGGGCGACCTCTTTAAAAACGATCTTTCCGACCGTATGCCTATTCCCAATATGACTATATCAGGCAATGAGATCTGGAGATATAAGATCGTGTACGACGATACCTATCATGCTCAAAGGTGTGCTAACAATATTCAGCTTGCTATTGCCGATTCTACGGGATACAAACTCGACGTTGTCGGAGAATCGACACCGGAGAGCAAGTATGAGATACTTGTCGGAAAGACCAACAGAGCAGAGAGCGATACTGTCAGGGGCAAGTTCGCCCGTCCCAACGTATATTACGAGGTTACGGCGGTGGGCGACAAGGCAGTATTTATGGCAGAGGGATATGCTACACTTACAAAGCTGTCGACCGAATTCAACTGGTATATGATCAGAAACAGCGGCGATCTGGATATTGCGACGACCGTTATGAGCGGAGATATTATCGCTCAGGTCGATCCTGAGGATATAAGTATGTTTGAGAGGGCAGAGGGAACCGATCTTCGTGTGCTTCATTGGAATATGGCGGCGCCCTATCTGAACGATGCAAACAAGGTATATACCGACAACAAGATCCGCGGAGAAGTAATGGCGGATATGATCCTGCAGTTCCTTCCCGATATCATTACTACGAACGAGATCTATCTCGGACACGCGGGCGGCAAGCTTTACGATGCGGTTATGAAAGAGCTTTTGGAGTATTATAATATTCTCGATCAATCTCCTTACGAGATAGGAAAGCCGAATCCCGATTCCAAGCCCAAAAATCAGTTTGGCAAGGGTCCTACGATACACGAAAACATCCTTTACAAAAAGGATCTTGGCTTTACGGTCAAGTGGTCGGGCTGGAGATATAATTACGAAAACGTGTACTATCACGGATATCATACCGCGGTGTTTACCGATGCTGCCGGCAAGGATCTGCTCGTGTCCGTCGGACATTACGCCGATGCCAGAACCTCTACCCGATGCCCCGAGGAGCATAATGCGGCTATCGCCGATGCGAAGGCGGCAAGCGGAGTAGCGGATAACGTTACGACGATCGTAACGGGTGATATGTATACCTGGAACAACAATAGTAGCGGCGCATATGCTACGGGCTATAACTATTGGGTAGATCAGGGATATACCGATTCGCAGGTGAGCGCAAAGGTCAATGCTAACAACACCGTACATTACGGAACCTTCCATACGATCGGCAAGCAGGAAGGAAGCCGTGCGGGCGAGGACTTTATCTGGACCAAGAACGGACTTTCGGCGCTCTGCTATAAGGTCCTGTCGAACCAGCAGGCAACCGATACGAGCGACCATTATCCCGTAATGGCGGATCTGAAATTCAACTGATAAATAAATACATACAACAAAAGGGCTCTTAGTAAATAAAAGAGCCCTTTGTTGTATAATAAAAAGGCAAGAGTGAGGCTATTTTTGTTTGCGTTTCGACGGGCTTCGGTTTTAGCCTTTAATGCTCCTCAAGTTGTTATGATGATTTGTTCGTTGTGCAAATATCACAAAAAAACAATAAAAATATTGTTTATTGATAAGCCATAAAGCGGCAAAAGTTTATTGATTTTTAAAATATTTATGGTAAAATAATACTAATTATAGAGAAAATATAGTTGTATATGCTATATATTGTTAAGGAGCAACAGATGAGAAAAAGATATTTGAGCGTGCCGATCGTTATAATACTTGCGGTGCTGATGCTCGTGCCTTCGATGATGCTGTTGGGGTGCGCGAACGCAGAATTTCCGTATAACGACGGCGAGCCGATCGGATACGGGCCGGGCGGAAACAGTCAATCCGAGCCGCCGGATCACAACGGAGAAAACGCTGAAAATGAAACGACAGATCCCGCGGAAACAGAGGAGATCATCGACGTTGACGTAAGCCTCTTTGCTAACGGAAAGACTGAGTTTGATATAGTTATATCTAATCTGGCGAGCGAAACTATATCTGCGTCGGCAAATAATATCAAGGAAGCTTTTTCTTCAAAGCTCGGAGTGTCGATCGATATCAGAAATGAATATTATTTCAAGCTTTTTAACGAAGGCAGTCTCAAGGGGCCGAAGATAGTTATCGGAATTCTTTCGGAGGATACGATAAGCGCGGATATAGAGAGACCGCTTCGTGACGGAGAATATATGCTGAAGGTTACCGACGGAAGTCTTTATATTATCGGCGGAACCGAAGCGTCTACCGTTCAGGCAGTAAACTATTTTATCAACGTATTTATTAAAAACGCCAACACTCCAATTGTGTTTAAATCGGGAGTCGTTTATCATAAAAAGGCATCTGCACCCGTCATCAATATGGCAATATCGGGTAACGAGATCTGGAAATACAGCGTCATATATGACGATACCGTATTTGGAAAAGCGTGCGCAGAGCGCGTACGCGCGATCATAGCCTCGGTGTCGGGATACACCTTGCCGATGAATACAGATGCCGCACCTGAATCGACCTATGAGATACTTGTCGGAAAGACTAATCGCGCCGCAAGCTACGAGGTCAGATCAAAATACAGCCGTCCGAACGTTTATTACGATATCAAAACGGTCGGCAAAAAGCTGATTGTTATGGGCGAAGGATACGTTACGCTAAATAAGGTAGCGTACGAGTTTGAGGGCTACGTTTCTACTATGGGTGGCTTTGGATCGACTATTGACGGAAGCGTAAAAAGCGGTAACGTTATCTCTCTTGTTGACGCGGGTGCGGGCGAAAGTATGTTTGCTCGCGCTGACGAAACCGACCTTCGTGTTATGCATTGGAATATGGCGGCGCCGTATCTTCAGACAAACGGCGCGATCTATACCGACAACAGAGCCCGCGGAGAGATAATGGCGGATTCTATACTTCAGCTTTATCCGGATATCCTTACGACAAACGAGTTCTATGCGAGCCACAACGGAGACACTACCTTCTATAATGCCGTTATGGGTGAGCTTGGAGAATATTATAACGTCCTTGAATCAAGATATGAGCAGGATAAGCCCATTGAGGGCGCCGATGCTATATCGGGAAAAACTATAAATTCAAATATTATTTATAAGAAGTCGGCGGGAATGACAGTCATATCGTCGGGCTGGCGATACGCAAGCGAAAAGACGGCGACGACCGAGGAGAATCCTGACGGCTGGGTATATTATCACGGATATCATACAGCGGTATTCAAGACCTATTACGGAGACAGATTTATCATATCTGTTGCTCATAATGCGGACAGCCGTATGGAGACCAAGTGGGTACAGGAGCAGCTTGCAGCGGTAGAAGACGCAAGAGTGGCAAGCGAGAGCGCTGATAATATTTCCGTGATACTGACGGGCGATATGTATACCTTTGTCAACCATAGCGCCGATGCCAGCGGTGCAGGATACCATTATTTGCAGTCTCAGGGATACCTTGATGCGCAGATCTCGGCTCTCGTCAACGCTAACGCGCCTGACGGTTGTATTGACCTGGATAACAGAAAGCACGGAACCTTCCACGATATAGGAATAAAGCAGGTGCAGCGTGCGAGCGAGGACTTTATCTGGACTAAGAACGGGTTGACTGCGCTGAAATTTAAGGTGTTGACCTTTAAAGAGGTACAGGATACCAGCGACCACTATCCCGTTGTCGCCGATCTTAAATTTAATTGACTTTACGATATTGACGAATATATGATTTTGCCGTGAAAAAGGATCTGAGCACTTCTTTTTCGAGTATGCGGCGAGGCTCACAAGATACAAATGAAAATAGCGGAGAAGAGTATTTGGAAATATACGATAGTGTATTACGATAACGCTTGGAGCAGACATTGTGCCGAGCGCATAAGAGACGCGATCACAAGGAAGGTCGGAGTAAGGCTACCGATGGTAACCGATAGCTCTGATGAAAGAGAGTGTGAGATAATCGTAGGAAAAACGAGTCGCCCGGAGAGCGTAGAGCTGCGCACAAGGTACGACCGTCCGAATATCTATTACGATATTGTGCTTAAAGGATCCAAGCTCATTTGTATGGGAGAGGGATATCGTACGCTTGACAGAGTGGCGTCTATACTTGAGGCGCTGATCGGCGGAGAGGGAGAAGTGTCTCTTCGCAAAAATATAGCGAGCGGAGATCTCAGGGCTGACGATGACGGAAATATGATCGATCGAGCCGAGGGCACAGACGTCAGAGTATTCGACTGGAATCTTAACGCTCCGGGAAATATGGGCGCAAATTTGATCGAGAATGCCGAGAGGGCAGCTGACGTCATTTTGAGACACCTTCCCGACGTTATCGGCACTAATGAAATGTATAACAGCAGAAATTGCGAGCCGTATAAGCGATTTTACGATGCGGTTATGCGTGAGCTATCGCCTTATTATACGGTGATTGAGAGCTCGCCGTACGACGAAGGTCAGCCGACCGAGGGCTTACGCGGCGATTCGAACAGATACGGTATTCCGCCCGAAAATATTATTTTCAGACGCGAGCTGGAATTGTATCCCGTAGCGTCGGGATACAGATATACTCCGAATCTTATAACCTATCACGGATATCACTGGGCAATATTCAAAGCCGAGGCGGGAAGCTTTATTTTCTCGGTTGGGCACTATGAGGAGAGCCGCAACGATCCTACCTGCGCCATCGCTCATATGGAAACGACGAAATTCGCGCAGCAAAGAGCGGGCTCTGATGAGCTTTTACCCGAGGTTATTACGGGAGATCTGTTTACTCATTACGGCTGCAAAAACAGCGGATACTCCGCGTTTGCCGATGCGGGATATATTGATGCTCAGCGCCAAGCCGAGATCAACTGTAACGGCGATATTGCCTGTTCAACCTATCACCGGATCGGCAAGTATCATCCCAGATGGGCGAACAGCATCGACCTTGTGATGTGTAAGGGGATCATAAAGCCTCTTAAATTTAAGGTTATAACCTCACAGGAAGCGCTTGACGTGAGCGATCACTGTCCCGTGTGCGCAGACCTGAAGTTCAATTAAACAAAATATAAAGGGCGGTAAAGCCGCCCTTTTCTCATTTATTTTTTGATATCTATTGAAAAAAATTAAAGTATCTGCTATAATAAGGTATTGATAAAAAACAAGGAAGGTAAAATATGAAAGCAGTTATTACCGTTGTAGGACAGGATTCAAAGGGAATTATCGCCAAGGTCAGCGCAAAGTGCGCAGAGGTAGGCGGAAACATCACCGAGATCTCGCAGAGTGTTCTCAAGGAATATTTCGCGATGATAATGGTGGTTGATATAAGCGATATCAACGTACCGTTTGCACAGCTCGTTGACGATTTTGATGCGCTCGGCAAGGAAAACGGACTTGATATACGCACTATGCACGAGGATATTTTCAACTCGATGCACAGGATCTGAGGAGCGTCAAATGATAAATACCAAAGATATTCTTGAAACAATAAATATGATAAAGGACGAGAACCTTGACATCAGAACGATAACTATGGGTATCTCGCTCTATGACTGTGCCGCAGACAGCGTGGACGTCGCTTGTGATAGGATATACGACAAGATCACGACCAGCGCCAAGGATCTCGTGAAGGTTGGCTGCGACATTGAAAAGGAATACGGAATCCCGATCATCAACAAGCGTGTATCGGTAACGCCTATCTCTATGGTTGGCGGCAGATATTCGTCCGAGGATTACGTAAAGATCGCGCACACGCTCGATCGCGCGGCTGACACGCTCGGTATCAACTTTATCGGCGGCTACGGCGCGCTGGTGCAGAAGGGATTTACCGATAACGCGAGAAATCTTATTGAGTCTATCCCCGTAGCTCTTGCCGAAACAGAGCGCGTTTGCTCGTCGGTCAACGTTGCGTCTACAAAGGCGGGAATCAATATGGACGCGGTAGCGATAATGGGTAGGATCATCAAGGAAGCGGCGTATCTTACTCGCGACAAGGATTCTATCGGTTGCGCAAAGCTCGTGGTGTTTGCAAACGTTCCCGAGGACAATCCCTTTATGGCAGGTGCATTCCACGGCGTCGGTGAGGCTGAAAGAGTTATCAACGTCGGAGTTTCGGGACCGGGTGTCGTAAGCTCTGCTATAAAGCGCGCGGGCAATTGTGATTTTTCCTCGCTTGCCGAAACCATCAAGAAGACCGCGTTCAAGATCACCCGTATGGGACAGCTCGTCGCGACTGAAGCGTCGAACAGACTCGGTGTTCCGTTCGGAATAGTTGACCTTTCTCTTGCCCCCACGCCCGCTGTCGGCGACTCTGTTGCGCACATTCTTGAGGGAATGGGTATAGAGCGCTGCGGAGCGCACGGTACGACCGCCGCTCTGGCTCTTTTGAATGACGCAGTCAAGAAGGGAGGGGTAATGGCTTCCTCACAGGTTGGAGGGCTCTCAGGTGCCTTTATTCCCGTCTCAGAGGATGCGGGAATGATCGATGCTGTCAAGGCAGGTGCTCTCTCGCTTGAAAAGCTTGAGGCAATGACCGCCGTTTGCTCGGTCGGACTCGATATGATAGCTATTCCCGGCGATACTCCCGCCGAGACTATCTGCGGCATTATCGCCGACGAAATATCTATCGGTGTTGCTAATACCAAAACTACCGCCGTCAGAGTTATCCCTGCCTACGGTAAGGGTGTCGGAGACGGTGTTGAGTTCGGAGGACTCCTCGGTTACGCCCCCATTATGAGCGTTAGTAAGTTCGGTTGTGCTGATTTCATCGCCCGCGGCGGCCACATCCCCGCTCCGATTCATTCGCTTAAGAATTAAGGTTTTTACGTTACTTTTCTTTTGGAAAAGAAAAGCCGCTTTTTTGAAAAAAAGCTTGGCAAAAAACTTCCCGCTGGATAAAACACAGCGTACACATCACACTAAATAACGTGCATCGTTATCTATAATTTATTGAATTTCTAAGGAAAAAACCCGTCGGACACTACGTACCGACGGGTTTTATTTTTAATATGTTTTACAGTCGGAAGTTCTTTTGCTTACTTTTCTTTCAAGAAAAGTAAGTCGGACACTGCGTACCGACGGGTTTTGATTGTATTGGGGATAACACGTGTTTTGGTTGTAGGGACCGACGTCCTCGGCGGTCCGCGGGCGTTCACAGAACGCCCCTACGTTAGATATCCGCAATCTAACATATATCTCGGTAGAGGAGGGGTTTCCCCTCCCGCGTCGAGCGCGAATGCAATTTAGCCTTCTCCTTTGGAGAAGGTGTCGGCGTAGCCGACGGAAGAGGTTATTAAATCTCTCTGTATTCTGCCTCTTCCGTCAACGGCTTCGACAATGTCTTGCCGTTGCCACCTTCTCCAAAGGAGAAGGCTATTTTTGTTTGTGTGCCGACAGGTTTTGATTGTATTGGGGATAACACGTATCTATTGTAGGGACCGACGTCCTCGGCGGTCCGCGTGAACGCAAATCTAAATTAGCCTTCCCCCTGTGAGAGAAGCCGCAGCTTGCAAAGCAAACCAACGTTCTCAAATCGAACCCGGCAAGTTGCCTAAGGCAATGTTGAGGCACGGCGAAGACGTGATGAATGAGTGGCTTTGAGACACATTATCTAAAGCCAACGTAATAGACTTTGATATTAGTAATTACTTCTCAAAAGGTTTTTATGTTAAATTATTGATTTTGGAGCAAAAATCACGAAAAAATCACTTAAAATCATTAAAAATTCTTATGAATTCATAAATTGTTTATATATTGGTGTTATAATTATTCTGTATATTTGCGTTTAATAACGTTCTATAAAAGAAATTTTGAAGGGAATTTCAAAAAATGATAAAAATCGAACATCTTGTAAAAAATTACGGCTCAAACTGCGCGCTTGACGATGTCAGCTTTGAGATCAAAAAAGGAGAGATCGTAGGCTTCCTCGGACCGAACGGTGCGGGTAAGAGTACGACTATGAACATACTGACGGGATATCTTTCGTCGACCTCGGGAAGCGTTTCGGTAGCAGGACTTGACGTGCTTGAATATCCGCTTGAGGTTAAGAAGCATATCGGATATCTGCCCGAGCAGCCTCCGCTCTATCTTGATATGACGGTCAAGGAGTACCTTAACTTTGCGTACGACCTCAAGGACTGCAAGCTCAAGAGGACCGAGCATCTTGAGGAGATTTGCGAGGTGGTGAAGATCAAGGACGTTTATCACCGCGTTATCAAGAATCTTTCCAAGGGTTACAGACAGAGAGTCGGTATTGCGCAGGCACTCATTGGAAATCCTGAGGTAATTATATTTGACGAGCCCACCGTAGGTCTTGACCCCAAGCAGATAATCGAGGTCAGAAACCTGCTCCGAACTCTCGGAAAGGATCACACGATAATTCTTTCTACGCACATTCTGCAAGAGGTTCAGGCGGTATGCGACCGAATCATCATTATCAATAAGGGAAGAATAGTTGCGGACGAGCTCACCGAGAACATTACCCGCGCGGTTCAGAACAACCGTCGCTTTACGCTCAAGGTCTGCGGACCGCAGAAGGAAGTTCTTGCCACGCTTCGCTCTATCAAGGGAATCATTTATGCTGAGTCGCTCGCACAGAGAGACGGAGACGCGTACGCTTATATGATCGAGAGCGAGACGGGAGTGGACATCAGAAAGCCGCTGTTCTATGCGCTTGCTGAGAAGAAGTGGCCGCTTGTCGGACTTGAGGCAACGGGAATGAGCCTTGAGGACGTATTCGTGGCGATAGTGGATCATACCGAGCCCAAGGCGAGATATGAGAAGCGATCCTCTGCAAAACGAAGCATCAGGTCGGAAGCCGAGCAGGATATTGCTAAGAAGCTTGTAGACGATGCCAAGGAAAAACAGGGCGGAGAGCGCTCGGCGCTCTTTGACGACGATGCGAAATAAGCACCGCACAAGATCACAAGCAAAAGCGATAAGCGATAAAATGAAAGGAGTTCGCCGCGCGCGAATATAAAAATACAATGTTTGCAATTTTCAAAAAAGAACTTCGCTCGTACTTTATAAATGCGATAGGATACGTTTTCGCGGGAGTATTTCTCGCAGTATCCGCGCTGCTCTGCTGCTTTACTACGCTCCAGAACAAGTCGTATTCCACATCGAGCTATTTTACAACAGTTTTGTTCCTGCTTATAATCATAATCCCTCTGCTTACCATGAGACTTTTTGCAGAGGAAAAGAAGCTTCGTACCGAGCAGATGCTGCTTACTGCCCCTGTTTCTATCGGTGGTATGATAATGGGTAAATTCCTCGCAGCCTTTACGATGTTCGGCGGCGGAGTGCTTCTGTCCTGTATCAACTTTATCCCGCTGTATATTTACGGCTCTAAGGAAAGAGACGGTGTGCCCTATTCCGAGATGCACGTAGGACCTATCTCGTCCGAGATAATCTCCTGCACGATAGGACTTCTTCTTATCGGCGCGGCATTTATCGCGATTGGAATGTTCGTTTCCTCTCTTACCGAAAATCAGCTTGCTGCTGCGGTTGTTACGGTTACCATAATATTCGTTATGCTCGTGCTTGATATGCTCAATTCTTATATCAGTGCGTATGCTATAAGATTCGTGCTCAGCTGGTTCTCGATTCTTACGAGATTCTCTGACTTTACCTACGGAATGCTTGACTTCTCGTCTATACTGTATTTCATTTCGATCACCGGAGTATTCCTGTTCCTGACGGCGCGCATTTACGACAAGCGCCGCTGGGGTTGATCGAGGAAAGGCGGTTAGAATAATGAAGATGAATAAATTTAACGGCCGTAAGCTTCGTTACGGCAGCATATCGGTTGTCATTACCGCGCTTATTATCGCGGTAGTTGTTATGGTAAACTTTATCTTTACCGCGCTTGCGCAGAAGGAGTGGTTCAAGCTTGACCTCACTCCCGAAACGCTTTACACTCTTTCCGATGACTTTATCAATCTTATCGAGAATGGCGACGCGGCTTACGAAAAGAGCACCGAGGCGCCTATTGCCAAGATCGATCAGTACAGAGAAGAGCAGGACAACGACAGTCTGAAAATAAGCATTATATTCTGCGAGGAGCGGGACAAGGTCTATGAGGACGAGACTCAGAGATACGTTCAGCAGACGGCAGAGCAGATCGCCAGGGAATTTGACGGATACGTCGACATTCAGTACGTTGACGTTGAGAGAAATCCTTCCGCGGTGTCCAAGTTCAAGGTTACCTCGGACATTGATATTCCCAAGGAGAGCGTTATAGTTGAGTTTGAGGGACAGTACAAGATACTGAATCTCCGCAGCTTCTACGTTTTTGCCGAGACTGATACGAGCACGCCCGTTGGCTATAACGGTGAAAAGCAGTTCGCTTCGGCAATACTCGCGGTTACCCGCGCGTCCACGCCCATCGCGTGCCTTACCAACAACCACGGTGAGAATATAGATAACATTTCCGGCTTCAAGGCTACTCTTGAGGAAGCGGGCTACGAGGTAAGAAGCCTTGACCTCGCAAACGAGGATATTCCCAAGGATTGTCGCCTTGTCATCGTTTTCGGCCCGCAGAACGACTTTATGTCCTCGAGAACCGGAACGAGTGATATCAACGAGATCGGCAAGCTTGACGATTTTCTTGACGGCGGAAATTCGCTGATGGTATTTATGGATCCCGAAACAGCTGAGCTTCCCAACTTCGAGGAGTTCCTCTGCGAGTGGGGCGTTCAGTTTGACCGCAATGCTACGACGGGCGACGCTCAGTACGTAGTTGACAAAAATCAGGCGCTCAACGCGAGCGGACAGACCTTCAAGGCACAGTATTCCAAGAGCGGACTCGGACACGATCTGCTTGGCGATATGGCAGATAACGACGTTCCTCAGACGATAGTCTTCAAGAACGCTATGTCCATATCCTATCCTTCGGAATTCAAGATGCAGCATTACACGCCTCAGGATTCTACCAATCCCGACGACGTTCCTTACGATTACGGCTACAACAGCCCATACGCTATTCACCCCATATTTACGTCCACCAAGAGTGCAACTCGCGTGTCGGGCGGTGAAATAATAGCGAATAACGAGAAGACCGCCTTCAATCTTATGACGGTTACCGATCACACCAGACGCGTTACCACCGATGCCGAGAACGGATTTTCTGCCGCTATCTCCTCTTACGTGGTTGCGTGCGGATCTACCGAATTCGCGTCCAACGAGTTCCTGCAGACCAACTCCTACGGAAATACCGACGCGCTTCTTATGATAATGTCCAACATCGGTCTCGAGGTCGTACCCGTAGGTCTTAAATACAAGCCCTTTGCGGATACTACTATTGACACGCTCGAGTCGGCTGACGCTACCGCTTACACCGTTGTTCTCGTTGCGATCCCCACACTCGCGGCTCTTATTTCGGGTGCCGTAGTGCTTATCAGGAGAAAATACAGATGAAAGACGTAAAGAAGATCGCTGCGTCCAAGCGCAGAAGGATACTTATTATCGCTTCTGTCGTCCTCATCGTTATTCTCGCGATCGCTATCGCCTACGTTATGGAGTACGTTCGCACGACTATATATGAGGACCCCGCTGACGGCGCTAAATATTATATTCGTCTTGAAGACGGAGAGTATAAAATTTATTACCCAAACAAAAAAGACGTTCTTCCGCTGACCGACGACGGTGAGTATTACGTTACCGAAGCCGGAACGCTTGTGCATCTTGATGCCACAACGGGAGAATACTTTACAATGGCTGTGGTCGACGAGAACTATAATGAGGTCTCGGTCAACTCCAGCAGCATACTTGCGCTGCCTTATTATGCGTCCGAGCGTATTCGCTCGGTAGAGGTGCATAACCAAAACGGAAGCTTTACTATGCACAGATACAACTACGCAGAGGACAGACTTGACGATACGATGGATTTTACCATCAAGGGATTTCCGCTTGTGAGCGTTGACCAGATCGGTATTTCTTCTCTTAACGTTTCCGCGGGCAGACTTCTTGCAAACAGAAAGTTTGTTTCGCCCGATGCGCTGACAGACGAGCAGAGAGCGGATCCCGCTGAGGTCGAGCGTCTTACCTACGTTACCGAGGAAGACGGAACGCTTGACGAATCCGAGTACGGTCTTGTGGCAGAAACGCGCCAGAAAATCGACGAGGAAACGGGTGAACTGGTTGATTACGAGTACACTCCCGCATACTTTATAGTTACCACAACTGCCGACGAGCAGGGTAAGTCTATAAAATACAAGGTGATCATCGGCGACGAGCTCGTTACCGGCGAGGGATATTACACGCAGATAGTTGAATATACGGCAGAGGGACAGAAGGTCAGAGACGTTGTATATATCTCACCGATAAGCCTTGGAGTTTCGATGCTTGCAGACGTATCAAAGTTCGCCGTTGCGACACTTTCCTACCCGATGAGCATAACCACCTATCTTAACGTTACCAATTTCCACATCTTCGAGGGTGAAAACGAAACTCCCGCCGTTGCATTTTCCTTTATTCCGCTTGAAGACAGAGAGGATACCGCCTTCTCGGGCAACGCATACAGATTCCACGAGTCGCTTGAGGGCTATGCCCCCGCCACGACCGTAATAGCACAGTGCCTTGAGGGAATATATCAGCCCTCGCTCGTGGGCATAAAGGCGCTATTCAATGCGGTAACCGATATGGGACCGCTTGTTGAATACGGCTTCTACACCGAATCAGTGGATGAGAAGGGTGAAAAGACCTACGATATAAGCTGTGATTATATGATAGTCTTCGACTATAACAGCGAGGATTACGGCGTTATCCGTCAGAACATTATGATAATGAAGGCTGATAACGGAAACTATTATGCGTATACCATGGTACACGATCCCAAGACCAATGAATTTATCTATTCGTATAATATGATAGTCGAGGTCTCGGCTTACTCCTTCTACTTCCTTGAGATGGAGCCGCACCACTGGGTAGAGCACAGATTCTTCGTAACCGGAATTACCTTTGTCGACAGAGTAAAGGTAGAGGCTCCCGGCTACAAGTCAGAGATAGTTCTTGATAACTCGGCATCCGATCCGTCCGAGCCGCTCGATTCCTCAATGCTTGTGCTCAGAGGCACAGAGCAGTATGCTGACGGAACGACGAACACCGTAAGGACATTGGCGGAGCTGCGCCTGATGGATAAAAACAATATTTTGTGGCAGATAACCGAGAAGAATGTCAGAGCCTTTGATTCCAACTACGAGGAGATAACGATTAACGAAAGCTCGTGGTACGAGACCACCAACCTGCTGGGCGCTAAGGTCAAGGCTCTCAACGGATATATCGAATGCTACGACGTAAACGGAGCAGAGAAGATAGTGCGCGTCAGTGCGAACGAGGTAACGGTAAAGGACGTTAAGACGCAGACTACCGTAACCTACGCGAGATGCGCAACGACACAGTTCAGAATGTTCTATAAGAACTTCATGCTCAATCACATTGAGAGCTCCTATGAGATGACCGCAGAGCAAGAGGCTGCGCTTATCGAAAACGAGGAGAATTGGATATGCACGGTTACTATGAGGATCGACGGAGAAGACTATGAATATGCCTTCTATTATCTCAGTCCCAGAAAAGCCTACCTTACCATAAACGGCAATGGCGGATTTTACGTTCATATCGACAATGCAGACAAGCCGCTTGAGGATATTCAGAATTTCTTTAGCGGAAAGGTCGTTGAAGCAGTAGAGCAATGATCCCAAAAAGGTCAGTCGGCAAGACCTTGCCGACTGACCGAAAAAGCTATAATTTTGTAGTTAGTTAAAAAATTCAAAATAAATGTTGACAACTCAACAATTTTGTGGTATGATAATACGTGCAACGCGTAAAAATATACCAGGAGAGTGTAAAAAATATGGAAAAGGACCGATTTGATACTTTTTCAAATTGCTATATGAGCGCCGCAAAAAGCATCAATAAGCTTAAGGAAAAGGGAATGGCTCCTTACGGGCTCAGCAGTATCCACACAAGATGTATCCGCAGCCTGTATGAATTTCCCGCAGGACTTACCAGAATGCAGATATCAAAAAATTGCGGCGTAGATAAAGCACAGATATCCCGAATAATAGGAGAGCTTTGCGAAAAGGGCTACGTTACCGAAATTTCGGTAAAGTCAGGTTATAAAAACAAGATAGAGCTTACCGAAAAGGGAAGAGTAGTCGCGATACAGATAAACGAGCTCATTTTGAAGATAAATAATTTCGTCAGCGGAGATATTCCCGAGGAAAAGATACAGATATTTTACGAGGTGTTTGAGCAGATCTGTGAAAATCTGAGGAACGCCGAAGCCGAGCTGGATATCAGCAAGCTTTATACCCCGGAAGCAACATTTGGATCAAATTTAAACTAACAATAAAATGTAATTAAGAGAGGATTTGAATTATGAGCATCATCAATAATGTCAAAAAGGCTGATCAGCCCGCAAAGCAGCAGGAGATCAAGGTTCACACAAGGCCCAAGACCGCACGTTTGTACGAAAGAGTCAACGATTCCACCGATTTTTGCCGTCATATAAGAAAGCACGGCGACAAGGTAGCATACACGTATTTTGATAAAAATAAGCAGCTCTGCGACCTTACTTATGAGCAGCTTTACAGAAAGATACTCAAGACCGCGGCAGGACTTACCGACGCGGGTTATGCCGGAAAGAAAATAGCTATTATCGGTGAGACCTCGGTCGAGTGGATAAGCGCTTACCTCGCTATTCTTTGTATCGGCGGTGTTGCTATTCCTATGGATAAAGAGCTTGAGATACCGGTTATCGAGGGCTTTCTTGAGACCGCTGAGGCTGACGGAATAATATATTCCAGAACCTTTAACGGCAAGTTTGAGTCGGCGATGAAGTCGCATCCCACGCTCAAGCTTTTCGCGGCTATGGATCCCGATGAGGAAGAGCTCGCGCGCGGCGCGGTTTCTACCCATATGATCCGCAAGGCAGGCTCAGCTCTCGTTAAGCAGGGATACGTTCTGCCTAAGGTAGAGAACAGAGATAAGATGGCTGAGATGCTCTTTACGTCCGGAACCACGGGCACGAGCAAGTGCGTTATGCTGAGCCAGAAGAATATATTCTCGGTAGTTTGCTCGGCTTGCGAGACGGTTGACTTTAACCCCGACGACGTTATCGTTTCGGTTCTTCCCATACACCATACCTATGAGCTCGCGGTAATGCTTGCGGCTCTTGTGTACGGTATACACGTTTGTATCAACGATTCGCTTACTCACGTGCTCAGAAACTTCCAGCTCTTCAAGCCTACCGGACTCGTTCTCGTTCCGCTCTTCGTTTATACTATGTATAAGAAGGTATGGTCCGAGGCAAAGCGTACGGGACAGGATAAGAAGCTCAAGCTCGGTCTCGGTGCTTCCAAGGCAATGATGAGCGTAGGACTTGACAAGCGCCGTCAGATATTCGGCGCGGTGCTCGAGGCATTCGGCGGCAGACTTGAAAAGATCATCTGCGGCGGTGCGGCACTCAATCCCAGAATGATAGAATTCTTCGAGAGCATCGGTATCTCTATATACGAGGGCTTCGGTATTACCGAGTGCGCACCTCTTACCTTTGTAACACCCTACTATGCGCGCAAGTATGGCTCGGTGGGTCCTGCTGTTCCTTGCTGCCAGGGAAGGATCGGCGAGGGTGTGCTTAACGATAAGGGCTATATCGAGGGCGAGATACAGATCAAGGGCGACAACGTAATGCTCGGATATTATAAGAATCCCGAGGCAACCGCGGAAGTATTTACCGATGACGGCTGGTTCCGTACGGGAGATATGGGTTATATGGATAAGGACGGATATTTCTATATCACGGGACGTCTGAAGAGCGTTATCGTTCTTGAGAACGGAAAGAACGTTTTCCCCGAGGAGATAGAGGAATATCTCGGAAACATCGAGCTTATAGCAGAAAGCGTAGTTGTCGGACGTCAGAACGGATCGAACGTAACGCTGACCGCTATCGTATTCCCCGATCACAAGAAGTTTGATGATGAGGCTACCGACGAGGAGATCAGAGAAGCCATCGAAAAAGAGATCAACGCTATGAACAAAAAGCTGCCCACCTACAAGCAGATAAAGGGAATTGAGTACCGTAACGTTGAATTTGAAAAGACCACGTCCAAAAAGATAAAGAGACATCTCGTTAAATAAGTCGGATCGACTTGAATTTTAAATTATTTATAAAACGTCGGAATCGACTTTTAGGAAAGGTTAATTATGTTTGATTACGTTATTTTGACAGATTCGGGAAGCGATCTTACCGTTGAACAGGCAAAGGAACTCGATATATCTCTTATCGACCTTAGCCTTTTGGTTGAGGGCGGAGAGCCCCGGAAAAACAGAGATGTTGACGTAAAGGGCTTTTACGGACTGCTTCGCGAGAAGAAATCGGCGTCCACCGCAGCAGTAAACATTCAGGATTTTCTTGCTGCTATGAGCGAGTGCGTTGATGCGGGTAAGGACGTTCTTTACATCGGATTTTCTTCGGGACTCAGCAGTACCTTCAGCGCAGGATATAACGCGGCGCAGGAGCTTGCAGAGGCACATCCCGATAGAAAGATATACGCAGTTGATACGCTTTGCGCGTCGCTCGGTCAGGGACTTATCGTATATCTTGCCGCAAAGATGAGACTTGAGGGCAAGAGCATCGAAGAGGTAAGAGACTTCGTTGAGCAGAACAAGCTCAATCTCTGCCATTGGTTCACGGTTGACGATCTGTTCTTCCTGAAGCGTGGCGGACGAGTAAGTGCGGCGACCGCTGTTGTCGGCACTATGCTTGGAATCAAGCCTGTAATGCACGTTGACAATGCGGGTAAGCTTATTAAGGTTACCACCGCGCGCGGCAGACGAGCATCGATCGATGCGCTCGCGGCAAAGATCGGCGAGACGGGCATTGATCCTGCAAACCAGACTATGTTTATTTGCCATGGCGACTGTATTGAGGATGCTGAATATCTTGCTGAAAAGATCAAGAAGGACTACGGCGTAAAGGAAGTTGTTATAGGATATACGGGAGTCGTTATCGGTTCACATTCGGGCCCCGGAACTTTGGCGTTATTCTATTTGGGAACGGAAAGGTAAGATGATATGAAGTTAGACGGACCAGCACTATATGCGATGATGCTTTCGGCATCTAACGCACTCAATAATAACAGAGAAGCAATAAACAATATGAACGTATTTCCTGTTCCTGACGGAGATACGGGTATAAATATGTCTCTTACGCTTGACGCGGTAAAGCAGATAGACGACCCTTCGGTAAAGGTCTCCGATCTTTCCAAGAAGATAGCGTCTGTTATTTTGCGCGCGGCAAGAGGAAACTCGGGAGCGATCCTTTCGCTTTTCTTCAGAGGAATGTCTAAGGCATTCGTTGACGTTGAAGAGGTGGACAGCGCTGACGTTGCGCGTGCGTTCAGAAAGGGAACCGATGAGGCTTACAGAGCTGTAATGAATCCCACCGAGGGAACTATTCTCACGGTTATGAGAAAGTGTACCGAGGCGGCTGAGCAGGCTGCTGCTGAGGGCAGATTCAAGGGCGATGTGCGAGGAATGTTCGAGTATATCGTAGATATCGGCGCGGATGCGCTTGCGCATACTCCCGATCAGCTTCCCATACTTAAAGAGGTCAACGTTGTTGACGCGGGCGGATACGGCTTTATGACCGCGCTCAACGGTATGCTTGCAGCACTTAATAAAAAGCCCGTAGAGCTTATTAACACTACTCCCGCGACTGAAAGTGGCGAGGCTGATTTTGCTAACTTTGATACCGACAGCATCACCTTCCCGTACTGCACCGAGTGCATCGTAGAGAAGAGTGAGGAGTTTGCGGGCGAGGACAAGGCAGAGGAGCTTCATAAGTTCGTTGGAGGTATGGGCGATAGTGTAGTATTTGCCGAGGACGATACGATAATCAAGATCCACGTTCATACCGACCATCCCGGTCTTGTGCTTGACAAGGCGTGCGAGTACGGTATGCTCGTTACCGTAAAAGTTGAGAATATGCGTAAGCAGCACTCCGCGCTCGTTGCTTCCGAGCAGGAGGTCAAGGAAGCAAAAGAGGCTGAAAGAGCACCCGTTATTGCAGAGCCCGTAAATGAGCACGGCTTCGTTTCGGTTTGTATGGGCGAGGGTGTCAGATCCACCTTCCTTGATCTTGGCGTTGATAATACCATTTTCGGCGGTCAGACTATGAATCCCAGCACGCAGGATATTATCGACGGAGTTATGGCTACTCCCGCGAAGAACGTATTCGTGCTTCCAAACAATAAAAACATCTATCTCGTTGCGGTTCAGGCGGCAAAGCTCGTTAAGGACAGAAACGTTATAGTTATGGAGACGAGAAGCGTTCCGCAGGGAATTTCCGCGATGATCGCTTACAATGCTGACGCATCGGTCGAGGAAAACGTTGCTATGATGAACGACGCGATCGCCGCTGTCAAGAGCATTTCGGTAACTCACGCGGTAAGAGATACCGTTATCGAGGGCGAGCGCATTGAGAACGGTCAGATGCTCGGTATGCTTGACGGCAAGATAGCTCACGTTGCTGATACGAGCGAGGAATGTATCGAAAACATCGTTTCGGGAATGACTAACGCGTCCTTTGTTACCGTATTCTACGGTGAGGATATTTCCGAGGATCAGGCAAATGGCGTGGTCGATATCATTTCCGCAAAGCTTCCCGATGCAGAGATCGTTGTGGTCAACGGCGGTCAGCCTATCTATACCTACATCATTTCGGTAGAGTAAATAATTATGTTACTTTCTTTTGAAAAAGAAAAGCCGCTTTTTTGAAAAAAAGCTTGGCAAAAAACTTCCCACAAGATAGGACTTGTGGACATACCACTCGAAATAACGAATACCGTTATCGATAATTTATTGAATTTCTAAGGAAAAAACCCGTCGGACACTACGTACCGACGGGTTTTGATTGTATTATGGATAACACGTGTTTTGGTTGTAGGGACCGACGTCCTCGGCGGTCCGCGTGTCTAACGAAAACGAATAAAACAACACGGCTACGAAAATATATATCCTTGCAAATACAAAATTACATTTACGTTACGAACGGACCGTCGACAATGTTCGCAAAGCGAACTTAGCAAGCTTGCCAAAAGCAAGCGATAGGACGCCGGTCCCTACGTTAGATATCCGCAATCTAACACATATCTCGGTAGGGGAGGGGTTCCCCCTCCCGCCGTTAGCGCAAATGTAATTTATCCTTTCCAAAAGGAAAAGGTGGAGCTTGAAAAGCAAAAAAAGGAAGAGGTGCCGAACATCTTCCATTTTTCGAAAAACTTTAATTTTTTTACCACCAAGTGTAATTTTTTCATCGATTTTGGTAATTTTTTAAGTAAAAATCCACCACTTTTATCTGATGCATTTATGCAAAAAATATTAAAAAATAGTCATTTTTGTGCATTATTTCCAAACACATATTTTGACAAAAAAGAACTTTTTTTGACTGAAAACTTTAAGATCCCCTGTGGAAAACCTTGTGGAAACTGTGGAAAACCTTGATTTTACTAGCTTTTGCAAGACTGAATTTTTTATTGCCTGTGGAAAACTTTTGTAAAAAATCTTGTCAATAGCTTTTTGAAAAAAAGATAAAAATCTGCATTATGCACAAAGCTTAATAAATAAAATGATAAAATAAAAAACGCCTTAACTTTTGTGCCGATAAAAACTCAATTACAAGATTAAAAATTTGTACTTGAAATTTTTTATGCAGAATTTGTTAATTTTTTTGCAATATTGCTTAAAAGTTAAGAAATACCTCTTTACATATTTGCGTTTTTGTGATATTATATTATGTGGAAAATTTTATTGCAATTATGGAGGTATATCAACATGGCAATTGAAAGAAAAAAAATGTCCATGGACGGTAACACCGCCGCCGCGCACGTATCGTACGCATTTACGGAAGTTGCCGCCATCTATCCCATTACTCCTTCTTCGGTAATGGCAGAGCTCACTGATGCTTGGTCCGCAAACGGTCTCAAGAACATCATGGGCGAAAACGTAAAGGTAATGGAGATGCAGTCCGAGGCAGGCGCTGCAGGTACTGTTCACGGTTCTCTCGCAGCAGGCGCTCTTACCACTACATACACGGCTTCTCAGGGTCTTCTCCTGATGATCCCCAATATGTACAAGATCGCCGGTGAGCTTCTCCCCTGCGTTATCCACGTATCCGCACGTTGCGTTGCTTCGCACGCACTTAACATTTTCGGAGATCACTCCGACGTTTACGCTTGCCGCCAGACAGGTTTTGCTATGCTTGCAGAATCTAATCCTCAGGAAGTTATGGATCTCGGCGCAGTAGCTCACCTTGCTACTATCAAGAGCCGTGTTCCTTTCCTTAACTTCTTCGACGGCTTCCGTACCTCTCACGAGATCTCTAAGGTTTCCGCTTGGGACTACAAGGATCTTGAGGAAATGGTTGACAAGGATGCTATCGCAGCATTCCGCGCTCGCGCTATCAACCCCGAGCAACCCGTTCTTCGCGGATCTGCTGAAAACGGAGATATCTTCTTCCAGCACAGAGAAGCTTGTAACCCCTACTACGATGCGCTTCCCGCGATCGTTGAGGAGTACATGGACAAGGTAAATGAAAAGCTCGGAACAAACTACAAGCCCTTCAACTACTATGGTGCTGAGGACGCTGAGCGCGTTATCATCGCTATGGGCTCCTTCTGCGACGTTGCAGAGGAGGTTATAGATTACCTTCTCGCTAAGGGCGAAAAGGTTGGTCTCGTTAAGGTAAGACTTTACAGACCTTTCGTTGCGGCAAAGCTTTCTGAGGCGCTTCCCGCAACTGTTAAGAAGATCGCTGTTCTTGACAGAACCAAGGAGCCCGGCGCTCTTGGTGAGCCTCTCTTCCTTGACGTTGTTGCAGCTCTCAATGAGGTTGGCAGAAACGACATTAAGGTAGTTGGCGGCCGTTACGGTCTCGGATCCAAGGATACTCCTCCTTCTTCCGTATTTGCAGTATTTGAGAATCTCGAAAAGGATGCTCCCAAGAATCACTTTACCATTGGTATCGTTGACGATCTTACGGGACTTTCTCTCGAGGAAAAGGCAGCTCCCGACACCGCTCCTTCCGATATGATCCAGTGCAAGTTCTGGGGTCTCGGCGGAGACGGAACCGTTGGAGCTAACAAGAACTCCATCAAGATCATCGGTGACCACACCGATAAGTTCATTCAGGCATACTTCCAGTATGACTCCAAGAAGACCGGCGGTGTTACCATTTCTCACCTCCGTTTCGGCGATTCGCCCATCAAGTCTTCTTACTACATCAACAAGGCTGACTTCGTTGCGTGCCACAACCACGCATACCTCGGCAAGTACGATATGATCTCCGACGTTAAGCCCGGCGGAACCTTCCTTCTTGACTGTCAGTGGTCGGACGAGGAGCTCGATGCTCATCTTCCCGCATCGGTTAAGTCTCATATCGCTAACAACAACATCAAGTTCTACACCATCAACGCAACCAAGCTCGCTATCGATCTTGGAAACGCAAAGGTTAAGAATACCGTTCTCCAGTCCGCATTCTTCTCGCTCGCTAAGATCCTTCCCATCGACGAGGCTATCGAGTACATGAAGTATATGGCAACCAAGTCCTATCTCAAGAAGGGACAGGCTATCGTTGACCTCAACCATAAGGCAATCGATGCAGGCAAGGATGCTCTCCATCAGGTCGTTGTTCCTGAGGCTTGGAAGAACGCAGGCGTTACCGCTCCCGAGGCTAAGGTTACCGGCGAGCGCGCAGATCTCGTTGACTTCGTTAACGATATCGTTATGCCCGTTGTTAAGATGAAGGGTGATTCGCTCACCGTTGGAACCTTCGCAAAGTATGCTGACGGTACCTTCCCGCAGGGCTCTGCCGCTTACGAGAAGCGCGGAGTTGCAGTTATGGTTCCCAAGTGGATCCCCGAAAACTGCGTACAGTGTAACACCTGTGCATTCGTATGTCCTCACGCAGCTATCCGTCCCTTCGCTCTTACCGAGGAAGAGGCAGCAAACGCTCCCGAGACTACGAAGTATACCGCAAAGCCCGTAATCAAGACCAACTACAAGTTCACTATGGCTATCTCGCCTCTTGACTGTATGGGTTGTACCCTCTGTGTTAAGGCTTGTCCCGTTACTGCTAAGGCAGAGAAGGACGGCACCGACAAGAAGGCTATGGTTATGGTTCCTCAGGCAAGCGAGCTCGATCAGCAGGCTCCGTTCGATTACTGCGTAGCTAACGTATCTGAGAAGAAGGAGCTCATCGACAACAAGGTTAAGGGCAGCCAGTTCAAGCAGCCTCTCCTTGAGTTCTCCGGATCCTGCGCAGGATGTGCTGAGACCTCTTACGCTCGTCTTATCACCCAGCTCTTCGGTGAAAGAATGTATATCTCCAACGCTACCGGATGTTCTTCTATCTGGGGCGGATCTGCTCCCGCAACTCCTTATACCGTAAATAAGGAAACCGGTAAGGGTCCCGCATGGGCTAACTCCTTGTTCGAGGACAATGCTGAGCACGGTCTCGGTATGGCTCTCGGTCAGAAGACTATTCGTGAGAAGCTCATCGGTAAGGTTGCCGCTATGGCAGAATCTGACAAGGCTTCCGACGAGTTCAAGGCTGCTGCAAAGGCATATCTTGATTCCAAGGATGACGGTAAGGCAAACGCTGCTGCTACCGACGCACTCGTAGCTGAGCTCGAAAAGGCTGCAGCTGAGGGCTGTCCCGTAGCTCCCGAGATCCTCGCTGAGAAGGATTACCTCTCCAAGAAGTCCGTATGGATCTTCGGTGGAGACGGATGGGCATACGACATCGGCTTCGGCGGTCTTGACCACGTACTCGCATCCGGCGAGGATGTAAACGTTATGGTATTCGATACCGAGGTTTACTCCAACACCGGTGGACAGGCTTCCAAGGCATCGCAGATCGGTCAGGTTGCACAGTTCGCAGCAGCAGGTAAGGCTATCGGCAAGAAGGATCTTGCACAGATCGCTATGTCCTACGGCTACGTTTACGTTGCACAGGTTGCTATGGGCGCTGATATGAACCAGCTCCTCAAGGCTCTTACTGAGGCAGAGGCTTACAACGGACCTTCGCTCATCATCGGCTACGCTCCTTGTGAGATGCACGGTGTTAAGGGCGGAATGCAGAACTGCCAGCTCGAGATGAAGAAGGCAGTTGAGGCAGGCTACTGGCAGATGTTCCGTTACAATCCTGCGGCAGAGACAAACAAGCTCACTATCGACTCTAAGGCTCCTACGGGTAACTACGTAGACTTCATTAAGTCCGAGACCCGTTACGCTCGCCTTGTACAGTCCTTCCCTGAAAAGGCAGAAAAGCTCTTCGCACAGGGTGAGGAGAACGCAAAGGCTAAGTACGACAGACTTCAGAAGCTTGCTACCCTCTACGGTAACGAAGAATAATTAAACCAAAATCAAAGTGCCGCGCATCTGCGCGGCACTTTTTGTGTTGATTGAGGATGACGATATTTTTAATGTAGGGACCGACGTCCTCGGCGGTCCATTATTAACACAAATGTAATTTTTTTATATTTATAATTTATACATTTTTGTATCCTGGTGTTTGGTTCGTTTTCCACAGACACACGGACCGTCGGGGACGCCGGTCCCTACAAAAAGACATCCTGATTCTTAACCCATTTTGAAAGTTTTTGAAGATTCCAAAGAAACTTTTTTCCAAAAAGTTTCTTTGGTGGTGGTAAAACCCCAAAAAACAACATAACGCAAAACGGACTCGGCGAGCCGAGTCCGTTTTTGAATTGTGTGGTTATCCGCAGCAGCAGCAAAGAACTACGAGCGCTATAAGGATAATCCAGATGCAGCTATTGTTGTTGTCAAAAAGACCGCCCAAGCAGTTATTCATCTTTTGGTCCTCCCTTCAAAGCTTGGGGGATTTCCCCCCTCGGTAATATAGTATGAAGAAAGACCTATTTGTGTGATTGGCGGTCAGCAAATTTCGTCGCCGATGATTTCAACGGGTGCGCCAAGCGAGTCGGAGCGGAAAGCTGCTTCCATTACTCTCATAACGCGGAGAAGCTGTGCGTGGGTTACTATTTGCTCAGCCTTGCCGTCTATTGCCGCACAGACGTTTCTGTAAAAGTCGTGAACGTCGGATTCGGGCTGAGGGATCTCGTATTCGGCGATGGTCTTTCCGTCGCGGGGAGCCATCGTCTTGGTCAGACCTGCCGCCGTAACTACGGGAGCAACGTCCTTTTCATTTTCGTCAAAGCAGTAGATCACCTTGCAGTTGGATTTCCAGCCCTCAACGAGCGCTGCGCCCTTGGTGCCTGCCATATAATATCTGGGCAGGGAAATGAAGTGCGAGGTTCCGACCTCGATGCGAGCGGTGAGGCCGCCCTCAAAGTAAAGGTCGAGCTTAAAGCCGTCGTCCACCTCGTCATTGGTTATGTAGTCGCACTTGCAATAGAGCTTTTCGATCTTTTTGTCGTTAACGAGCTGGAGCATCTGGTCGATAAGATGCACGCCCCAGTCGAGAATCATTCCGCCGCCGTGAGCCTTGAGCTTTCGCCAATCTCCCGGGATACCGCGCGAGCCCTGAACTCTCGACTCGATGCTGAATACTTCGCCAAGCTCGCCCGAGGCATATACCTGCTTCATCAAAAGGAAATCCTTGTCCCAGCGGCGATTCTGGTGCGTGGTGAAGAGCTTGCCGGTACGCTTTGACGCGGCGATCATCTGCTCAAGCTCGTCCGAGCTCATAGCCACGGGCTTTTCGGAAATTACGTTTTTGCCCGCCTCAAGAGCGGCGATAACGAGCGGCATATGTACGTCGTTAGGAGTAGCGACGGTTACTATATCAACGCTCTCGTCAGCGAGAAGCGCATCGAAGGAATCGTAAACGAAAATGTTTCTTTCTCTAGCGAGGTCTCGGCGTTCCGCCTTGATGTCCCAGATGCCCGCAAGCTCTGTGACGTCGCTTTCAAGTATATATCTCGTGTGCCAGCCGCCCATTCCGCCGTATCCGACGACAGCGACTCTCTTTTTTGCTGTGCTCATAAAAAACTCCTTTGGTTTGTTTTTGCAATTAAGGCTTTTACAAGTCTTACAAGTCTATTATAAAACAAATTACGAGCATTTTCAAGACATTTTACAAATTTGTTTGGATAAAAATTGCGGAAAGCCTTGTCAAGAAATTTAAAATATGATAAAATTACATTAAATATTACTAATTATGCGAAAGGAGATCGTTATGGATCAGACAGTTTATTTTCCGCTCCTTATCGTTGCATTTGCCGCGATAATTACCTTGTGCTACGTGTTTGTTTTATTTCGCAAGGTATCTCGTTTGAAGATCGCCGATAAGAAGGTAGAGGAAATTCAAGGCTATATTCACGACGGTGCAATGACGTTTCTTATTCGTGAATACAAAATTATTATTCCGTTTGTGCTGGGTATAGGCGTATTACTTGCCGTGCTCGGCTTTATTCCTGCACTTCAGGGCGCTGAGGGCATTGGCTGGCAGGCGGCTATTTGCTTTATTATCGGCGCGTGCTTTTCTGCCGCTGCGGGCTGGATAGGTATGTTTATCGCTACAAAGGCGAATGCACGGACTGCAATGAAGGCTCGCGAGGAGGGCATGTCGGGCGCACTCAAAACCGCGTTCGGCGGAGGTGCGGTGCTTGGACTTTCGGTCGCCGGCTTCGGATTACTCGGACTCGTCGGTATTTTCTTCGTCGTGTATCTTATAACGAAGGATGTAAGCGCACCCGTTCAGATACTTACCGGATACAGCCTCGGTTGTTCACTTATCGCGCTTTTTGCGCGCGTTGGCGGCGGTATATATACAAAGGCGGCAGACGTTGGTGCTGACCTTGTCGGAAAGCTTGAGGCGGGTATCCCTGAGGACGATCCCAGAAACCCCGCTACTATTGCCGATAACGTCGGCGATAACGTTGGTGATATTGCGGGAATGGGCTCGGATCTTACCGAATCTTACGTCGGCTCGATCATTTCCTGCTTGACGATGGCTTTGTTTACCGGACTTAGCTTCAAGCATCTTTTATTCCCGCTTATCATTTGCGGAGTAGGCATTATCGCGTCTCTGATTTCCGTTATTATCGTGCGCTCGAGAAATTGGGCTGATCCTCATAAAGCGCTTAATATTGCAACTTATATTGCTACCGCACTCGTTGTCATTGCTTCGGTATTGGCGTCCATATTCTATCTTGGTGAATATAAATATATGTTCTGTGTTATCGCGGGGCTTGCGGCGGGCATCGCAGTAGGCTTCGTTGCCGAGCTTTATACGTCGGACGAATATTCGTCGGTTAAGGCGATAGCTAATGAATCACAGACGGGTCACGGTACTAATATTATTGCCGGTCTTGGCGTCGGAATGAAGTCCACGTGGCTCACTATTGTTTGCCTTGTCATCGCGATTGCGCTTTCTTATTTCTTTGGCGGAGCGTACGGTATTGCTCTGGCTGCCGTCGGAATGCTCTGTACAGTTGGAATCACCGTGTCTGTTGACGGATACGGCCCGATAGCAGATAATGCGGGTGGAATTGCCGAAATGGCGGGTCTGCCTCACGAGGTCAGAACGATCACAGATAAGCTCGATGCGGTCGGAAATACTACTGCGGCAATTGGCAAGGGTTTTTGTATAGGATCCGCAACTCTTACGTCTCTTGCGTTTATCGTTTCCTTTATTGAAGCTGTAAAGGTCCACATTCCTACCTTCAGCATCTCACTCGATAACCCCTGCGTGCTTATAGGTATGCTTATCGGCGCGATGCTCCCGTACCTTTTCAGCGCGCTTACCATAGGCTCGGTAGGTCGCGCGGCGAATAAGATGGTCGAGGAGGTGCGCTCGCAGTTTGAGTCGGATCCCGATATACTTGAAGGCAAGAGCGTTCCGAATTATAACCGCTGTATCGATATTTCTACCAGAGCTTCCTTGCGCGAAATGGTAGTTCCGGGACTCCTTGCGATTCTTGCTCCTGTATTTACAGGTCTCGTCCTTGGCGCATCCGGCCTTGGCGGAATGCTTATCGGCGGTCTCGTATCTGCTATTATGCTTGCCGTGTTTATGGCGAACGCCGGCGGCGCGTGGGATAACGCGAAGAAATATATCGAGTCCGGAAAGTTCGGCGGTAAGGGAAGTGATACGCATAAGGCGGCTATCACGGGAGATACTGTTGGAGATCCGCTTAAGGATACCGCGGGTCCCGCGATGGATATTCTTATTAAGCTGATGTCGGTAATCTCTCTCGTGCTCGTTCCCGTGCTCGTAGAGCTTACTCCTCTCTGGGAGCTTATACTGAAGCTATTTGAAAAAATTTAAATATGCTTGATGTAAGATGCCGCATATCAATGCGGCATCTTTTTTATCTAAAATCAAAAAACTCTTGCGAAAAGTAAAATAATGTTATATAATATTATTGTAATTTTAATTCACGGAGAAAAGAATGGCAAACGAAAAGGATATAAAGCAATCTCACATAAGGAATTTTTCGATCATCGCGCACATTGACCACGGAAAATCCACGCTCGCCGACAGAATACTCGAGGCGACGCAGACGGTTACCGAGCGAGAGATGGAGAATCAGCTTCTTGACAATATGGATCTTGAGCGCGAAAGGGGAATAACTATCAAGGCTACGGCGGTGCGTATAAGCTATGCCGCGGATGACGGCGAGATATATCAGTTCAACCTCATCGACACCCCCGGTCACGTTGACTTCAACTATGAGGTCTCGCGCTCGCTTTACGCATGCGACGGAGCTCTGCTTGTCGTTGATGCTACGCAGGGAATCGAGGCGCAGACGCTCGCAAATGCATATCTTGCAGTCGACGCCAATCTTGAGATAGTTCCCGTTATAAATAAAATAGATCTGCCCCGGCGGATATTGAGCGTGTCAGAAACGAAATAGAGGATATTATCGGCATTCCCGCGGAGGATTGCCCTGCGGTCTCGGCAAAGACGGGACTTAACATTGAGCAGGTGCTCGCGGCGGCGGTGAGAGATATTCCCGCGCCCTCGGGAGATCCCGAGGCACCTCTGAAGGCGTTGATCTTCGACTCCTATTACGACAGCTATCTTGGCGTTGTTGTAAACGTCAGAGTGTTCGACGGTTCGGTAAAGAGCGGCGATAAGATAAGGCTTATGAGCAACGGCGCGACCTTTGACGTCGTTGACGTAGGATATATGACGCCCTTTGGGCTTCAAAAGTGCGAGAGCCTTGACGCAGGTGAGGTCGGATATATCACCGCGTCTATAAAGAGCGTTGGAGAGACCCGTGTCGGTGACACGGTAACGCTTGACGACAATCCCACAGAGGAGTCTCTGCCCGGATTCAAGTCGATACAGCCGATGGTCTATGCGGGAATCTATCCTGCTGACGGCGCAAAGTACGGAGATCTTCGCGATGCGCTTGAAAAGCTTCAGCTTAACGACGCGGCGCTCGTCTTCGAGCCCGAGACCTCTATCGCGCTCGGCTTCGGCTTCCGTTGCGGATTCCTCGGACTTCTTCATATGGAGATCATTGAGGAGCGCCTTGAGCGAGAGTTCAATCTTGATCTTATCACCACCGCTCCTTCGGTTATATACCGTGTAAAGCGCCGCGGCGGCGACGTGGTGATGATCGATAACCCCTCTAATTTTCCGCCTGCAGACGAGATAGAGGTGGCTTACGAGCCGATAGTTAAGGCAAATATTATCACTCCGACCGAGTTTGTTGGCGGACTTATGGATCTTTGCCAGGACAGGCGAGGAATATTTATCGATATGAAATATATCGACACCAGCCGTGTGGAGCTTCATTACAAGCTTCCGCTCAACGAGATAATCTACGATTTCTTTGATGCGCTCAAGAGCCGCTCGCGCGGATATGCGTCGCTCGACTACGAGCTCGGCGACTACGAGCCCTCAAAGCTCGTAAAGCTCGACTTCTTGCTCAACGGCGAACAGGTGGACGCGCTCTCCTTTATAGTTCACGAGGAGAAAGCATACGGACGTGCGCGCAGAATTGCGGAAAAGCTCAAGGACAATATACCGCGTCAGCTCTTTGAGGTGCCGATACAGGCGGCGATAGGCTCGCGAATCATTGCGCGCGAGACGGTCAAGGCTATGCGTAAGGACGTGCTTGCGAAGTGCTACGGCGGTGATCTTACGCGTAAGAAGAAGCTGCTTGAAAAGCAGAAGGAAGGTAAAAAGAAGATGCGTCAGCTTGGCTCGGTTCAGGTCTCTCCCGAGGCGTTTATGGCTGTGCTCAAGCTTGACGACGATAAATAACGGAGATGCGGCTATGAATTTTCAAATGAATATTAAAAGGCTTAACGAAAATGCGATAATTCCCACCTATGGCTCAGCGGCGGCGGCAGGTGCGGATCTGTACGCTTGCACCGATGCGGATATCACTATTGATGCAGGCGCGACGGTGCTCGTTCATACGGGAGTTGCGATGGCTATCCCCGACGGATACGTCGGACTCGTTTTCGCGCGTAGCGGACTTGCCTCAAAGCGCGGCCTCGCACCCGCAAACAAGGTCGGCGTTATCGATAGCGACTATCGCGGCGAGATAATGGTGGCACTTCACAACCATTCCTCCGTGCCTCAGGTGATCTCGCACGGTGAGCGCATCGCGCAGATCGTCTTTATGCCCTATGCCGCGGCATCCTTTGACGTCGTCGATGAGCTCGACGATACCGCACGCGGCGCAGGCGGCTTCGGTTCAACGGGAAAATAATAGTTTATGGAGTTACTTTCTTTTGAAAAAGAAAGTAACCAAAGAAAACTTCCACCAAAAAGGATTTGGTGGACACATCACTCGAAATAACGAATACCGTTATCGATAATTTATTGAATTTCTAAGGAAAAAACCCGTCGGACACTACGTACCGACGGGTTTTATTTTTAATATATTTTATAGTTGGAAGTTCTTTTGCTTACTTTTCTTTCAAGAAAAGTAAGTCGGACACTACGTACCGACGGGTTTTAATTATTTAATATTTAATTTTAAAGCTTTTAAAGATACCACAGAAACTTTTGCAAAAGTTTCTGTGGTATGGTGCGGGTCGCAGCCCTGCAAAAAACTTACTTTCTCTGAAGTGCAACCTTGATGATCGTGCCGTCGAGGTCGATCTCGCCGTTGAACTCGGGAGCGGTGGGTGCTTCGAGAGTAGCGAGAAGGTCGTGAGTAAGCTGCGCAGCCTTTTCCTCGATTATGCTGTTGATCAGATCGGAATCGGTAGAGAAGGAGATGTAGATCCTATCACTTACGTCGAATCCCGCTTCCTTTCTGAATACCTGACACTGACGAACGATATCACGGAGAATACCTGCACGCTGGAGCTCCTCGGAAATGGTGGTGTCGAGGGCAACGAACTCATCGTTGTACTTGTAGATCGCAATATTGTCAGCAGATTTTGAGTTAACGGTGAATACGTCAGCGGCTATTGCCTCGTCAAATCCGTCGAGGTTGATGCTCTCGCCTGCCTTTACCTTTGCGGCAAGGGCGTTCTGAGTGGACTCATCGAGCTTGGAGAGGATCTCCTTAGCCTCGTTGGCGCGAGCCTTGAGTACACGTCCTGCAACCTTGAAGTTTACGGTGAGGAAGCAGCTTTCAAGCGAATCGGTGCTCTGGAGCTCCTTGATCTCGCCGACGTTGAGCTCGCTTGCGATAACCGAGCCAAACGCTTCGATTGCGTTGTGGTTTGCCTCACTTGCGTCAACGTAGATAACAGAGAGAGGCTGACGGATCTTTATCTGCTTCTCGTTACGGAGCTTGAGGCCGAGCGAGATGATATCTCTTGCCTTGTCAACGTTAGCAAGGATCGCCTCGTCGTAGATGTCGAGATTTGCGGGGATAGTAGCCCAGCCCGACATAATTACCGAGAGAGCCGACTCGTCGGAGTATCTCTTAACGAATCTCTGCCAGGTGGTCTCTGCGATAAAGGGAACGATGGGAGCGATGATCTTGGTGATCGAGCTGATAGCGTAGAAGAGAACTGCGTATGCGTTCTGCTTGTCCTCGCCTGCGTCGGTCGCCCAGAATCTGCTTCTGTTAACACGGATATAGAAGTTGGAGATGTCGTTTACGAACGCCTCGAAAGCAACTATAACCTCTCTGGTGGAGTAAGCATCCATATACTTGGTAGCTTCGTTGATGAACGCATTGGTGCGGATAACGAGCCAACGGTCGATGTCGCAGAGCTTGGATGCGTCTATCTTGGAGATATCGACCTTTGCGTTGTCGATATCGGCGTAGGTAGCAAAGAAGGTCTCAAGATTCCAGAACGCGAGCAGCTTTCTCTTAGCCTCGTCTCCGAGGTTGAAGCCGAAGCGAACGTCGTTCGAGGGAGCGGAGGAAGCGTAGATGTAACGCGAAGCGTCAGCGCCGATGATGTCAGCAGCCTCGTCGAAGCGGATCATAAATCCGGTCTTGGAGAATCTGCTTCCGTCCTCGGAAACTACCATTCCGTGAGTGCCTACCTGCTCATAAGGCGGCTCGTCAACGAGCACGGTGCTCATAAAGAGGAGCGAGTAGAACCACAGACGGATCTGCTCCTTCATCTCAAGCACGTACTCTGCGGGGAAGAACTGCTTCCAATATTCCTTGTCGGAGAAATACTTGAGCGTCGAGAAGGGAACGATTCCCGCATCGAGCCAAACGTCGCCGACCTGAGAGATCCTTTCAACCTCTGCACCGCAGGAGCAACGGATCTTAACGTCGTCGATCCACGGGCGGTGGAGATGAGGAATAGCGTCTACCTTTGATTTGTCAACCGCAAGCTCATAAAGCTCCTCTTTAGAGCCGATAACGGTGAGCTTGCCGCAATCGGGACATACGTAGAAGGGCAGGGGAAGTCCGTAGAAGCGCTTACGCGAGATGTTCCAATCGGACATATTCTCAAGCCAATCGAGCATACGCTTGCCCTGGTAGGGGGGATTCCACTTAACCTTGTTTGCGTTTGCGATAAGGCGGGGACGGAGCTCGTCAACTGCGATCGCCCATTCCTTTACAAGACGGAAGATGATCTCCTTCTTGCAACGCCAGCAAACAGGGTAGCTGTGCTTATATTTGTGAGTATAGAAGAGCTTTCCGCGCTCGCGGAGAGCATCGAATACGATCTGTCGGCTTTCCTGTGCGTCAACGCCCGAAAGGAATCCGAAATCATCGTAGAAGAAGCCGTATTCGTCAACGGGAATGATACGGGGGAGACCGATGGATTCACCGAGAGCAAAGTCCTCGGCACCGCATCCGGGAGCGATGTGGACGACGCCGCATCCCTCTGTCTCGTCAACCTCATCCCAAAGAACGATCTTGTGGGGGAACTGCTGCTGAGCAAACTCGGGGAAGCAGGTCTCGTACTCAAGTCCTGCGAGGTCGGCACCGGTAAATCTGTCAAGAAGAGTTACACCGTCCTTGCCCTCGAATTTCTGCTTGTAGTAATTCTCGGACGTAACGTAGTTGTGCTCCTCGCCCTCAACGTGCAGACGAACGTAGTTCATCTTCTCGTTTACAGCAAGCGCAACGTTTGCGGAAAGCGTCCAGGGGGTAGTGGTCCAGACGAGGATGTAGTCGTTCGTGTTAAGTATGGGAAGCTTGAAGAACACAGCCTCGTGCTCGATCTCCTTGTAGGAGCCGGTCATTTCGTGCTCGGAAAGCGAGGTTCCGCAACGCGAGCACCAGGGCATAGGCTTGTATACCTCTTTGATCCAGCCGCCCTCGTGGCACTTTTTGAGGAATGCCCAGATTCCCGTGATATTTTCGTCGGTGTAGGTAAAGTAGGAGTTATCCCAATCCATCCACTGACCGAGGCGCTGAGACTGCTCGGTGATAACGCCTGAGAATTTCTTTACGCGCTCGATACACTTTTCGGTGAACTTGTCAAGGCCGTACTCCTCGATGTCATGCTTGGTCTTGAAGCCAAGCTCCTTTTCGACCTCTACCTCAACCCAGAGACCCTGAGAGTCAAAGCCGTTGCGGTAGTGGGTGTCGTAGCCCTGCATTGCCTTGTATTTGAGGAAGGTATCCTTGAGCGTTCTACCCCAGACGTGGTGGATACCCATAGGGTTGTTAGCCGTGATAGGACCGTCGATGAAACGGTACTTAGGTCCGTTTGCGTTCTGCTCCTTGAGCTTGTGGAAGCAGTCGTTCTCCTTCCAGAAAGACAGAATTTCCTTTTCGTTTTCAACAAAAGAATATTTTGTGTCGAATTTGTCCTGCATTTTTATATTTTTTCCTTTCCTTGAAAGTAAAGATGTGCATACATAATAAAATATATCACAATTAACAAAAAAAGTCAACCTTTTTTATATAAATATTAAAATTAGTTTGTGGTTCTATCTTTATTTTTCCCAAAATGAGAGGGAGACTTAAATTGGTTGAGCGCAAAAACGTGAGCACGAAGTGCTCCCCTACGTTAGATAAATATGATCTCGCAAACTTTTTGGTAGGGGAGGGGCAATGTTTGAAAAGCAAATTTGACACGAAGCGAAGCGGAGTATGCTTGCATCTCCTCACGATCTGCTATAACAAAACGGCAGGAGTTTCTCCTGCCGTGTTATTTTTTAATATTTCGCTCTTACGTGAACAGTATAGAGAGTGCCGAGCGCTTCTTCAACGAGCGCGTTGAAATCGACCTTGTTCTCCTGAACGAGCACCTTTTCAAGCTCGGGCTTGGTTCTCGGATGCTTGGGTGTGAACACGGTGCAGCAGTCCTCATAGGGCTGGATCGACGTCTCGAATGCGCCTATCTTGCGCGAGATCTGAACGATCTCTTCCTTGTCCATGCCTATGCAGGGACGGAAAACCGGCATATTTACCGCGCTGTCGGTAACGCCGAGCGCCTGAATGGTCTGAGACGCGACCTGACCGAGACTCTCTCCCGTAATAAGCGCCAGGCAGTTCTTTTGCTTTGCCACCTTTTCGGCAATGGTCATCATATATCTGCGGAGCAGAAGCGTGAAATAATCTTCTTCGCAGTTCTTTACAAGCTCTTCCTGAATGTGTGTAAGCGATACGACGTGAACGAAGATGTCGCCCGAATATTCAGAAACGATCTGTGCAAGCTCGAGTACCTTTTCTCTTGCACGCTCACTCGTGTAGGGGAAGGACTCAAAGTGAATGGCATCGAGCTTGACGCCGCGCTTTGCCATCATATATCCCGCAACGGGAGAGTCGATTCCGCCGGACAGCAGAAGCAAGCCCTTGCCGTTCGTGCCTACGGGCATACCGCCGGCGCCGGGGAACTGTCCTGCCGATACGTACGCGCCGAATTCTCTTATCTCGACCTTTACGACAACGTCAGGGTTATGAACGTCGACCTTTATTCTCGGATAAGCGTCGAGAATTACGCCGCCGATCTCGCGCGATATCTCCATAGAATCGAGCGCGAAGCTTTTGTCCGAGCGCTTTGACTCGACTTTGAAGGTCTTTTTGCCTTCAAGAAACGCGGGGATATACTCTGCCGCCACACGAGAGATATCTTCCATATTTTTTTCACAAACCGCCGCACGCGCGATCGCCACGATGCCGAACACCTTGGATGCGGCGTCGAACATTCCGTCGATATCCGCAAATTCGTCGGCAGGCTCGATATAAAGGGTGCTCTGCGAGTGATAGATGTCAAATTTGCCGTAAGATGCGGCACGCTTTTTCATCTCCTTGGCGAGCATATCCTCAAAGTATTTGCGATTAGCGCCCTTGAGCACTATTTCGCCGTATTTACAAAGTAAAATTTCCTTTGGCATCATTCTTCCTCAGCTTCCTCGGCTCCGTCCTCGGTATCCTCTGCGGGCGCAATGAGAGCGGCTGCAAGCTCAAGTGTCTCGCGGAGAACGAATATGTCAGCTCCGAAGATAGAGTATCCCGCGATGATGCGAACGCTGCTTCCCGAGCCGCGCTGCTTTACAAGATACGGGATCTCGGCATCGCGAAGTATAGATTTTATGCACGCGAGGGAGATCTCGTCGTAAACCGTGGTGAGAAGCTCAAGATCCTCGCTTGTGTTTTTTTCACTGTCAAGTCCAAAAATAGAATCCATTTTATGCCTCCGTGTATCAGTTTTTGTAATAATTGGGGAAGAGTGCTTCCCAGACCTTGCGGCAGCCGAGAGTGTCGGCGATAGACGAGTGCGCCACGCCCTCCCACTCGATCTCAAAGCAGCTCATCGCATCGGTAAGAGATGCGTGAACTATGTCGGGACGGTTTTCGTGAGCGTATCTGACGAACTCGTTGGCGCAGCAGCGTATCTTCTTATGGAAATTTTCACGCTCTGCCGCATCGGTGTAGATATATTTTATGTGGCTGTAATCGGTCGAAACGCCGTATGCAATAACGTTCTCCGCACCGTCGAATATTCGGATCAGCTCGGGAATGAGCTCGTCCATCGTGGGTGCGTTTTCAACCATGCTCGGATAGATTCCGTGTATTTTTTCGGTCTTTTTCCAGCTCTTGATGCGCACGGGCTTGACGAGCGTATCCATTATCATATTGCCGAAGCCGTCGACGATGGTGATGGAGAGTATCTCGTCTCTGTCGTAAAAGCCCGTAAGCTCAAGGTCGAAGAAAAGAACCTTTGCTCTGTCCATATTGAAGAAGGATGCGCGGTAAGCGTTGCCCTCGGCACGCTTGATCTCCATCTCCTTTTCATAGCAAGCTTCGCACAGCTTTTTCTTGTAGCGGATCGCTTTGCCGCACTGGACGCACATAAGCGGGAGACGCTTAGCGGTCTTTTTGTCGTAGAAATAGAGGATAGACTTATCCGCCTTGTATGTATATGCTACGGGCTCCTCGATCACCTCGTAGTGCATATTTTTAAGTCTTGACTCGGTGTAATATCCGCGCGTTGCCGCGTTCTTGATGCTCATACGCTCGATAATGCTTCCGCTGGGGAGTGTCATCGATTCGCGTCTTGCATTGGGAAAATACCATGTTTCAGGTGGTGCCTCGGATACTCTGGAAGGGTCAAAATAATAAATTATATCACCGCTCGGGGATACGTCGTACGCCACGGGATCGCCCGTAGGCATAAGGTGCATCTGAGAGAGCGTATGTCTTGTAAGATATTTACGTTCAGCCGCTTCGGCGCTTTCCATCTGCTTGATCTTTGCGCCCGAGCGGAGAATAAGCTCGTTTTCCAAAATGACCTCCGAAATTTTTATATTCAAAAAAACACATCTTTATAATTATATCACACAAAAGTCCGCGTGTCAACGATAGATTAAATTAAAAATACGTAATAATGTTATTTTTATATTGTCTCTCCGCGTAGATCCGACCGCTAACAGCGGTCTCCCTTCGGGTTTCGACTCCGTTACACTCCGCTCAAGCAAGTCGCCTATGACAACGACGAGGCACTGTCGAGGTCGTTGACGGATGAGTAGAGCGAAAAACAATATTGCATTGATTTTCTTCTCATCCTTTTGTGTTTCATATTAAATAAATATCTTCTTTACAAATTGCGCCGGGGAGTAGCCGAAGGTTTTTTTGAACACTCTTGAAAAATACTTTTCGTCAGCGAAGCCGCAGGCAAAAGCCGTTTCCTTGACCGATGCCTTTCCCTCACTCAGCATATCAAGGGCCTTGTTCATTCGCAGACGCTGAATGTACTGCGTTACGGGAATCCCGAAGCAGCTGTGAAAGCGCCGCTGCAGGCTCGAATGGCTTACGTGCGTATATTTGCATATCCCTTCTACGGAGAGATCGGGATCAGTATAATTATCCTCAATATATTTTATGCAACGCAAAAGCTCCTGATCGACCGCAGATATGGTCGCCTCTTCATCAAGCAGATCGAAAATTCCGTACACATAGGACTTGATTTTGTTAGCGGAATGCTTTTCCTGCCAGGAATTTATCATTCGGAAAAAGCGTGTTTCCATAAGCTCCTTTTGCTCGGTGGTTATTTTTTCTGCCTCGCCATAATTACAGTTTACAAGGTGAACAACTATGCTTGACGCGGACGAATAATCCACCTTGTAGGGCATATTAGCGGGAATGAAAATCATATCTCCGCGATCGTTTACTATCCTTTTTCCGTCGATATCGAAGACCGCGTGGCCGCCGAGCTTGAAGGATAGCGCGTCATAAGGACGTCCCGCTACCTCGAAAAAGCCGTCTCTGTGAACGACGGTGCTGACACTCAATATCTGAAATGAAATGTTCTCAAAATTATATATCATCATATCACCTCGACTCATTATAACATAAGCTGACTAAAAAGTCCACCTTTTTGGCTAAAAAATGGGTGTGAATTTTACTTTGGGTATGGTAAAATTATAAAAAATGCGGCCTGCGCCGCGAAAAAGTTAAGAAAGGACATCACTATGAACAGAAATCTTACCTCTAAAGTTAAGGCTTGTGCCTACGACTTCGGTGCGGATCTCGTTGGAATCTCTCCTATTTCGAGATTTAAAAACGCACCCATTATGATGAGCCCACAGGGAATTCTTCCCACGGCTACCAACGTAGTAGTATGCGCGATCCATCATCTCGATGAAGCGATCGAGCTCGGCGGCGAGGAGCATCCTCAGATCATCGGTCCGTATTCTATCCAGTACGTAATGAATCTAAAGCTCGACTACATCGCTTTCCGAGTTGCCAGATATCTTGACAGCCTTGGCTATGAGGCAATTCCGATAGCTGCGTCGAATATATGGAGATACCGTCCGTTTGAAGAGCTTACGGCAACCTTTGCACCCGATATGTCTCATATCTACGCGGCAACCTGCGCAGGACTCGGTCAGCTCGGCTGGCACGGTCTTACAATGTCGCCCGAATACGGTCCCCGAAACAGATTTATATCCATCATCACCAATGCGCCCCTCACCGCTACTCCTATGTACGATGAGACCAAGCTTTGCGATATGTGCGGTGAATGCATCAAGCACTGTCCTACCGACGCTTACCGCAAGGAATGCAACGGCGTTAAGACTATAGAGGTTGAGGACAAGGTATTCAAGTTCGCTAACAAGAACCTCTGGCGTTGCGCCTGGGCTGAGCATTTCGACCTCGATCTTGACCTTGATATTCCCGACGTTGTTAACGAGCAGGTAATTCTTGATTACGTTGACAAATACGGTATGCGTGGCGGCGAGATGGGCTGCTGTGTTAAGTACTGCTTGCCTAAGCATCTCAGAAGCGACGGCGGCGAGCACACGTCCGCTCCTATGAGAAAGAAGCACAGCATAGCGAACCTTGAGCTTCCCGTACACAGAAGACTCTACGACGAGGTCGTTGATTTCGTTGGCAAATACAGCATAGATAACGTAGTATTCCTTGACAGCGCAACCACCGAGGCGCTTGGTGCGAAGAAGGCATACGAATACGCAAGAGGTGCGGTCGTTATGACCGTCTCCTGCAAGAAGTCGGCAAATTCTCAGGGCGATAAGATCAACGCGCGTAACGGCTACGCTAACGAAAGCTTTGGCACTATCAGCGCTGAAGAGACCGCTCTCGCGCATTTCTCGGGATTTGCCCGTCTTGACGCATCGAGGATCATCGACGATTACGGCTACAAGACGCTTAACAGCCCCGAGGTAGACGTAGATGCATATCTCAAGGCAGCGGGGATCGAGAAGAAGGACGACGAGGTAATGGTTACCGAGGTCCTTCTCACCAACGCTCCCTTCGCAAGCTATGAATATTATGATCTCAACGCTCCCGTTGATAACGTTAAGCTCTCTATGACCGAGAATCTCTGCAACCTTATGGAGAGCGAGGGAAGCGACACTTACGCTATCGTTCCCGCAGAGCGTATGGATAAGCTCGCCGAGAGGCTTATTCCCATCAAGGGCGGTGAGGCTATCATCGATCTGGCATCCAAGACGCCCAGATTCCATATCTTTGAGCCGAACGTCCGCAGCTACGCGAGAAAGATATATAAGACGAGCGATCATCTTGAGGGCGCAAAGAACGTTATCATGATGGGTATTCACTATCCCAAGATCGTTCAGCAGATGACCATCAAGCCCCCTGCATATGCCGTTGGACCTTATATGTACTCCAAGTACGAGACCACCTTTGAGCTTGCATACGCATCCTTCAAGGTAGAAAAGTACCTTCAGGGCAAGGGCTACAAGGCAGTAGCTACATATAACCTTACGGGTATAGGCGGCGATATGGGAACTCCCCGTGGAGAGCTTCCCGACGCATTCTGCAATCAGCTCGAAGCGGTAGAGGCAGGACTCGGTCAGCTTACCGTTAACGGTATGTGCTACACGCAGGAGCATGGCTTCAGCCAGGACTTCATCGCTATTGTTACCGACGCTCCTCTTGACGAGATCGTTGCGGCAAAGAACGCTGACGTTGCCGAGTGCTGCGAGAATTGCGACATCTGTGTTAAGGCGTGCCCCGCTAACGCTCTGCGCGCTAAGAATATGACTCACATCGAGCTTTGCGGCAAGACATACAATTGGATCCCCACCGACGGAAAGGCTTGCGATTGGTCTAAGAAGTACGCTCTTTGCGGCGAGGAAGGACACAAGTACACCGGCTCCAACTCTGACTTTGAGGTTCCCGAAAACATTACCGAGGAAAATCTCATCGAGGCGAGAAGCAAGGCAGACAGAATTTTGTCCTACCGTCCTACCACGGTTCACCGCTGCGTGATCGAGTGTCCTCTTGTTCAGAAATAATTTATATGCACAAGTCCGTCATAGGCGGACCTGTGCGTTTTTTACTTCAAGGATAAAAATGGTTTCGAAAAACCAAAATGTGTTTCGGATAAATATTGATAAATCGGTTCTTTTAAGATATAATCAATATATAATGCAACCGATCAAAAGAAAATTAACAAGGAGAGCTATATGAAAATTACAGTTGTTCGTCCTGCCGTCGCGCACAGCGCGTACGGGATCGCGGCAGATACCTTTGCGGAGCTTGCGATAAAAGTGTCGGGAGCCGAGATAACTGCGCTTACCGACGACGAATATCTTGCAAAGGGTGCCAAGGACAGTGAGCTTGTCGTGCTCGTCGGAAACGACGCGGTGAACTCTGTCGTCGCAGATCTTTATCTTTCGATGCGACTTGAGCCGTTCGGTATCCGCTATTGCACCGACGATTATCTTTTGCGCACGGTAGAGCTTGACGGCACTAAATATCTTATTTTTGCGGGTGGACGTCCGAGATCCGCGATATACGCGGTATATCGTTATTTCGAGCTGTTCTGCGACTGCCGTTGGTTCTGGGACGGAGACAGGCTGACGGGAACTGAGCTCAAAGCAGAGGGAATAGATCTTGTCGAGTCGCCTCGCTTTGATTACAGAGGTCTTAGATACTTTGCTCACCGAAGTCTTCATCGCTTCCAAGCGGAGCATTGGAGCCTTGAGGATTGGCAGCGTGAGATAGATTGGATACTCAAAAAGCGTCTTAATATGTTTATGCTTCGAATCGGTATGGATGACGTTTGGCAGAAGGCATTTCCCGAGCTTGTTCCGTATCCCCCGCTTGACGAGGAATTTCCGTCTGTTGACAAGGACTATAACGACAGATCTCTTTTCTGGTCGCTTCAGTATCGCGGAGAGCTGAGAAAAAAGATACTTCAGTACGCATTTGAGCGAGATCTTATTCATCCCGAGGACTGCGGAACGATGACACATTGGTATTCCCAGACGCCTCTTGAGTTTCTGGAAAAGGCAAAGCCCTCGATCCTGCCCCTTTCGGTAAGCCAGTACAACGGTGAATCCAATATGGTATGGGACGTTCGCGACAGAAAGAACGTGGATAATTACTTCAAGCTTACCGAGGCGCACGTCAAGGCTTACGGAAAGCCTGAGATGTTCCATACTATCGGTCTTGGTGAGAGAATGTATTCCAAGGATCGCGAGGTCAACAAGCGTATGAAGCTGTACGTTTATCACCTGATCTCCAATCACATAAAGGAGAAATATCCCAACGCCCCCCTGCTTATCGCGTCCTGGGATCTCTGGATGCGCTTTACTCCCGAGGAGGTTCAGGCGCTCGTTGCCGACCTTGATCCCTCGCAGGCGATAATCTTTGACTACACCTCGGAAACACTGAGAAAGAATAATTTTACGCAGTGGGGCGTTATAAACAAGTTCCCGTGGATATTCGGACTCTTCAGCGGCTACGAGGCAAACTCGGAGATACGCGGAGCGTACAGCACGGCTAACGAGCGTATCGAGATCGCAAAGGCAGATCCTATGTGCAAGGGCTTTGTTTTCTGGCCCGAGCTCTCTCACGGCGATACGTTTGCCATCGAATATTTCGCGGATAACGCGTGGAGCTCCGAGACCTTGCCCATATCCGAGCATATAGAAAAATATTGCAAGGACAGATATCCCGCAAAGCTTTGCGAAGAGCTTACGGCGATCTGGAAGGACTTTATGCCGATCGTTGAGCTCACGAATTGGAGCACGACCGATAAAATACATCCGCACGGATACGATATCTTTCCGTATATTATGGAAAAGACCGAGTTCAAGCCCGAATACCGCGAGCACTATGAAAATAAGGTAGCGGTGTTCGTTCCTCATCAGGATATGGCGATCGATATTCTTCGCCGATTGGCAAATATTCCTTTGGACGACGAGATGACTCGCCGCGACGTGTATGATATTGCGAGAACTGTTGTCGGAAGATATATCAACTCCGCGATCTTTAAGCTTGAAGCGCTCTTTACCGCGGGCGCGCCGATAGAGGAAATGGAAAAGATATGCGACGTTGCGGTGAAGCTTATGGAAGAGATGACCGACATTCTCGGTACGCACGAGGATTTCTCGCTGCTTGATTCGCTCAATGCGCTGAAGGCGGTAACTGAGGTCAACCCAAACTTTGAGCGCACCTTCAAGAACAACGCATCGAACACCTATTGCCGTTCGTACATCTATGAAAACGCCGCTTATCTGTATCTCCCCGAGATGAAGGCTCTGTTCGCCGAGATCAAGCGACTTGCTGCCTCGGGTGAGGCTTATGATCGCAAGAAGACTATGAAGGATATCGAGCCGATTCGCGCGAGCTATTACGATACCCCGATCGCCGAAATGAAGCGCGATTGCAAGAGCTTGTCCGAGTGCTTGCTCAGCGCCGCAAGGCTTATCGGTGAAATAAGCTTGTAAAATGAAAATAAAGGCTCTGTTTATAGGGGCTCACCCTAAAGGACAGTTTTCAAAAATACGGCATTCTCGAAAGGGATATGCCGTATTTTGCTTTTGTGTCTACAAAAGCAGTGCTTGTCAGTAAAATTGACAAATCATAGGTGAACTAAAAAAGGCTCCCTTGTGTAAAGGGAGCTGTCAGCGAAGCTGACTGAGGGATTGTTCTACGAGCTGATCAATATATTCGCAAACACCCCGAAAATTTTTATGTATTTCAGTATTTGGTATCCTGATAACGGTCAATCCATAGTCTTCAAGGAAAGCCGTTCTTTCCTCATCGTATTGCTTTCCTTCTTCGGTATAATGCCCCGAACCGTCAAGCTCAATAACAAGCTTTGCCTCTGCACAATAAAAATCTGCGATATACTTACCGAGAACCTTTTGACGTAAAAAGCGGATGGGATAGGTGCGCAGAAAATCATACCAAAGGTGCTTTTCTTCTTTGGTCATATTCTTTCGCAACATTTTTGCGGTTGGAACAATGTCTTTATTATGTTTTCTTTGCATTACAATCCCTCCGTCACGCTTCGCGTGCCACCTCCCTTTACACAAGGGAGGCTTAGCCTAAACCGATTATTTATCGTGTTGTTTTGATAATATGCA
>JAFXHA010000086.1 GCA_017536635.1 Clostridia bacterium
CGATAGCTGTGAGTGGAAGATGCTCGTGTCGGTATCGCGTATAGATCACCCGCTTTTCCCCGATCCCGCGGAGAGCGAGGAGGATCATTACTATAACATAAAATTTACCGAGAACGGCAACGTTGAGATCCCGATGCTTCTCGAAAAAAAGATCGAGGATACGGGATCGGACGGAATGCTGCTGGTATTTTCTACCGACAGATTGCCCGAAGGGTTTATATTTAACCGAAGTCAGAGCATTACGGTCGAGCTTGACAGCGTCAGCGGAATATACGTTCCGAAAACAGCGGTGGTGCGCGACGGCAACACGCTCGGGGTTTATATACTTCGTGGATACGTCGTTCATTACAGAAGGATAGAGCCCGTATACGAGACCGATAATTACTATCTGGTCGAGCAAAAGGAGAACACCGAGAAATATCTTGGCGTCAACGACCTTATCATTACGGGCGGCGGAAACCTTTTTGACGGAAGGATATTGGATTGATATGGATTATACCTATATTGACAGAAACGTAGAGCAGATACGTGAGCGTATAGAAAAGGCCAAGTCGGCTTGCGGCAGAGACGGAGAAGATGTCCTTATGGTCGCGGCGGTAAAATACGCAACGCCTGAGGAGATAGATCGCCTGCGTGAGATCGGCGTGCGCGACGTCGGCGAGAACAGAGTTCAGCAGATGCTCGAGCATTACGATGCAATAAATACCGAGGGAATGAATTTTCATTTTATCGGTACGCTGCAGACCAACAAGGTAAAGTATATTGCCGATAAGGTCTGTATGATACATTCGGTCGATTCAGAAAAGCTTGCACGCGAGATAGACAAGCAGGCAAAAAAATGCGGCAGGGTGATAGACGTTCTTATTGAGATAAACTGCGGAGAGGAAGAAAGCAAGAGCGGCGTTTTGCCAAAGGACGCCGAGGAGCTTTGTCTGAGCATTCAGAAATATGACGGCATCAGACTTCGCGGATTTATGACTATGGCACCCAGATGCGACAAAAAAGAAGATTATTTGAAATTTTTTCAACAAACTTACGCTCAAGTCCTTGACATTTGGACAAAAAAATTGCATAATATAAGTAGGCCCGTTATTTCAATGGGTATGAGCGAGAGCTTCGAGGAGGCTATCGCTTCGGGAGCCGATATAGTAAGGATCGGCAGAAGTCTTTTTTGTAAAGTAAAAAATAAAAAATATAAAAATATATCGGAGGAAAATTATGCTTAAATTCACACGCAGACCTAACGACGAGATCGAAGAGCTTGAGGACGAGGAGATGGCGTTTGACGAAATGGACGACGCCGGATTTGAGGACGAGGGATTCGTAAAGCCCGCAGAGACCGCACCCGCATTCAACAGCGGCGCAGTTTCGCTCAAGATCATCAACCCCAAGGAGTACAGTGAGGCTTCCGAGATCGCTGACTATCTTATGAACGGCAACACCGTTCTTCTCAACATCGAGAGCATGCCCCGTGAGCAGGCTATCCGTTTGCTCGACTACATCGCAGGTGCAACTCACGCTGTTGGCGGTCTTATGACCAAGGTTGGAAAGACCACTATCGTTGTTGCTCCCAAGAATGTTGACGTATCCAACATTGAGGCAATGGTAGGAAACTGATCTGATAAGCTTTTAATTGGTTCAGTAAATGCGGTACGGAGTACGCTCCGTACCGCAACGAATAAAAATGTCAATTCCGGCTGCGCCGTCTGCCACCGGGGCGGATTTTTACGCTCGTTTTAAGGTGTTTCGGCTGTCGGGATTTTTTTAAAGGAGAATAATTTTGTCAGTTGTTGTATTCGTGATAAAAAACATCGTTATATTACTCCTTAGTGCAGTCGAGCTTGCAATGCTTGCGAGAGCCATACTCTCGTGGTTCCCGATGTTTGAAAACAAATTCGTGGATTTTCTGTACGGCATAACCGAGCCGTTTATAAATCCTATAAGACAGCTTTTTATTAAGCTGAATTGGTTTCAGGGCTTGCCGATAGACATATCCTTCCTTGTAACCTTTATACTCATTTCGACAGTCTCGCAGCTTCTTATTTTATGGTAAGCAGAGAAAAGGAGATAGCCGAGCTTTACGCAAGGCTTGACGATATATGCGAGGTCGCGGCAAGGGGAGAGATCGGCGCGAGTCAGTTTATGACCGAGGCTGAATGCGCGCGCTCCGAGGCGTATCTCAGACGCAGAGGCGCGAGCTTCTTTTTCTTCGGCGGATATAGCTTCGCAGAGAGAAAAAGACTTTATATCCTGCCCGATTATATAGAGGGCACGGATACCAAGGTGCTTTGCGACTACGGATACTCCTCGCAGATAAAGGCGCTCGCCGTTTGCGGTAGTGGATATTCGAGACTTACACACCGGGATTTTCTCGGCTCTCTTTTGTCGCTCGGACTTGAGCGTTCGGTGATCGGCGATATCGTCGTTGAGTCGGATGCCAAGGCTGCTGTCGTCTTTTGCGACGAGAGGATAGCGCCGTTTATATGCTCGTCTCTTGAGCGTGTCGGCGGTGATAAGGTGCGTGTCAAAGAGACTGAGATCGATGAGAGCAAGCTGCCCGAGAGGAGATTTTTGTCTATAAATACGACCGTGTCTTCCACAAGGCTCGACGCCGTTGTGTCGGCGCTGTGTAATCTGTCGCGCGAGAGGGCGAGCGAGCTTGTTGTTGGCGGTATGGTCGACCTGAATTTTGAAACCGAGGAGAAGCCGGATAAGAAGGTAACGCCGCCCGGCGTTGTTTCTGTAAGAGGCTTTGGAAAATATAGATTGCTTTGCGCCGATACCCGAACCAAAAAGGGAAAATATCGACTCGAGGCGCAAAAATATTTGTGATATTAAACCGAAAGGGATAGAATAGGATAAAATTATGTATCTTTGGCTTATTGTGATATTTGCCGTGGTCGTGGCTGACCAGGTAACAAAGCTGTTCGTGGTCGAGCTGCTTGACAGAACGGCATCGCTCGATATCATTCCGGGTATACTTCGATTTACTTATACCGAGAATACGGGAATGGCGTTCGGAATGCTTGGCGAGAAAAATCAGCGTTGGGTGTTTATGGTCGTGTCGGTCATAGCCCTTGTCGGACTTCTCATTTATATGTGGAAGGCAAAGCTTCAGAGCCGCTGGGCAAATATGGCGCTCAGCCTTATTATCGGCGGCGGAATAGGAAATATGATAGACCGCGTGTTCCGCTCGGGCGTTGATATGCGCGGCGAGAAATATTATTTCGTAGTTGACTTTATCGATTTTTATGCGCTCGGCGACCTTTGGGTATGGGTATTCAACGTCGCGGACGCCTGTGTTTGCGTGGGCGGTGCGATGATGCTCGGCTGGTGCATCAAGTCGATGATAGACGAGTATAAGGCGGATAAAAAGGCTAAGGCTGCCGCTGCCGAAGGTGTTGAAGAGGATACGGACAAGCAGTAATCAGAGTAATTTTTTCGGAGGTAAGTATGGAATATTCGGACGAGATATTTACAGAGTCTAATCAAATAGAGCTTATCGCGTCCGAGGCGGACATAGGAAAGCGTCTGGATTCCTTTATTTCCGAGAACACCGAGCTTTCACGCTCAGCGGCGGTAAGGCTTATAGAGGACTCTATGGTCCTCGTTGGAGATAAGAGCGAGACGAAAAAGTATAAGGTCTGCGCGGGCGACGTGATATGCGTTTGCCTGCCCGAGCCTACGCCGACAGAGGCTGAGCCCGAAAATATACCGATAAATATAGTGTACGAGGACAACGATATAATCGTGGTCAACAAGGAGCAGGGAATGGTCGTTCACCCCGCGCCCGGCAATTACAGCGGAACGCTTGTAAACGCTCTGCTTTATCATTGCGGAGATAGCCTTTCGGGCATCGGCGGCGTGGTGAGACCGGGAATCGTGCATCGGATAGATAAGGACACGGGCGGCCTGCTCGTCGTTGCAAAAAACGATGCGGCGCATCTCTTTTTGTCAGAGCAGTTGAAATTTCACGGCGTTTCGAGAATATATTACGCGATAGTCCGAGGAAATTTTAAGGAGGACAGCGGAACGGTCAACGCCCCGATAGGCAGACATCCCACCGACCGACAGAAAAAGGCTGTAATACCTTTGGATAGCGACAAGAAAAGCCGCGAGGCGATAACCCATTGGAGCGTTGTGGAAAGATTCGGCAGATATACGCTCGTGCGCTGTCAGCTTGAAACCGGCAGAACGCACCAGATACGCGTTCATATGTCGTATATCGGACATCCGCTTCTCGGAGACGAGACCTACGGTGCGTCAAACGATAAAAACAACGCGATAGAGAAGCGTTGCAAAAAATATCTGCTCGGTCAGTGCCTTTTTGCCGCCGAGCTTGAGCTGACACATCCGAGCACAGGAGAGAGAATGAAATTTAGCGCCGAGCTGCCCGATAATTTTAAAAACATACTTGATATACTTAAAGAGGAGCTGCTTTGAAAAAGTTTGAGAATTTCGTTATAGTTACCGACCTTGACGGCACCTTTTTCGGAAAAAAGGGCAGGATAGTGCCTGAAAATATCGAAAAATTAAAATATTTTGTGGAAAACGGCGGTAGCTTTACTATTGCTACGGGACGGATCATTACGCAGGTCGTAGATAAGATCCCGCAGCTTTGCGATATCGCAAAGCTGCCGATAATAACGGCTAACGGCTCACTGCTGTACGACGCGCAGAGCGACAGAGTGCTCTCTAATTACCCTGTGCCTTACGAGCTGCTTTGTGAGCTTTCTGCGTTTGTTCATTCATATTCTGCGACCGCGGGACTTCGCGCGGGCAGTGAGAGATATTATCTTGTAACCGATCGCGATATGATGTCTCCGGGTATCAGCCGAGATCTGTCGAGCGGCCGAATAAAAAAGCAGATGCCGATAGCGGAGTGGCGCGACGAGTGCGTGTATAAGGTTGCGGTCAGGGAAGAGCTCGACTCAATAGAGGAGCTTCGAGCGAGGATCAAGGAAAAATTCGGCGACCGACTTGAGATAACCACGTCGAGCAGTACGCTCATAGAAATACTCGCCAAGGGGCGCACCAAGGCGGTAATGATAAACGAGATGCTTTCATCACACTTTGAAGGCAAGAGACCTAAGCTCTTTGCATGCGGAGATTACGATAACGACATCGAGATGCTCTCGATCGCAGACGTCGCGGTCTGCCCGTCGAACGCGTCGGAGAGCGTAAAGGAGATCTGCGATCTCTGCCTCTGCCATCACGACGACGGCCTCATCGCCGCGCTTATCGACGAGATGGATAAGGGGAAGTTTTGTGAATAAAAAGAGTATATTGTGGTGCTCGCGACATAGCAGGTAAAACGCATCGTTTGTATAAACGGTGCGTTTTTTCAACCCACGGTTGAAAAGTCTCGTTTAAGCGGTTATTGAATAAATAAGTAAGTTGTGATATAATAAAATCAACAAGATAGGCGCCATCTTGATAATTTGGAGGTGCAACCATGAATATTGGAAATAAAATTAAAGAATTACGAAAGCAGAGAGGGATTACCCAGGAACAACTCGCTAACAGCATAGGGATTTCTTTCCAAGCCGTAAGTAAATGGGAAAATGGTATTGCTTTGCCCGATATTACACTCGCTCCCATATTGGCAAGCTATTTTGGTGTTTCGATGGATGAATTGTTTGAATTTAATCTGAAAGAAATTGAATCTGCCATCGACTCCATTGTAAATGAGGCATACAAATTCAGAGAGTCAGATCCACCGAAAAGCAGAGATATTCTTGAAGAAGGTCTGAAAAAATATCCCGATAACGAGGTTTTGCTCAACAATCTTTTGTATGTATTGAATTAC
>JAFXHA010000087.1 GCA_017536635.1 Clostridia bacterium
ATTGACGAGATCTGTATTTTCGCACTTGCTTATGCTTTGTACTTCTCTCTTCGTTGTTCAATTTTCAATGACCGTTCGCCATCCTTCCGGACAGCTTGACTATTATACCACAACCCTAAAGGATTTGTCAACACTTTTTTTGAAATTTTTTCAAATTTTTTTAGCATCAACAACGTGGTCGCGAAATCATCGCGTTATTTATGCCGATTTTTGTCGGCTGGTGGGCCATCAGGGACTCGAACCCCGGACCGACCGGTTATGAGCCGGTTGCTCTAACCAACTGAGCTAATGGCCCGAACTTGCGTCGGTTTTTATATTATATCTCAAAGTTTTTTATTTGTCAAGAGCTTTTACAAAAAAAGTCGAGAATATTTTTAATTTGTTTCGACAGAATTTTCTTGATTTATCCCTTCTCGGATGATATCCTTATTTTACAAAGAAACCTCAAAAGAAAAGGAGCTTTATTTATGAAAACATCATCATTTCTCAAAACGACCTTTTCACTTATTATCATCATTGTTTTAATATGCACGTCTTTTGCTTCCTGCAAATCAAAACAGCAAAATGAAACGCAAGATACCACCGGTCAGAACACGTACGATCAATACGCTTCACTTATAATAGAACTTCAAAATAAAATTGAAAGCATTAAAGCCGAACAAAGTGTATCTGATTCCGAAAACGACAAGAAGCTTGACGAGCTTAAGAACACTATCGAGTCTCTGCGCACCGAATCCGAAGCATCTACTGAAGAAAGTACAAGCGCCGAGAGTACACCCCCGCTTGTAGAGCCTCATTTTACATACACGACCGAGGGCAACTCAGCTATCATCACAGGATATACGGGAGACGATGAAAGCCTTGTAATTCCCTCTTACATCGACGGATATAAGGTAACGGGAATCGCCGACTCATCATTTGCTTCTGCAAGGTTAAAGCGTGTAATAATTTCAGATGGAGTAAAAAGCATTGGATGGTTTGCATTTTACGCCTGCGACGCTTTGACGTCCATCACTATTCCAAAGAGTGTTGAGAGCATCGGACACTCCGCTTTTTCATCTACCGCCAAATTCACTATATACTGCCACGAATCCTCGTTTGCCCACGAATTTGCAAAAAGCTACGGGCTTGATTATGCGCTGATCTGATTTTAATTTTTAATTTTCTCTTGACCTATTCTCCGTATTGTTGTATAATTTATATAATGATACGAAAGGAGTGGGAAAATGAACAAATTTAATGATCTTGTATCAGCGCTTTTCCGACGTGTTGCCGCGAAGAAGATCTTTTTATACACATTGACTGTATTTCTTATAGTTCTTCCCGTCTCCATTGCGCTTGTGATCGTATCCGCTCCAAGCAACGCAAAGACGTCTGAGTCGACAATAACCGTTACACTTAAGGAGCTGGACGGAAATGAGATCGCACGCGAAATCACATCGTCCCGTGAGCTTGGCGGGGATTCACTTGCATCTATAATAAATAACTTAAACGAAGGAAAATCAAGGGCTGAGGAATTGCCTGCGTTCGACGCAAGCACCAAGCCGTTGGTTGCTATAATCGAATCGGAAAATGAGCGTACTGAGCTGGTATGTTATTTTTCCCTGAATGGCAATGACTCATACTGCACCGACGAGTCAGGAGAAGTTTATATGATAAGCCGACTTGACGCTACGGACTTTTTAACCTCAAAATATTCCGAGATCCTATATTCAAGCGCTACGCTGCCGATCTTAAAGACAATTGACGGCGAAGCCGTTCTGCCACGATCGCTCGACTGGAATTACAAAAACGTTTCGGAAACATTTGTAAAAGCCTCGGATTCCGCTCTCGGCGGTACCGACGATGAATACAGCATAACCGGTCAGATAGACATCGAGTTCTCAATCAAGCCCTCTTCCTGTCAGGCCTCGGTATACGGCATCGGTGGAGACGAGATATTCAACGGTACTATAGATGGAATTAAAAATCTTATCGTAAGCGCAAGCGATAGTGTGCGAGTAATAATCGACGCATATTGGGAAAAGAATGATTTATCCTCATATTATGGATCTGCGCATTATGATTTCAACGTTATAATCGCGAACAAATCGGAGTTTTCCGTATCGAGCACAGTTCTCGCCAAGGACGGCTTCGTGCTTCTCAAAGCAACCAATATAGAGGATCTTTCAAAGATCCAATTTCAATCCGATCAAAGCGCACAAGCCCCCGAATTTATATTCGTAGGAACAAATTTAGCCGAGGCGATACTTACATATCCTACCGATATAAGCTCAACTGCCACGACCTTTGATTTTTCAGTGTCGTACCGAGCCTCTATGGAAAGGTTTACGCTTGACCTAAGCAAAGCGAGCACGGCTCCAGAATATTATTCCGATATTCCCTGTCCATCATTCGCCGCAAGCCTTGCAAAAAATTTTGCAAGCGAGATGCGCTATCAGCTCAACATTATAAACGGCAAATCGGCCACGAGCCGTTACAATGCTTATAACCCCAGCTTCCTTTCCCTCTCGGAATGCGGATTTTCAAAAAACATAGACTACGGATCACATGTGTTCTATTCTGACACAAACGTTCGAACATTCGTATCATCCGGCTGTGAATTTTCCGCCGATAGCTATGGAATTTCAGTTCCCGCGGTGAATGCAGGAATTGTAGTTGCGGTCGGCGAGGACGATCATCTCGGCAAATTCGTTGTAATCGATCACGGAATGGGACTGAACGTATGGTATTGCAATCTCAGCGATATTGACGTCAAAGAACGTGCTCTTGTAACAAAGGAACAATCTATAGGAAAAACCGCAAGATCCGAGGTTTCACAAAAAGAAGGCTTTTGGATATACGTTACTTTTAAAGACAAGATACTTGATCCCAATGAAATAATAAAATAATATCAGAGCACCGCGGCAAACCGCGGTGCTCTTTGCTTTTATTTAAGCTCATCTAAAATTCTTTTGGCGGCAATGTACGGAAGCACTCCGGAAGTTCCGTAATTCAGACCGCTCACCTTGTCGCCCATCTCGTTCGTCCATTCAAACGGCGCCCCTCTATCCGCATTCTTCTCGGTATGAAGTAAAAAGTCCTCAAGGATATCAATACTTCCGTTATACTTATAAAGCGAATACGCATACCAGCCGGTAGGAGTAGCCCAATAAGCGCCGTTCTGATACGTATTGAGCGCCGCCAGGCTCGATTCCCACGCTGAAGAATCCGAAAAATCCTCATTTGTCAGTATATGGCGCACGTATCCGTTCAAAACTGCCGTTTTGTTCTCATACGCCGCACAAAGCGCTGACAAGACATGAGGATCCTGAGTTATTCCGGAAAAGACCGCATATGCCGTAGCCCATACGTCGTGCTGATGACCGATACCTGTGGCGGAGTAAAACCATCCCGTATCGGCGTCGTAAAAGGTATCAATTATTCTCTGCTTGATCCTTTGCGCTATATTGGCATAATACTCTCGCCTTTCAGTGTTCGACACAAGCGCAAAAATATGTTCCATAGAAAGCGCCGCATTGTATCGAAGCAAGGACGCCATAAGCAGCTTACCGCTTTTTCTGACTGTATCAACAAATCCCCAATCCACTGTGTGTCTTTCGCCATCGCTCACACAAAGCAAATTGTCTTCATCCAGATTGTATCCCCTAAACGCATATTCAAGGCGCTTAGAAAGAACGATCGACGAGTATTCTGTATTAAGGATATCTATATCCTCGCTTTGAAGCAGATATGCGTCAACCATTATAATGAAATAATAATTATCGCAAAACGGAGGAAAGGATCCGAATGATCCTTTTCCCTGATCCTCGCCGGACGAATAGGTTCCCGGGAAGAAAACAGGATTTCCATCATAATTTATATGGTCTGCAATGGCGAACGGCGGAACTCTCAAGCCGTTCTCAAGACAACGCTCGCTCGCGCCGTTTTGTCCGTGCGTTGCGATTATCTCAACGTATCTTTTGAGATCGACATTCTCTACGAGCCCGCTCTCAGCCATCATCGCCGCATCCCTAACCCAGAAGCTGCGGTATTTCTCGTCGCCGGACGGAAGAAGCACGTTAATATCCGATTCCACGCCGAAATAGCTTACGCTCTTTTTAAAGGTACAGTCTGTAACGGTCTTCACAGCAAGCGTTCGCAATTCATCCACAACTCTTTCAAGTCTTATCTTATCCATTATCCCTCTCCTGACCAAAGGTGTTTTTATAGCTACATTATAACGCTAAAAAAATCAAAAGTCAAGTTTTAATAAAGTTATTGATAAATTCGCGAAAATATGATATAATTATATAAATATGTAAAAACTGCTCGAGGTTTTGAAAGGAGCTTTTTATGACTTTGCTTGAATTTTTCACCGAAGGTCTCGTTACACATTACATAAAAAACAACGGACTGTCCATGGTATCGGGAAAAGGACTTGCGATATCCATCCCCGCGATCTTTCTGATACTTGCGGTATCCTACTTTTTCGGAAGCATCAATTTTGCGATAATAATATCCAATCGCAAATATAATCAGGATATACGCTCGTTTGGCAGCAATAATGCGGGAATGACTAATATGGTCAGGACCTACGGAAAGAAAATGGGAGCTCTCACGCTTGTCGGCGACTCGCTCAAGGCGGTCATCTCCTGCCTTTTCGGATATGCGATCCTCGGAAATCACGGTGCTTATCTTGCGGCTATCGCCTGTGTGCTCGGTCATATGTTCCCTGTTTTCTTTGGATTTAAGGGCGGCAAGGGCGTTGCTACGGCAGGCTTTGCTATGCTTATGACCAACCCTTACGTTTTCCTTATATGTCTTGTTTTGTTTGTCCTTATCGTTCTCATGTCCAAGTTCGTTTCTCTCGGATCGGTCATGACGATGCTTATATATCCCTTTATTCTTTACGGAGTTGATAACTTCGTGCTGGGCGGCTGTCCGTACGTTGCTTATGCGCTGATAATCGCGGTTCTCGTTATATTCAAGCACAAGGACAATATAAAGCGCTTGCGCGAAGGCACCGAACGTAAATTCTCACTCAAAAGCAGCAAAAAGGAATCCGATGCCGAGCCCAAGGATAACGGCAGTAAATCCAAGAAAAAATAAGGAGTATATATGCTTCATAACGATACTCAAATCGATATTCGGGAAAAGCTTGCGTCGCTCATCATTCTTTCGGCGACCAAGGGCTTTTTAAAAAAGGCTGTTTTTTCCAAGCCCGCCAATACCGAGATCAAAAAAATGGTAATGTCGGTAAAGGTTATCTCGGATAACCTGTTTTTGCAGGCTGAATATTTCAAAACCGATAACAAGGCAATACACAAGAATATCTCACTATCCGACGGAGATACCTCGGAGCTTATTGGGATAATCGAAAGCTTCTCCCAGATAAATTTAATCAGCACACTCGGTGAATGTGAATACAAGCGCGCATCATCCGGCAAGGAGGTATTGATCGGAGGCGACAAGCTGATTGCAAAGCTACACGGTGCAAGCAAGGTGCTCCCTCAATTAAGCACCTCGGGAAACAATCGCGAAAAAAAATATATACTTAACGGCTCCGAGCCTTTTTTGATGCATCTTGGCGTTTCGGACAAAAACGGAAGGATATACGACAAAAAGCAATCAAAATTCAGGCAGATAAACAGATTTCTTGAGCTCATCCGCGACATAGAGGACAAGCTCCCTAAGGATGAGATAACTATTTGCGATCTCTGTTGCGGTAAGAGTTATCTTTCCTTTGCCGTATACCACTATTTCTCGGTAATAAAAAATTACAAGGTAAATATGTACGGCGTTGATCTCAAAAGCGACGTTATCGAGCATTGCTCTGCCACCGCTAAAGCGCTCGGCTTTGACGGCCTTGAGTTCATCTGCGCCAACGTTTCCACCTATCAGCCGCCCAAAACACCGTCAATGGTGATATCCCTGCATGCTTGTGATATAGCCACGGATTTCGTGCTCGACAAAGCAATAGAATGGCAGGTAGACGTGATAATGTCAACGCCCTGCTGCCACCACGAGCTCAATCGTGCAATAGACGCCCCCGAGCTTTCCTTTATAACCGACTACTCAATGCTTCGCCAAAAGCTTTGCGATGCGGCAACCGATGCTCTGCGTCTTTGCCGACTTGAAGCAGAGGGCTACATGACGGTCGCGCTTGAGCTTATAGATCCCGACGAAACGCCGAAGAACGTTATGCTTCGCGCGGTTCGCAAGAAAGGATTTAACAAGGAATCCGAGGCGGCAAGAGCTGCACGGAAGAAATACGAATCGGCAAAGAATTTTTTATGCTCTGACACCTCGGGACTTCACTGCTGACAATTTGATACTTGATTTGAAAGGTTTTATGCTATGACACTTCATAATGCCACAAAGCTGTTAAAAAATGCTCCGTCAAGCACGGGCAAAAAATATAATTTCGAACGCATCAGGGCGTTATCCGCTCAGCTTGGCAATCCGCACAAGCTGATAAATTACGTACGTCTCGCCGGCAGTAACGGCAAGACCGTCTGCGGAGAAATGCTTACCGCCGCCGTAAAGGAATCAGGATACACGGTCGGATATCTCAGTATGCCTTTGCGCGATGATGCGAGACAAAATATACGCATCGGATCGGAGATACTCTCTATCAACACCTTTACCGAGCTTTGTGCCGAGACCGTAGCGGCAGCCGCTGCTGTAAGAGATCACGCAAGGGATCAACTTGCGCAGCTTTTGGAAAATCCTGCCGACATAAACGAGAGCGAGGAGATATTGAATGAGCTTTCCGAGCTGACACCCACGCAAAACGAGATCCTGCTGTCCATAGCACTACTTGCTTTCAAAAAAGAAAAATGCGATCTGTGCATAATCGAATGTGAGCACAGAGGCGAGGATCCCTCGAAATTTTTGCCGCCTGCATCAGCAGTTATGATCTGCGGTGCAATACCGAGTGATAGCGATAAGGAAATATCAAGAATACGCTCGTATATAGGCAGAGGCATCGGCGAGATCGTAAGCGTTCCGCAGAATGCGGAAGCCTTCAAAATAATTTCGGACACCTGCTTTGAGGCAGGCTGTAGGCTTACCGTTCCTCAGCGCTCGGAGCTTTCTATTGAAAAAGCTAATCTTCGCGGCACGTCGTTTATTTACAAGGGACTTAACTACGAGCTCGGCCTTTGCGGCAGATTTCAGGTATTCAATGCAATAGCCGTTATTGAGGCACTGTCTATGCTTGAACGCATGGGATTCAACATCTCACACGAAAACACCTCGGCTGCCTTTGCTAAGCTGAAAATAAGCTCAAAATTCGAGGTGCTCTCCGCTCTGCCGTTCATCATTGCGGATAGCACACACTCTCCTATCGCTATTGAGACGATTTCGGATTCGCTTGCGGAATTCCAAAGCATCACAGGAGAAAAAATATACCTTTGTTTGCCTTACGGTGAAATTGCGGACAACTTTATATCCGCGCTCAAAAAGAGAAATTATGATATAAAAGGCGTCGTCCTTTATTCTGAAAACGATGTAACTGTCGCAAACGACGGAATGACCTTCGTTTTCAACACGCACAAAGCGGCGGCAAAAAAATCACTTGAGCTACTGGAACGCGATTCCCTGCTGTTTATTTCGGGAACACACAATTTTACGGGCAAGATCCGTCGAGAAATTCTCGCAAAGCTCGGATTTTAATCTTTACGGGGCCACGCCCCGTAGATTTTTAGCATTATGCTTTTAAGGAGGGGAGATAAAAGTGAAAAGAAGATTATTTACAGCACTTTTGGCAGCATCATTGTTGCTTACCGTATATCTTCCATCCTGCGCAAGAAAGCAGAGCTCGCGCTCGGTAACGCTTTTTGATTATTTCAACACCTTTTCAACACTTACGGCATACGCAAGGACGAACGAAGAGTTTGAACGGTACAAAAGCATCTTTTCGGATACACTTGCTCAATATCATTCGCTTCTTGATGCCACCGAAGAGGTGGAAGGCAAAAAAAACATTCATTATCTCAACAAGCATGCCGCACATATGCCCGTTGAGGTAGCAGACGAGATGATAGATTTTCTTGTCTTTGCCAAGGACGCACACACGCTGACACGCGGATACACGAGCATTACGCTCGGCGCGCTTACAAGCATCTGGAAAGAAGCGCTTGAAGCAAAGGCGCTTCCCGACAAGCTATCACTTAACGAAGCGGCAAAGCATACAGATATCGATTCCCTGCACATTGATGCCGAAAACCACACTGTAAGCTTCTCAGATGAACATCTTGCGCTTGATGCAGGCGCACTTGCGAAGGGATACGTTTCTGATATTATCTATAAAAGACTGATCGAGGCGGGCTGCGAGAGCTTTTTGATAAATCTCGGTGGAAATATCACCTCACACGGCACAAAGTCCGACGGACAAAATTGGCTTGCGGGAATAGAAGATCCATATGACATCGAAAATGTTGCGAATATTTCTATAATTCTTTCTGAACGCTCCATATCAACAAGCGGATCATACAATCAATTTTTTATGATAAACGGCAAAACATATCATCATATTATCGATCCGTATACCGCATATCCGAGCAACGAATTCGTCTCTGTAAGTGTTATCACGCACGACGTCGCCAACGCAGATGCGCTTTCCACAGCCCTTTTTTCAATGGATAAGGAAATGGGCCTTGAGCTCATAGAATCTCTTGAGGATACCGAGGCTATATGGATAACCGAGGCTGGAGAACATTTCACAAGCAGCGGGTTCAATAATTATAAAAAATAAAAACTTTATGGAGGAGCTATGAGAATATCGAATGCACGAAAAAATGATATTTTTCTGATCGGCGGAATCATAATATTTGCGCTCATTGCTCTTCTTTTGGCGTTTTGTTTTCTGGGAGACAGCGGAGACACCGTAGTCGTTAACGTTGACGGCAAGGAATATGCGCGCTTGCCTCTCGGCGAGGATACAGAGCTTCTGATCGTCGGCAAGGACGGCGAAACTAACCTTCTCGTTATCAAGGACGGGAAAGCGCGAATCACCGAGGCTTCATGCAAAAATCAGATATGCGTGAGAACGGGCACCGCAAGTGCACTAAAAACCATCGTTTGCTCCCCTAATCGAGTTATCGTGAGTATTGAGGAGGGCGAGTGATATGAGTACCAAAAAATTAGCCATGTGCGGGGTCCTTGCTGCGCTCGCTATCGTATTTGGATACGTTGAACATCTTATTCCCCTGCCAATTGGAATATACGGCATAAAGCTTGGGCTCGCGAACATATGCATTCTTGTCCTGATGTATGCCATCGATGCCAAAACCGCTGTTTCGGTCAATCTTGTGCGAATAGCGGTGTGCGGAATGCTTTTCGGGAACCTGACTGCGTTTATTTATAGCCTTGCCGGTGGAATTTCAAGCCTTGCGATCATGCTTCTGCTCAAGCGCTCAAATAGGTTTTCGATAGTCGGAGTAAGCGTGTGCGGCGGCATTGCTCATAATATAGCGCAGATAATTGCTGCGATTTTCCTCTTTGATGAACTTCGGATCGCTTTCTATCTGCCCGTACTGTTGATATGCGGAACTCTCACAGGAGCGCTTATTGGATCGGTTTCCACGCCTATAATAAAAAGTTTGTCAAA
>JAFXHA010000088.1 GCA_017536635.1 Clostridia bacterium
CTTTTTGAGAGTGGTGTACAGATGTGCGTTGCCTCTTGTCATTTCGCCGCCCATTCTTTCAATGATTTTTGCCTCAAGCTCGTCCTTTATTGCAAGATATTCGGGAGTATCCTCGACAGGATCGTATTTGTAATTTCTTTTGTTCTCCATAGCGTTTCCTCCTGAATTTAGTCTATTTCATCGTCCTCGATGATGTTGTTTTCGTGATCGATAAGATTGCAATGATCCGCTTCAACTCCAAGATCAGAGGTGGTTTTTTGAGTTTCTTTGTAATGATCATAATAGTCCGAGAATGCAATATACTGCTCCTTGTCGGGTGTGGTGCCGTAGCCCTTTCGGAGACAAAGCATAAACTTTCTGATCGCCGGGAGATAATAACCGTACGCGCTTTTCTTCAAAAGATCGTATATATACCCCGTATGTTTACTGTCATCCGATAAAAGTTCGGTTATTGCCTGGCAGTAATACGCTTCGGGAGTGCCTGCGCTGGCAGAAAATCTGAACAGCAGTTCCGCTCGGCTGAGATTTTTCTCCACACCATAGCCGTGGAAGTAGCAAAGTCCGAGCAAATATCTGCTTGAAAGAAAATAGTAATCTATGGGGTCGTCGTTATAGTTTTCTATTTTTCCGGTATATTTGACGAGCTCTGCTACCCTTTCATAATTCTTCTTGGTTCCGTAACCGTAATAATAGCAGAATGCGAGGTAGAACTTAATAATGTGACTATCGGGATACTTCTTGATAAGCTTGCTCGCTTCCTTGAAGATTCCCTTAAAATTGTCTTCGATCTCAAGGGCAAACAGTTTTGCAATCTCAATTCCGCCCTCAGCCGCCAAATGGAAGCACTCGTGCGCTTTATCAAAGTCATATTCTACTCCGCGCGCTGTGAAATTCGCTTTGCCGATAAGGAAATAAACAAATGCGTCCTTTTCCTCGATGCTTTCAAGTATTTCTACTATATCCCTCAAAAGCGACTCGTTGTTTGTATGGAAGTCGGTCTGCTCAATAGTACCGTATTCCTTGAAAAACAATACAGTCGCGATAGCGTAAACATCTTTTTCCTGAAGTGCCGCCTTAACGGTGTAATCCCACGCCTTACGTTTATCACGGACGACCTCGCTGTACGGACGGTGCTCGACCGGATCGAAACCGGTGCGTGTATATATCATATCATCGGTGCTCCAACCGTACTTTTTGCAAAGCTCGTTTGCAATCCATACGATGTCCTCTTTTTCGGTACGCGCGTTATATATCGACAAACCGAGGATTAGATTTTTGATTTCCTCTTTCATCACACATTCTCCTCTAAAGATTTCAAAAGCTTGTAGTAAGCATCGGTAAAGCTATTGCCGATCGACGGAATATACGGCTCATGCCCCTTGAGAATCTCATATGCGCGCGTTGGCTCTTCTTCTGCGATCACCTTGGCAATCGGAGCTGCTGCCAGATGGAAGCCAAGCGAAAGCGCCGCCTTGAAGCAGGCGATGGATTTTTCGCTATGCTCTTTGCAGATCCTGCTCTGCTCGTCATAATTGGTGCGGTAGTCGTATTTATAGGTATCCTCCGCATTCTTTGCAATCTCGCGGTGGTAAAGGCCGAGGAAGTAGTACGCCATAGCGCTCTGTACCGCATCTCTTTTCTCTGCCTTTTCATAAAGGAGATCCGCAAAGTGCGCGTGATCGGAAATGTATTTGTGTTTCTGCACAGCGAGAACCGCCTGCGCGATAACGTCTCCCTTTTCAGCCTCGGCGCGCAGCGTATCAATAATGGCATCAACTAAGAAACGCTCTTTCGTGTTTGTACCGCCTTCATACTCATCGCGCTCCTCCCACGTTTTATAATAAGTCTTTCGCTCATTTTCGGGAACGCCGTTTATAAGGTCGTAATATTCCGCAAGATAGCGAGTGGTATGCGAGGTTTCGGCAGCAGGATACCGCATAGGATCATTGTACGGCCGTCCGAGCGTTAAAAACCGAATGATCGTAAGCTCGACGTTTCTGCGAAGAGTTTCAGGCTCATGCCCTTCGAGCTTTCTCGGGATCTCGGCGCAGTAATAAGCTTCCTTATATTTACCGAGCTTTTCAAGCAATGCCGCTCTTTCAACGTCGTCAAATACGATCTTCTTGCCCTCAAGCTTCAGGATAATGCGTTCAATGCCTTTCGCCGACGTCGGATTGTTTCTCTTAAGATACATATTAAGCGCACGGTGACGATCGATCTTTGTGCCGTAGCCCATCTCGTAGCAAAGCGCGAGCTCGTTTGAGTCTTCTCCGGTCGCTTCCAAAAGCCCGAATGCGGTATCATACTCCTCAGCCTTTATGAGATGAGAAGCGAAGCGAATTGCGTTGTCCGAATCGTTCTTTACGCTCTCAAGGCACTCATCGTAGAATTGATCATAAGTTATCCATTCGACGCGAAGCGTTGCGGGACCGTTTTCGCCTCCGCTCGCGTATCTCCAATACATTTCATAGCATTTGCTCTCAATCATTTCGCCCTTTTTCAGAACGAAAGAATTCGTTATAACCTCGTGGTCGTGAGAGAAGGTGCCCGTCTTTGCATATATGCCAAAGGTGTGGTTGCAAAGAATCTCGTTATCGGAAATACTCTCAATTGTCAGCTGCTTATCGGTCGGAGTAAATCCAAACGCAAACATCTCAAAGCTGAGATCTTCTTTAAAAAGCTGATAATACTCCCACTCTGCTTTCTTGTAATAGTTTCCCGAGCTTACGTAAGAATAATTGTATTTTAATACTATGGGATATTTCATAGCCGACTCTCCTATATTCTCTTAATTCCTTCCGATACCGCTCATAAAGAGATATCTCGTGGATTTTTGTTCGTCCTTCTCAATGCTTCCGAGCCCCTCTTTATAAATTCTTGCAAGAGCAAGCATTGCAGGGATGTTTCCGTGCTCGGCACACATTGTGTAGTAAAGCACCGCTGCGTTTTCGTCCATCTCGGTGCCGAGCGCATTTTCGTAGCATTCGGCAAGATAGTAGGGA
>JAFXHA010000089.1 GCA_017536635.1 Clostridia bacterium
AAAAGACAGTTTTTCTCGGTTGACACAAGAAGAAACAAATTGTATAATAATATCACAACGTCACGCGACGGACATTTACACAAGGAGATAGAAAAATGCTGCATTTTTTGGGCGACGGATCTGCATTTAACGTGGATTCAAATAACACCTCTGCGTATATCAAAAAGGGTGACGCTATGATCCTTTTCGACTGTGGCGAGCGTATCTGCAACGTCATTATCAAGGCAGGAATTCTTGAGGGGATCAAAAGGCTTCACCTCTTTATCACCCACACTCACAGCGATCATATTGGCTCGCTTGAAGGATTTATCTACTATATCCATTACTTTACGGATATAAAGCTGTCGGTCTACTATCCCCACACCTCGCGTCTCGATAAGATGATGCGTATGCAGGGCCTTGAGTTTGAGTATGCGACACTTCCCGTGCCCGAGCAGGTCGAGGGATACCGCGTAGATGCGGTAAGACAAAAGCATATGTTCGGAGCATACGGCTTCTTTTTCTACTCTGAGGGCGACTCCTTCTTCTTCAGCGGTGACACCTCGGTGATAAGCAAGCGCGCAAAAAAGGAGCTTTGCGAGGGCAAGATCGATGTTATTTACCACGAGGTAAGCTTTTCGGATTCTCCCATTCACACACCCATAGCAGACCTTGAAAAAGCATTTCCGATGGAGATAAGAGACAAGGTCTATCTTATGCATTTTGCAAACGACGCCTGTCGCGAGATGGCGGCGGCCAAAGGATTTTCGGTCGTTTCGGTCGAGCATTAAGTTTGAAAAGGAATTACTGTTGATATGAATTCAAAAAACATATTCATAAGCTACGGACACGGCATTCAGGATCACGCCGTAAAGCGCCTGGCAGATGACCTTCGGGAATTCGGATTTCAGGTGTTTTTGGACGTTGATTATTTGAAAATGGGTGACTGGGAAAAGATCATAGACGAGCATATTCTTGCCTCAAAATATTTTCTCTTTATGGTATCCTCTCGCTCGGTAGCTCACGACGGCTATTGCCTCAACGAGCTTTGCCGCGCGGGTGAAAATTCTGCTGAGATCATCCCCATAAAGCTTGACGAGTCTATGCTTCCGCTCTCAATAAACAAGCATCAGCGTCTGTCTATGATCCCCTGTATTTCCCCCGACGGCACTATTATAGAGTCGGTCTACAAGAACTTTCTTGTAAATCTGGTCGAGATCCTCTCGGGCAAGACCGCTCTTGGCTTCTCGGATGCGGATATGCGACTTCGCGGTGCGCTCAAGCCCGTATTCTCAAAGGACCTGACGTACAGTTATTACGCGACCTTCTGCGGAAGACGCGACGTGTTTGCAAAGGTTGAAAGCTTTATTAATTCAAACAAAAACATATTCTGGCTCAACGCTGCACCCGGAACGGGTAAGACAGCGTTTTCATCCATGCTTACCTGGCGCTATCCCGAGATCGTCGGTGCTGCGCACTTTTGCAAGTTCAATAACTCCGACCGAGTTAACCCCAAGGTAATAATCTCGTCCATAGCATATCAGCTCTCGGAAAGCATCCCCGCATACCGCGAAAAGCTTTTGGGACTTATGGAGCTTGACTCTCTCTTTGAGAAAAATCCCGCGAGGATATTTGAATATCTTATCGTCGAGCCTCTCAGCACAATAGAGCGTGAGACCCCCGTCCTTGTGGTAATAGACGCACTCGACGAATGCTCATGGCGAGGCAGTAACGAGATATGCACCATACTTCAGCATACACGTGAGAATTTGCCGCATTGGCTCAAATTCTTCTTGACCAGCCGCAACGAAGCGATAATAAGAAGAACACTCCTGCCCATCGCGCAAACCTACACGCTCTCCGAATCGAAGACCGAGGATGATCTGCGTGAGTATTACAGAATGCAGTTCCCGAGCGCTACGAGTGACAAGATCGAGCTTCTGCTTACAAAGAGCGACGGATCCTTCCTTTACGCCAGCGAAATAGTAAAGCAGATAAAGGAGGAAAATCTTTCTCTTGACGATATAAATTTCTTCCCGATAGGTATCTACGGCTTTTACAATGATTGCTTCTCGCGTATTTTCGACAGCAACAACGAGGAGTCACTCGACTACAACACCGTAAAGCCTCTCTTTGAGCTTCTTTGCATAGAGCAAGAGCCGACCGAGCTTTCATTCCTCGAGGATTTTCTCAATTGGGACGAATATACCTTAAAGAATATCCTTTCCCGCATAACGGACTTTTCCCCACCAAGAACGGTTTTATAGAGCCGCTGCACAAATCCATTATAGACTGGCTGACAAGCGACGATATGGGGCAGCTCTTCTATATCAGCCGTAAGAACGGATACAAGCGACTCCTCGCCTACATAGAGAATGAATATACAAATGGCAAGTGGCACAAGAATAAATACGTTCTCAAGTATTTCGGCTTTGTGCTTATTGAGCTCAAGCGCTACGACCGACTTGCCGACATCCTTTCGGACTGTGCGCTCGTCGAGGAAATGATAGACTATTTTGAGTTCGATTCGGGTCTTGAAAGCTATCTCTCCGAGCTTGAGATACTCAACGAAAACGCCAAGGAGCGATGCCTTGAGCTTCTCACCGGCGCAACGTTTATCAAGATATTCTCCGAGAACAGACGCTTGCTTTACAACTCGGGAATGTTCTTCAAGCTCAAGCAGCTTGGCCTGTCGGTGGCACTCCGTCAGGACACCAGCGATTGGGGACTTGAGGGTGAGGTAGGAAAGGTATTTTACTACTACATCGTCGAGGATTTTGCCAAGGCGATCAAAAAGGCGGCAGGACTTATATCACGCGGCGAGGGCGGCGAGATGACCGCGTCCATACTTTCCGAGCTTTACAACGTAAAGGGGCTCTCGGAGCGAAAGATCGTGCGCTTCGACGATGCGCTCGAGAGCTTTGAAAAGAGCATCGAGTACGCCGAGGAGGCGATAGATGAGATGGATACCACGCACAGCGACGCCGAGTTTGAGCTGTCGCTTGCATATCTGATAAAGGGCAAGATCTTCCTAAGCACCCTGCGCTTTGATGAGAGCAAGCTTGCGGATGTATGCGCGGGCCTGCGCGCGCTTGCGCAGATGGATGATCCCATCGGCTGTGAGCAGCTGCGCACGGAGCTGGCGGACGGCCTTGTCCTCTCCCGCGTGGCATGTCCCATCGGCGTG
>JAFXHA010000090.1 GCA_017536635.1 Clostridia bacterium
CGGAAAACTGCGATATAGGCATATACGCGCCGCAGATAAATCCGTAGCCTGAGCTTACGATCGTTCCGACCGCAGATATCTGCCCCTGCGTGGAAAGGAAGAAATTGATTATGCTTGAGAGCGCAGTTCCGAACATTACGAGCAAAAATACGTCAAGCAGTAAAAGCAATACGTCAGCTACACTCATATACCAGCCGACTGTAGCCATATAGATAAGGCAGGCAGCGGTCGCGACAAAGCAGATGATAAGCGTTGACACAAGCGTAGCGCAGTAGTAACCGAGCGCAAGCGCAGAGGGCCGCACGGGACTGATCGTCAAATCCTTGATGGTTCTGTTTGCCTTATCCTGAACCATAAGCATATTCGAGCAGAACGCAACGGTTACGCAGGATACGGCAAGTATCGAGGAGATGAGCTGTCCGCCGACACACGCGTCGATAAGCTCCTTTGCCATGGGTATACCCGCAGGAAGATTTGACGTAAAGCTGTCTCTGTATACGTTTCCGAGGAAGGTCGCGTAAAGGACCAGAAGTATGGCGGGTGTGATGAGTGCCGTGAAGAACATTCCCTTGTCCTTGAAAAACAGCTTGATATTTCGTTTTATAAGCATTCTTACAGTTTTCATTTTTGCTCCTCCCCAAGTCTCTTTCCCGTAACGGCAAGGAACACGTCGTCCATCCTGCCCTTGGTTATCTCATAGTCGCGAAAGATATCGGGATGACCGATGATAAGCTCGGTCGCCGCCGCGGTATTGGGAACTGCAAGACGGTAGGCATCTCTTATACGCTGAGCATCAACCCGGAGCTCCTTTACCTGCTCCTCGCTCACACCGTAAAGCGTTATAAAGTCGCCTGTGTATGCGTTTTTAAGCTCAAGCGGCGTGCCTTTTGCCGATATTTTTCCGCTGTCTATGATAACGACGTAATCCGCCTCTGCCGCTTCTTCCATATAATGAGTGGTAAGAAATACGGTCATATTCTCGCTCTTGCGAAGTCCGTCGACGGTCTCCCAGATGAGCTTTCTTGTCTGAGGATCAAGTCCCGTTGTAGGCTCGTCGAGGATAAGTATCTTAGGTCTATGCAAAAGCGCGCGCGCAATATCTATTCTGCGGCGCTGACCGCCCGAAAGCTTACCGAGCGTGCGACCGAGAAGATCGCTAAAGCCGAGCAGCTCCGAAAGCTCGGCAAGTCGCTCCTTGAACTCTTTACCAACTATGCCGTAGAGCGCCGCACGGCTCTCAAGATTATCTCTTACCGTCAGCGCCTTGTCGAGCACCGAGTCCTGAAAAACTACGCCGATCCGGCTCTTGATGTCCGTAGTACCCGCGTCAAGATCGCAGCCGTCGATAACGACGCTTCCCGCATCCTTGCTAAGCTGTGCGCACATAACGTTTATGGTCGTGGATTTGCCCGCTCCGTTGACACCGAGGAAGGCAAAAAGCTCACCCTCGCGCACCTCAAAGCTGAGATCCTGCACCGCCTTGACATCTCCAAAGCTCTTGCACAGCCCTTTGATCTCGATTATATTTTTGATCTTTTCCATAACATCACTCCTTTTTTAATGCAACAAAGACCTCGCTCAGCATTCGGCTAACGTCCTCGTCGCTGAAAACGCAATTACCTTGCGCGAAAAGCACCGCAAGTCCGTGCACGTAGACCGCCAGATGATTGTAGATGCGCTTCGCCTCGCTCTCGCTCATCTGATAAGCTTCCTGAACCGCGCCTCTGACCTCGGACTCGAATTCAAAATCGGACGGCAGATAATGCATGGGCGTCTCGGATCCTTCACGCATAAAAAGCATCTTAAAAAGCTCGGGCTCGTCCTTGGCAAACTGAATATATTTCAGCCCCGCGCCCTTGAATGGGATATCCTGAGACAAGCCCTCGTCAAGATATCGTTTGTAAAGATCTCGCGCGCGAGCCGCTACCAACGCCGCGATCTCGTCGATGCTGTCAAACGCAGCAAATATCGGCGAGGTCGAGGTTCCGAGATCGGCGGCAAGATTGCGCGCGCTGAGCATATCCTCTCCGTACCTACGTACCATCTCATACGCCGCGTCGATTATTTGTTCTCCGGTGTATTTTGCTTTTGGGGGCATATTCTCCCTCCTTTCGTAACATGCGTTACATTACACCTGTTATTATACGCGTTTTTGAAGAAATTGTCAATATAACAACGCGCATTTTCTCTATTGATTTTTTCTATAACGTTCCCTGCCGAGATATACGTTATCCTTAATACAATCAAAACCCGTCGGTACGTAGTGTCCGACTTACTTTTCTTGAAAGAAAAGTAAGCAAAAGAACTTCCGACTATAAAACACCTTTAAAATAAAACCCGTCGGTACGTAGTGTCCGACGGGTTTTTACCTTAGAAATTCAATAAATCATCGATAACGATGCACGTTATTTCGGGTGGTATGTCCGCTGTGTTTTATCCAGCGGGAAGTTTCTTTGGTTACTTTCTTTTCAAAGAAAGTAACGAAAAAGAAAGTAACGAAAAAGAAAGTAAACGTCAATCAACTTTTATCTGCTCGCCGGGATTGATAACGTACTGTTTGCCGGCGTGGGCGAACCAGATAGTAAAGCTTGTGGGGTTATAGACGTATTTTGAATCGAGCGCCCAAACGAGACGGTTATACGCTTCGGTATATTCGAATATTTCCATATTCGTTGCGTACCAAATATCGTCCTTACCGCTTATCATAGCGCAGAATTTGTCAATAAGATCCCAGTTGTCGTTCTGCTCGAACTCATAGCTGTGTCCCCAGAGATAGAAAAGCTTGGGCGCGTGCGCACCGTCGCGAAGTTGCATATCAAGAAACTTTTCACCGAGCTCCATAAGCCTCGGATTTTTATGATGGCAGGTCGCAGGGAGTCTGAGCCAATCCTTAGGCATATCAAAGCTTTCGGTAGAAACAACGGTTCTCGCGTAGACCACACCGCAGGCGCGGAGTGCGTCAACAACGGCGTCATTGTGAGTTCCGTATGGATATGCCAAGCCTCGAATCGGGCGTCCGAACATCTCCTCAAGCACCTCTCTGTCCTTCATTACCTGATAGACCACCTCAGAGCTTGTAAGGCACTCAAGGTGCGGATGATTATGGGTGTGAAGCGCTACCTCGTGGTTGCCGCCCGAATATGTAGCAAGCGTTGCCGCCTTGGTAAGATGGCGGTGAACGTTGCCCGGCTCAAACACCGTTCCTTCTTCGGCAAACGAGCCGCTATTGAGGTTGAAGGTGCATTTCAGACCGTATTTATCAAAAATGCTCATGAGCCTGACATCCTGCTCCACTCCGTCATCATAACTCAGAGTGAACGCCTTGGCGCGTCCGCCGGGAAATCTCATAAATGTGTTTTTTGTTGCCATAACAGTATCTCCTTGATAAAGCAATATAAGTTAATGAGTTTGTATTAGTCTTCCATTTCGCCGAGACTTCCCTCGGTTACACGGCGCATATATTCATCCATAGTAATAAGCACCTGACGCGGCTTGTTGCCGTCGGGGGCGCTGACATAGCCCATCTGCTCCATAGTATCGATTATCTTCGCGGCTCTTCCGTAGCCAACGCCGAGTCGACGCTGCATCAGCGAGGTGGATATCTTGCCCGTCTCAATAGCCAGCTTTACGGCGTCGCGGAATTTGGTGTTGCCGCCCTCGGGAGCATCTGCGGGATCCTCGATGGAAACTCCGCCCTTCTTGCTCTGACCGCATCTTGCCGCCTCTTCTTCCATGGTCTTTATAAAGTCGCTGTTGTACCTTGCCGCACCGTTATTCTTCTTGATAAAGTCGATGATCTGCTCGACCTCACCGTCGCTGACGAAAGCACACTGCACACGCATAGGCTTGGATGATCCAACGGGAGCAAAGAGCATATCTCCTCGTCCGATAAGGTTTTCCGCACCCGCCGTGTCAATAATGGTTCTCGAGTCTACCTGCGAGGTAACGGTACAAGCGATACGTGAAGGAACGTTAGCCTTGATAAGACCTGTGATAACGTCGACCGACGGACGCTGCGTACCGAGAATAACGTGAATACCCGCTGCTCTCGCCTTCTGCGCAAGTCGACAGATAGAAGTCTCAACGTCGTCGCGCGCCGTCATCATAAGATCGGCAAGCTCGTCGATGATAACGACCATCTTGGGAAGATATTCCTTTTCGGGATCGTTTACGGTGATCTCATTGTACGCCTCGATATTACGCACACCGACCGAGCGGATAAGCTCGAAGCGGCGCTCCATCTCGTTTACCGCACTTGCGAGCGCACCCGCAGCCTTCTTGGGATCGCTGATAATAGGACAGTACAGATGAGGAATGTTTTCGTAGACTGTAAACTCTACTTGCTTGGGGTCGATAAGTATGAGCTTGACCTCATCGGGACGGGTCTTGTAAAGGATACTAAGAATTATCGTATTGATACATACCGACTTACCCGAGCCCGTAGTACCTGCGATCAGCAGGTGAGGCATCTTTCCGATATCGAAATAAACGGGATTTCCGCCGACGTCCATTCCGAGACACGAGGTAAGCGTGCTCTTGGATTCGGTAAATTTAGGATTTTCAACGAGGTCGCGCAGATATACCGTCGCGCGCTCGCGGTTAGGAACCTCGATTCCGACCGCAGGCTTGTTCGGTATCGGCGCCTCAATACGTACGCCCGACGTTGCAAGGCTGAGCGCAATATCGTCAACGAGGTTCGCGATCGCTTTAACACGCGTGCCGACCTCGGGCTTGAGCTCGTATCTGGTGATCGTAGGTCCGCGGGAATAGCTGATGGACTGAATACCGACCTTGAAGCTCTTGAGCGTTTCAACCAGCCTCTTGGCGTTTTCCTGCAGCTCAGCAGTGTGATCGGCGTCTCCCTTGTCCTTATTACCGCAAGCAGATCAACGGGCGGGAAGATGTAAGGTGTGATCGCCTCGATCTCCTCTTCTTCTCTGTCGCCCTCGTCAAGCGCAACGTTTGCCATATCCGCCTGAACCTCGTCGTCGTCCATCTTGGTAAGATCGAGAGGCTTTGCGGGAGTTTCCTTGGGCTCGTCCTTTATCTCCTTCGCAGGCGCCGCTTCCTTGCGGACGGGCTCCTTATTAGAAGAATAAGGCACAGTCTTTATCGCATCAAATATCTCGTCGATACCCTTGTATTCATCGTTATCAAACGCACTGTCGCCGCCGAAATCAAGGATTTCTTCCTGCGGCTGTGATGCAGCAGAGGTGTTTGCGGCTTTCTTGGGAGTTGCCGCCGCTGCCTTGTCAGCACCTGTATTTTCAAAGAATATATCTGTCGCATCGGCGCTCTTGTCGGTATCGTTACCAAGCTCGAACACCTCGCCCGTCTCGGTATTGAGTCCCATTATCTCGTCAACAGAGGTCTCCTGCGCGCGCTTCTTTTCCTCGCGCTCCTGAGCCTCTCTTTGCGCCTTTGCCTCACGAGCCGCAATTGCCGCCGCCTTTTTGAGCTCTTCCTTGCGGATCTTTTCCTCTTCCTCGGCGTAGTATTGGTCGTACTCCTCCTCTTCTTCCTCGAGCTTCTTTTTCTCCTCTGCCTTTCTGTCGTGGCTTGCCTGGATCTTCTCAAGCACGTAGTTGGGCGTGATGCCAAAGGTAAGCATTACGAATACCACGAGCAGCGGTATGATTATAATAAGAGATATCGCCACCTCAAAGCAAAGCACGAACAGATATCCGAGCGACGATCCGAAGATACCTCCGCCGACCAAAGAAGCTCCATCCTCCCAGAAGCCCACAAGATCAAAGCTGCCGTAATCCTCGATAACGCCGATGATGGTTGCTATCATAAGCAAGGACAGACAGGACATTACCGCCTGAAGCACGAGACGGCGGCGAGCCTTTTTCTGCTCGTCCGAATTACCCTTGGTCTTGAATTTTACGTTATAAAAGCACCACTTCATGCCGACGTAGCCGAGCACCAGAGGCAGAATAAACGCCGCGATACCAAAAAGTCCGCAGAAGAACATCTGTATGTAGTATCCAACGATTCCCGCGCCATCGTCCATTCCGAGAAGCTGTACCGTAACGAAGCAAACGGCAAGCACAAGCGCGAATACCGACATTACGTACGGTGCAATTTTTGCAAATGCCGAGCGCTGACTCCTTGAAGGCGCACGCTTCTCCTGATTTTCGTAATCGGCAGCGCGCGTCTGCTTTGCAGGCGCTTTTTTATTGGTCGTCTTTGCGGTTGATTGAGTTGATTTGGTCGAGGATCTTTTCTTTGCCATGCGGCTTTTCTCCTTTGCTTTATCTTAATGTTGGTTTAATATACGAAAAAACGGAAATAATATATTATCACATTTATCTATTATAATAGTATATCACGAAATAAAGTTTCTTTCAAGAGCTTTTTGCACTTTTGATCGAGATTTGACGTGGGTAAGGAGAAAAGGTGGAAATAATAAAGAGTCAGCGGCGCGGAGCTTTGTATCTTGCCGTCGCCGGATTTATCGCAGGAGTGGTAAACGGACTGCTCGGTGCGGGCGGCGGTATACTGATAATTTCAGCTCTGTCGAGAATAATGAAGGACGAGTTACCCGAAAAAAAGGACGTTTTCGTCAACTCTCTGTGCGTCATGCTGCCGATATCGGCGCTATCCTGCTTTTTGTACGCGCTTCGCGGCGATCTGAGCACCGAGGGTTTTGGAATCTTCGCACTCCCTGCGATTGCGGGCGGAATCGTAGGCGGACTTCTTATAGATAAAATAAGAAGCGGTGCTCTGAAGCGCTTGTTTGCGGCGCTCGTGATAATTTCGGGCGTCTTGCTGATCACAAAATAAGGGGGCTTTTATGGACGCGATGATAATTTCTTTTCTCATTTCAGTGCTTTCGGGAATGGGCGTTGGCGGCGGCGGTCTGTTCGTCATATACCTCTCGGTATTTACCTCAACGCCGCAGCTCGCGGCTCAGGGAATGAACCTGTTGTTTTTTCTCTTTTCATCATTCTCCTCGGTCGCCGTGCAGCTGACCAGGCGCAATATCCGCTTTGCCGCCGTTACATTTATGGCGGCCTTCGGCGTGATCGGCGCACTCGGGGGAGCTTACCTCACCCGATTTTTGCCCGAGGAATATCTGCGTAAAATATTCGGCATTATGCTCGTCGCCGGCGGTATCCTCGCCTTCCGAAAAAGCTTTCCGAAGGATAAAAAGGATGCAGGCGACACGAAGGACACGAGTTCCTTTCCTTTTAAAAAAGAAAAATAACTCGGATACGCGTACCAACGGGTTTTGATCGTATTGGGAATAACATATGGTTTGATTGTAAAGACTGATGTCAAAATGTTTTCGAGTAAGATCGAAGCCTTACGAAAAATGTTACTTTCTGCGATAAAAATTTTTAATTTTTTTCATTCACGCCCGAAAACGACAAAGCTTTCAGCTCGCTTTTGGTACAATAAGAGCGGCAAAATCTTATTTTGAAAATCACAGATCAAGGACGGTAAAATTATGGATATCAAAGACGTTAAAAATGAAGTTTTTTCGGGTACCGGTAAAAAAAGCTTTTGGGGAAGCGCCGCGCATCAGCTTGTGTTTTTGGGGATAGGCTATCTTTCGGGGCTTGCTCGGTTGCCATTCGGATCATCACCCTTTGGATTCGCGCTTCTCTGCTCCACTCGATCCTGCACGCTATCCGCGCTCGCGGGAGTGATACTGTCGAGCCTCGGCACGACACGCGCTCCGCTCTACATAGCGGCGTATCTTATGACCTTTGTAATGCGCATCTTGATCAGTGCGCTCACAGGAATGATCAAAAACGGTAAAAAGTCGGTCTCTATTGCCTCGTTTTTTAAGGAGCCGACCTATCTTTGCGCGCTCAACGCCTCGCTTTTTGCCTTTCTCTTTTCGCTGTATTTCTTCATCACGGGCGGATACCTACTCTATGACGGCTATGCTCTCGCCATAAACACAGCCGTTGCTCCCATTGCGGTAATCCTTTGGAGGCGTTTTGTGCTGCAATCCGAGCGATTCTTCCCCATTGTCCGCTCAGATTGGGCAGATCTGCTTTATCTTTTCGGGCTTGTCAGCCTTTCGGCGATCGCGGCACGCGGAGCGGTCGACATCACGCTTTTAGGAATATCTCTGTCAGCTCTGCTTGCAATGACGCTGACCTTTGCAGCCGTCAGATACGGCTCTATTCTTCAAGGTGCGCTCGTAGGCGCGTTTTGCGGTCTTGCTATTGATCCTCTGCTCGCCCCAAGCTTTGTTTTCGGTGCAGTCGTGTTTGGATCACTTTCTCCGATCTCGGTTTTTCTCGGAACACTTGGAGCATTCGCCGTGTCGCTTTGGTGGGGATTCTATTCGACAGGACTCTCGGCGCTCACCTCTCTGCTCCCCGCAATGCTCGCATCAAGCCTTATTTTCACCGTGCTCGACGGACTTTTCGCACCGCGCAAAAGATCAAGCGAGGATGAGTCCGATAAGGCGTCGGACAAGCCGACAGACGACAAGCCGGATGCCAAGGATATCCTTTCAAATGAGCTTATCTCTCTTCGCTGGGACGGTGCGCACCGTTCGCTTCAAAGATTCAGCAAGGGACTCGGAGCGCTCTCGGACGAGCTATACTCTCTCTCAAAGGTATCGGACACCGACAAAAAGGACGTTTACGGAATATGCGAGAGCGCGTTCGACTCGGTCTGCTCAAGCTGCACCGAACGTGATGCCTGCCGCGCCGATTGTGAATTTTCCGAGGAGCTTGGGATAATCGGCGGAGAGCTTAGACGCGGCGAGATGGCACAAAGCTCGTCGGTGGGAGAAAAGCTACGCTCAAGATGTACGCGACTCCCCGATATTCTTGACGAAATAAATTACTCCGCGACGCTTTGGCGCGGCGTTGAAAAAGAGCGAGAGCAGACCGAGTTCTTTGCTTTCGATTACAAGATGCTCTCCTCGCTCATCGCATCCTGTGAGACCGAGCTTGGCGACGTCTGCATCTCGGACAACGCTCTCGCTGAACGAATCTCAAGTGCCCTTGAAGGTGCGGCGGTAGCGGTGCTCGGAAAGAGCAGACGCTCGATCATCGTTTCATTTAAAAAGGATTCTCTTACGGATAACGAAATTAGATCTTCCCTGCTCTCCGTGTGCGGCGCTGATTTTACACTCACAGAAGAGCGCGAAGAAAACGGATTTACTACTCTTGTATACGAGCAAAGCCCAAAAATATCGGTAAGCTTTGATGCGCGCAGCGCGAACGCCGTAGGTGAAAGCGAGTTTTGCGGAGACAGCTACGGAGTGGTGCAAAGCGAGGACGGATCGAGATTTATCTCCTTTATCAGCGATGGAATGGGTTGCGGAAGAGAGGCGTCAGAGGCTTCAAGGACGGCGTCCGCATTCCTTAAAAATCTTATTCCTATCTCAACCGATTGCGAGCATACAGTAAGATTGCTCAATTCCTTTCTTCGCCGCCGAGGCAGCGACAGCTTAAAGGAGTGCTCGGTAAGCATTGATCTTGCCGATATCGACCTTGTTACCTCGCGTGCCGTCTTTTGCAAGAGCGGAGCCGCGCCGACCTATATACTTCGCGGCGATTCGGTGTTCAAGATCCGCGCCCGTACGATTCCCGTGGGTATCATCAGCGAGGTCGATATCAAGCGTGTAGAGCTTGATCTATACGTCGGGGATATCGTGGTTATGGTCAGCGACGGAGTTACTCAGGGCAAAGAGGAATGTCCGCGCCTTTTCGAGCTGCTTAAAAGCACCCGAAGCACCGATCCTAAACGCATCTGCGAGCTTGTCCTCAAATATGCGCTCGATTCGGGTGGAAAGGACGACATCTCTGTCCTCGTTCTCCGTATGGATAATAAAAACAACTAGTAAATTTTGCGTACAAAATAAATCAAAAGGGTGTTGCAAAGCAACACCCTTTTTTGTGCTTCCGAAGAAGCGAGTTGTTTTATTAGTCTGCTGTAAGACCGGAACGCTCGATACCCTGAACGAGATACTTCTGACAGAACAGGTACATAATGATCAGAGGGATCATTATCATGATACCCGCAGTATTCTTAACTGCCGCGGTATACATTCCTTCATCGGTTCCGCCCGAATCAAGCGAAGAAGGTATCTTATTGAGGTCCTTCATAAAGATCTTCGAGCCGTTACCCGTAACACCGCCAAAGAACTGGAAGGTGTAGAAGTCATCGGTCCACTGCCACGAGAACGAGAACAGGAATACAGTTATCATCATCGGAACAGAGATAGGAAGAATAATCTTGAAGAAGGTATGCATTATACCAGAACCGTCGATATATGCCGACTCCTCAAGCTCATCGGGCACGCCCTTGAAGAACTGACGGAGAAGGAAGATATACAGACCGTTCTTGAATGCAAGGCCGGTGATCGAAAGGATAACGAAGGGCCAATACGTACCAAGCAGGTTGATTCCGTCAGGCTCAATTCTTTCGAAGAATTTACCCGTTTCGGGAATGATATCTACCACACCCTCAAGAAGCGAGGTTCCGAAGAGTCCGCCGCCGTCAAGGAATCCGATAATTCCGAGGATATCGAAATATCTGAATCCAAGTCTCATCGAGTATGCAAGAGTCTGGTGAGGAATTACAAGCGAAAGGATAACCGCCATAAAGACGAACTTATTTCCCTTGAACTTGAACTTTGCCAGACCGTAAGCGATAAAGCAGCATACAAATGTCTGCAATACAGCCGAGAGCACCGACAGGATAAGCGTGTTGGTAAATGCGCTGACGTAATTGTTTTCCGTCCAGATCGCCTTATAGATCTTAAGCGTAAAGTTCTTGGGGATAAGGTTTACCGTAGGGTCGGTAAAGTCCTTAGCGTCCATGAGCGAGCTGGAGATCTGCGAGAAGAAGGGGAAAAGAACTATGTAAGCTATACCCAGAAGAAGTATAAATCTTACGATAAACCAAAGTACCTTTTTGATAAAGAACATTGAAAGGAACTTAGCCTTCAGACGTTCTTTAAGAGGGGTTCTCTCAAAATCAACTTTAATTTTGTTTTTTGTTTCTTTAAGCGTTTTAGGCTTATTATCAAAATTCTGTGCGTTCATTTTATCCCCTCCTTAATCCTTTTTCTGGTAGAAGACAAATGCTGAGAAGATGCCGGCAACTACCGCTATAATAAGTATAACGACGAGGAAGTAGATCCACGACATTGCCGAGCTGACAACATTATCTGTCAACTGGTAATTGCTGATAAACGTCATAACCACGTTGGATTTTGACGTAAACGAGTCAATAACCGTATACACCGCGTTAACCAGGATCATCGGGCTGATCATCGGGAAGGTGATCTTCCAGAAGGTCTCCCAAGCGGTAGCTCCGTCGATCTGTACCGACTCGTAAATTGCGGGAGAGATAGACTGAAGACCTGCAAGGAATATAAGCATCTGAACACCCGAACGGTTTACTATGTCGAAAATGTTGTTAATCGCCTCAGTAACGTAGGTAACGAGTCCCTGACCGACCGCCATGTTGGAGAACAGCATAGCTACGTCAAACGAGGATACCAGCTCCTCGGACGTGCTTGCGCCCGATCCGTCATCGATTCCGCCACCTTCCATGGCTGCTGCCATGTTGTTCGCTTCCTGAATACTGTCAAGAATACCGGTCGAGATAATAACGGGGATAAAGAATATTGCTCTGAATGCCGCTCTTCCGGGCATCTTCTGGTTAAGAAGAACCGCCATAAAGAGCGAGAATATAAGTATCATCGGTATATCGAATACCATGTCAAGCAAACCGTTGACAAGTGTTTCGATAAAGTCTGCACCGACAACTCCGAAGAGGGCTTCTCTGTAGTTAGCCCAGCCTACGGGAGTAAGTATACGTCCTCCCTCATCTGCCTGCGATACATCACAGAACGTGTACTGTACCGATTCAATGAGTATGGGAAGATATATGAGAATAAAGCCGATAACGAAGGGGGCAACGAAAAGCCAACCGCCTCTCGCCTTCTTTTTATCAAGGGAGGAAGCTCTTCTTCTCTTTACGCTTTTAACTTTTACATCGTTAGTCATAAATTTTTACCTCCCTTTCATTATTCAGCCTCGCTTACGATAAGATATCCGTAAGCGTCAAGCGTGTAAGTAACGCCGTCAAGCGTAACTATTACCTTATAGTTGTTGAAGTTAAGCAGGAACGCCTTGCCGTTCTCGAATTCCTCGTAAACGACCTTGTTCTTGTCTGCTGCGTAACGGTCATCGGTATCAACGACAACCTCATCAGGCTCCTCAACGACAGCCTCAACGTACTGATATTCCTCAACTGTAATATCATCTCCGAATGCTTCCTTAGCAACAGCGTAAAGCGCTGCAGCCTCAGCGAGCTTAGTTTCTTCAATGTCTGCATAGAGCGCCGAAGCAGCAACGATAGCATCAGCCTTAGCTATAAGCTCCTGCTTATAATCCTCATTGAGCTCAGAGGCGGTAATAACTGCCTTGTGAGCATCAACGGATGCTGCGAATGCGTTGATCTCTCTGAGTAACGTAATGTACTCATCGTAGAAGCTGTACGCCTCTTCGCCGATCAAAGCGTTAATATCTTCGATTGCCTTTGCGCGCGCATCCTTAGCCGCCTTATACTTAGCGTTTACCTCTTTGTTTTCGTTAAAGAAGTCCTTAATATTGTTGGTAGCTGTGGTGAGCGCCTTCTTTGCTGCCTTGTACTCCTCGGATTCAGTGTCGGTGTTCTCGTCTGCATCCAATGCTTCAAGCGCCGCATTAGCATCCTTCCAAGCGGTAACGAGCTCTGCGCTTATTTCAGCCTCGAGTGCGTCGTAAGCCGTTGCATAAGCGTTAGCAAGCTCTGCGTACTTGGTAGCAAACTCGGTATTGAGCATTGCATCAAGAGTTCCATCCTCAAGCATTTCATTATACTTAATAATAGACTTTCTTGCATTAAGTATTGCCTGTCTCTCTGCCTCGGTAGCAGCGACGTTAGCAAGCTTTTCTGCCTCGATAGCAGCGTTTATAGCAGCCTGCGCATCACGCTCGAGCTCATCAGCATCGGGAACACGTGTTGCACCGTTGATGAACTCGTGCTTTACGATCTTGCTTGTCTGAACGTCAGAAAGCGCATCGCTGATCTCGTTGTAAAGCGAGATGATATCGGGTGCCCATACGCTGTAATCGATAGAATAGTACTTGTTAAGGATCATATCGTTCTTGAGGTTATTTGAGTTACGGTATGCAAGGATAAACTTCAGAGCAGATCCGCTCTCAATTGCCTTAAGCATAGCGTAATCAAGGTTACCTTCCATATTTACAGCAGTTCCCGAGATCTCTACGTATCCGTGCAATACGATTCCAAGGAAAGGAACCGATGCAGAGGACTGAGCGTAACGGCTGGAGTCGGTTGCGATATTGGTAATATAGTCAACGTACTTCCAGGAATATGCATTTCCGGCAGAGGTCATTACCTTGTCGTAATGCTCGTCTAAGTATTCGAACGCTATCTTGGTGTAACCCTCAGAGTCGTCTCTGTTATAAGGCTCATCCTCATCAAAGTCGGAGCTGAGGTAAGAGCCGAGGGTGGATACCGAGATACCCATAGGATCTTCCTTGAGATAGGTCTCGGTGAACTTCTCGTAGAACTTGCTCATATAAGCTGCGGAGAAGATAAGATCGTAGTAGCTGATGTAAGTCTGCTTTGTTGCGTTGTATTCCTGCAGGCTTGCATAACGGTTATCGATCGTTCTTGCCGCGTGCTTCATAAGCGAAAGTCCGTCAAAGAGTGTATTGCTGTGTATAAATACGAAATCTACGTCGGGATATACTCCAAAGCCTTTTTCCTTTGCGTATTCCATAAGCTCGTCGAAATCGACTCCGCCTTCCTCAACAGCCTTTTCCCACTTGAGTCGGTAAGGCGTTGCGGGAGCAGTAAGACCGCCCTTTGTGAATCCGTTAAGGATAAAGTTTACGTTATCTATTCCCTCTTCTGCAAGATCGTCGTAAATAGCCTGGATATCTGCAAAGGTAACGAGAGGAGTCATTACCTCAACAGGAATCGAAAGGATCTTTTCGGTGGTCTCAAGCGCACCGAGAGCTTCTATATATAAAGGAAGCTTTTCGGTGTCCGCAATAGTATCGTTGGTAAGAGGAGTAAGAACTCCGTTATTCTCAAGATACTCACGGTAAGCCTCTGCCATTCCGTAGTAGGAGCAAGGATAAGTATTATCAAGCTTCTTCTCTGCCGCAACGTCGGCATCGGTAAGCATAATATATCTTATCTTATAAGTTCCGGTATACTTTCTGTTAGAAACAACGCTGTAAGACTTGTTTGCCGCGATGGAAACAGAGTCGCCAAGGTTGTAAGAATCCTTAGGTCTGGGAGTTACTGTTGCTCTGATGGTGTTCTTGCCCGTTGTCTTATCATGCTTGAGCATAAGAGATACGAGAGAAGCACCCTCTTCTACGATAGCAACGAAGCCTCTGTCCTTAGAGTAAGACTCGGTTACCTCTTTGGTCGTAGGATCAACGGTTTCAAAGACCTCGGTCTCAACCAGACCGTATACAGGGTATCTGATAACCTGCTGATTGGTTCCCGAAATGGAGTGGTAAGCGTAATCCTGACCGTACACCTTACCGGAGACCTGAACGGTCTTACCGTAGGTCTTGCTTTCCTGGAAATCAAACAGTGTTCCCGATCCGTCCGGGAAGAAGGAATATCCTTCATTATTTGAGGAGCCCGCTCCCATAAAGGGAAGCATTTCAACGCCTTCAAGCTGGTAGTGCGTCTCGTCAAAGCGGATTCCGTTTGCGGGAAGTCTTACCGAAAGTCCCTGCTCATCGAGCGTGTACTCAAGAGCAAGCTTGAAGAGAGGAGGAGCGATCTCATCATCCTCATACTTTACTGCTGCGTGATCTGCGTCCATCTCCTCGTACGTATAGTCGGGAGCGTAGGTCTTGATATACCCCTCAAGCAAACGCTTGTTTCTCGTAGAAGTATTAGCAAGTGTGTATATAGCAACACCTTCCTTGGTGATCGGGAAGTTGTTGTACATTGCGTCGTTTCCGCCTGTTGCGGGATCGCGCAAGAAGTAGAATGCCGAGAGTGCTTCCTTAGCGCCTCTCTTATTAACGTTTTCCTTGAAGCCGTTTTCATCCATAGTAGCGCAAAGGTTTTCAAAGGATTCAACCTTGAGCCATACGGGAAGGAGCATTCTTGCTTCCTCAGTACCGATAGAATACTCTATGCGGATACCGTCCTTAATGTAGCTGACGTTAAGGTCGTTACCCATTGCGGAGTTATCGGTCTTGTTGCCCATCAAATTCTTATTCGCGCTGTAATAGGTCGCAGGGGAGCCTGTCGAGGGATCCAAGAAGGTGATAGCAAGCTGAGACATCATCTTTGCCTTTTCAGGCTCGGTGGTGTTGACCGATCCAACGTCATAAGGATTGGTGAAAAGCACTTCACCGCTCTCTATATTCTGAACCGCTACCTCTCCGGTATACTCGTCAACGTAAAGTCTGTATCCGTTCTGCTGAAGACGAAGGTCCATCTTTGCAAGCTTTGCTTCAGCCGTTTTGATTCCGTTGGTGCTCTTGATATACTCATAAGCCTTAGTAGTCGGCGACGTCTTAAATACGTATTTAGGAGCGTCATCCTCTGCAGCGGCTATCAGTGTAAACGTACCGACAAGCATCAGCGCAGCCAAGAGAAGCGATATTATTCTTTTTGTTTTCATCGTTTTCTTCCTCCTTACAATCTGAACTGAAGCTCGGTTACAATGTTCGTTACGAAGCTTACCATCTTGCCAAGCAGCGATGTGAAGAGTATCGCAATAAACATAATAATTATCATTGCCAACAGTGTTCCAAAAATAGTAAGAATGTTCTTACCCATCGAGTAGTCGTGAGTTACCTGCATTCCGAAGAATATCAGCATACCTGACCAGATATACGACGCGGTAAGCACAACGTTTACTATATCGACCTCTTCTGCGACTACGAAGTTAGTAGCAATGGTTGCGGGGATCATTATGAGGATCATAGGAACCAATGCGTAGCAGGTCGCAATGAAGATATCCTTAAGGCTTCCTTCGCCGTCGAAGAGCGTTGTGAGACACCAGTTACCGATTACCCAAAGTGCAAGCGGTACGCAAACACTCAATACGCTTCCAAAGAAGGTATTATAAAGCTCCTGAGGATTTACGATATATCCTCTACCGATACCATTGTAATAGAATGCGACCAGGAGCGCGCCGAGTATCGTTACTGCAGCTCTAAGCGAACCTCTCTTTTCGTGCTTGAGGTCCCAGAAGCCGTCAAAGGGATGGAATATTACGTGGAATGCGTACAGGATCTCCTGACCGTAGGTTCTCTTTTCACCCGCGGTAGCAACTCTCTTGTTTACCTTCTTTGCCCAGCCCAAGAACTTGGAGCAGCCTACGCAGATCGCGATAACCGCAACGGGTATAAGAAGAATGAACTTAGAGAGCCAATCCTTTCTGAGCTCCTTGAAAGCTACCGAGTAGTTCTCAGTATCGTATGCCGCCTGATAATACTCTATTGCCATCTCAAGCTCATCGTTCTGGTAATAAGATTTACCGATTCCGATATAAGCTGTATCGAAGTTAGCGTTTCTCTTGAGGATCTCCTTCCAGTCTTCGATCGCGAGGTCGTAACGTCTGTTGTTCTGATTGTTCAGAGCGCCTATAAGGACGTTTCCGTACTCGGTTCTCTCATAAACGGTAAAGGAGCGAGCATCCTTGTCAAGAAGAAGCATCTTGTCACCCTGGTAAACGATAGCCGAAAGCTTTTCGGACGTAATATTACCAAGCTGATTTCCCTTATCGCCGAAGGCGAACAGGAGGTTTCCTTCGAAGTCATAGGTAAATACCTTACTTCTCTTCTGGTCGATTACAGACCAGGTCTTTTCGGGACCAACCGCTACGTCAACAAGCGTCGACGGTCCAAACAGTGTGTCCGAAACTCTGAGTCGAGCAAAGTCTATTTCACCGGAAGGCGGAAAGAATCCGTTACGTCTCATGATCTCGTCGCCCGCCGCGTTAAGCATCTTAACGGGAGCGTAATCGCCGGACTTGGATCTGGAGTTGATCGCACTTGTTACGTTTTTCTCGTCGATCGAGCTTGTGGTGGCGTAAATAAAGTCGCCGGAAAGAGTTACATTATTAAATTCAGTAGATACGTACTGACGAGCCGACTTTCTCTGCTCCTCGGACTGGAATCTTCTCCAGATTCTGTCCCAAGCCGAGATAACGACCTTCTGTGCGCCGACGAAGGATGTGAACTCACCCTCATCGGTCATAACGATAATTCCCTGATAAGTAGAGGACGAAACGACGTAAAGTCTTCCGTACTGGTCTACCGCTACGGATACGGGCTTATAAGCCGCTCCGTTATCAAAGAGCTCGGACTGCGGTGCGGGAATTACCTTGCTGAAGCTTCCGTCAAGGTTAAAGGTTACGATTCTGCTCGCGTTGGTGTCGCAGATGTATATTTGTCCCTTAACGAAGTCGGTTCCGACCATTCTGTCGGAAGTAACGAAGATACCCTTAGGTGCAGTCAGATTATCCTGAACGCCCTCACCGTTGATGAAGTCGTCAATAATGTACTGTAGCTTGTAGTATCTGTCGAGTACTACGATTCTGTTATTATCCGTATCTGCGATATAAACGTTACCCTTGTCGTCAGTCTCAATATCCGACGGATTATTGAGCTGTGCGTATATCGAAAGCTGCTTGCCGTCGATAATATTGGTGGGGTCAAGCTCGGGATAGAAGCTTGCAAGCTTTTCCAGATCGGAAAGGCCCATCTTCTGTCCGTCGATAGCTTTTACGGGAGTATACGCCGCGGGAGATCCGAGCGCCGTACCCGATATCGAGTAGGTATACGTCTGATACGGCTCGGAAGCGCTTACACTCATAGGAAGAGAGAGAAGCATAACTATCGCAAATACCAAACAGATGATTGCTGTTAATTTTTTCATATTCTCCTCCTAAATTAGTCTTTCATACCACTCGAGCCCATCGTTTCGATGATGTTCGACTGTGTGATTATAAATACCGAAATGGGCACGAGCATCATTATAACGGTTGCCGCTGCACTCGCACCTGCACGCTTGATACCGCCCGCCGTGATCTGCTGGATCGCGTAGTTGAGCGACTTGAGCTGCTCGGAGTGAATGTAGATAGATGCGCCGGCATTCCAGAGATCCTGGAACGAGTAAACGATAAGCGTGAGCCAACCGGGCTTAACCATCGGCATTGCGATGACCCAGAAGGTCTTGAGCTCACTCGCACCGTCAAGACGCGAGCTCTCAAGCACCGCATCGGTAACGTTGGTCTCCATAAACTGCTTCATAAGGTAGAGACCGAGGGTAGATCCCCATGCGGGAATAATAATTGCCCAATAAGTATCAATTATTTGTAATGCACTCATAAGAATGAAGCAGGTAACTGCCGTAACTGTCTTATGGAACATAAGAGAGGTTCTTACGAGCTTAAACATCGACTTTCCGCCGGGGAATTTGATCTTTGCGAAAGCATACGCTGCAAGAGACGAGAAGAAGAGGTTTCCGATAACGCCCGCAACAGAGGTAAATACCGTGTTGAAGATGTATCTTGAGAAAGGAACCAAGCTTCCGCTCATCAACGTAAACAGATCCTTAAAGTTATTAAACGTAGGTTTAGCAACGTAAAATCTCGGAGGGAACATCCAAAGCTCATCCAAAGGCTTCAAGGACTGAATAACAACGTAATACATAGGAAGGAACATAAATATTCCGAAAATTACAAGAATGAATGTAATTCCTGCGTCTCCGCCTCTCGAACGGGCGAGCACGACTTTATGATTTCTTGTTCTTAATTTCTTTGCCATATCACGAGCCCACCTTTGAAAGAACCTTTTTAACAAGCATATTCGAGCCGATCATGACTGCGAAAAGCACAACCGCGATCGTAGACGAATAACCTATTTCGAAACGCTGTCCGCCGTAGTCATCAAGGTGATGGACTATGGTGTGCGCCGCGTAGTCAACCGACGGGAATCCGCAAAGTGCGGTAACAACGCCTCCGAAGCCGAAGGAGTTGGTAATTGCCATAACCGCACCGAACATAAGCTGCGGCTTCATGTTCGGCAGGGTGATGAACCAGAATTCCTGCCATCTGTTTTTGATACCGTCAACCGCGCCCGCCTCAAACTGAGCCTTGTCGATTCCCTGCAAGCCCGCGATGAACGCGAGGAAGGAGGTTCCGAGCGAGGTCCAGAGTGCGACCACGATACAAAGCGGCATTACCCAATCCGCGTCCTCAAAGAACGCGATTTCCTTATTGATAACGCCAAGCTTCATCATCCAAGCGTTTGCCCAACCGTAAGCGTCACTCGAGAAGAGCGTCTGCCATACGAGGTAAACCTGACCCGAGATAGAGGGAGCGTAGAAGATAAGGGTTACGATCGCTCTGAGCTTGGGAGGCAGCTCGTTGATGAACCAAGCGATGATAAGTGACATAAAGTAGGATACAGGACCTACGATCGCCGCGAAGATAAGCGTATTCTTACAAGCGGTAATGAATATGTCATCATCAAGGAAAAGTCTTATGTAGTTGTCGAGCCAAACTATGTTCGGCATCTGAAGCATATTAAAATCCGTAAAGCTGATAAATATCGAAAGAACGACCGGCAAGACGGTAAAGCAGGTGAAGACCAGCATATAAGGGAGTATCATAAGATACGCTACCTTATTACGCTTCATCTCTTTCCAAGTCCACTGCCATTTCGTCATATCCTTACGAGCTACAGCCTTTTTTGTCGCTGTTTTCTGTGACATGTACTTCTCTTTCTCCTTTTTAGATTTTATCTACATCATTTATACGCTTCATACGTTTCAAGTGCATCAGCTGCGCTCTCAAGATCCGAAACGACGCCTGCGAACAGCGACGAATCAAGCTCTGCAAGTGCATCCGACATACTTCTTATGGAAGCATAGTCCTCGGTCTCGTAGCCTTCGATCAACTTGAGCAGTCCGTTGCATACATCGTCATACGCTGCCTTGTAATCGTCGGACTCACGGATCTCAAGAAGCTTAGTTTCAGCCTCTTCCAAACGCTTCTCAGCGAGTGTCTGTCCGTCCTTGAGAGTTTCAAGTCCGAACTCCTCACGCTTACGTGTGATCTCAACGTTTATAGTTTTAATGTAGCTTTGAAGCTCGGTTACGGGATCAAGTCCGTCGTTGAAGGCGGAGAGGAACGCGAACTTCGTGTAACGGTCGATAATGTAGCTTCCGGGGTAGTTAGGAACTGCTGCGAGGTTGTTGAACTGAAGCTGGAGCTGTTCGTACTCCTCGTCGGTCCAAGGCAAGCTCTCAAGCGCTGCCTCGTTAGCAGTTGCGTGCTTTGCGGAAGGTCCAAGTATTGCAACCATCTCGTTAGAGTAATCTATCTGACACTGTGCGCCTACGTGCCACTTAAGGAACTTCCAAGCGCCCTCGAGGTCCTCACAGCCGTTGATGATCGAAATAGCGGTCGCGGTGGAAACCGAAACGTTGTTGATTCCGCCGTCCTCGGTAGCATATCCGGGCATCGGATAGAAGCTCCAGAGACCCTCGATCTCGGTAGCGAATACCTTGAGCTGGTTGTAGGTTGCGGTATATGTAGCAAATCCTATAGGCATCTCACCCGTTCTGAAACGGTTCGGGAAGTCATATTTATAGGGGAATGAATATTCGGTGAACATTGCGCACATCGTATCGAATGCATCAAGTGCGACGTTGGAGTCGAGGTTGATTCTCATACCGCCGTCAGCAAAGAGCTCACCGTCCATCTGATAGAGGAAGATCTTACAGTCGTTATGCATTGCGATCTGCATGTTATTTGCCTGGAGTATCGGAATTGCTTCCTTTACGTCTTCCCAGGTCTTAGGAATATCAATATTGAGGTCTGCGAGAATGTCCTCACGAACGAACATCATATTAAAGTTCTGCGTCTCGGGCAAGCCGTAGGTGTGAAGCTGTCCGTGTCCGCATTTGTAATGCTCCTCGTAGTTTCCGTTCTCGCCCGCACATTCGATCTGAAGAACCATCATAGCCGCCTCGTTGAATTCAGCGGTCGCAGCGTCGAGCTCTTCCGCACTTACGATCTCATCAAGAGGAGTAAGCGCGCCACGAATCGCGTAGTTTATAACGTCTCCCTGTGCGATACCGATATAAACGTCAGGTCCCATTCCCGAAAGAATAGAGGGGAGAAGCGTTGCTCCTGCAACGAGCTTAAGGTTTACAGCTACGTTGTAGTGAGGGGTGAAATCGTCGTTGATAAGTCCGCGGATAACCTGAGACTGATCACGACCGTATGCAAGCCATACCTCGACCGACTCGTTCTCGTCGATCTCCTCCATAGCACCCATTCTGTCATAGTTTCTGAAGAAGCTCTGGAAGAAGCTTCCCATCTCGTATGCAAAGGACTTGAAGAAGCCTGCCTTAGCCGCAGGAAGCTCATCGTCGTCTGCGGGCTGGATAACAAGGAAGTCAAGTGTAAGGGGCTGCGTCTTAGCATCGCCGACCCAGGTACCGAGCGAACCGATATACGTCTTGAGCTGCTCGAGGTTCTTAGCGATAGCGTTATCATCCTTACCCATCGTGTCAAGAAGTCTTGATACCTGATCGAGAGTTGCGGTCATCGAGCTTCCCTTGATGTTCGAGCTTTCGTTAAGCTCCTTGGAAACTGCCTCGAGGACGCCCTTCTGCTTGATCATATCTCTCTTGGTGTCAGGCATTACTCTTGAGAATCCGTAGTCGCGGTACTCGTCGGGGGTGGTTCCCGTAAGCTTCAGTATGTTAAGGTAATCGGCGTTGATGTTGTCAAGCGATTCCTGAACTCGTCTTACGATATCACCCATTTCACCGAGCGATACCTCAAGTCTCATCGTATAAACGACGCCTTCCTCAAAGTAGAACTTGAACTTGGTGTCGTTTGCATCGGTAAGCATTCCCGACTGCCAATCAGACGCGTAAGAGAACTGAAGTCTGGACGCTTCCTCAAAGGGAACGCCGTCGTAATATCCGTCCTCGCCCTCAGCAAGCGTTTCGTCGCTGTAAAGGTAAAGGATACGGGACGTATACATACCTTCGAGCGTGCTCTGCTTGAAGCGGGTAGCTATCTGATACATACCGCTCTTTTCAACAGAGAACTGATACTCTATCCACTGGCTGGCGTTCTGCCACTTATCACCGCCAACGGTGTTAAGCACGGTTCTGTCGTTAGCCGCGGGAGAGTTGATAGCGCTCGTGTTATCGGATGCGGGGTAAATGGTCTGGGAAGACACAGCCGAGAAATACTCAGCCTCGATCTTTATCTTGCCCTCGCCGTCTCCCTTGCCCTCATACTTTGCAAGGTAATCGTCGTAGCTCATTCTATCCTCGTGAGGAATGAGCTTGATATCCGAAATAACTATAGGCTCGTTAACAGACTCGAGCGAGACAGTAACCTCGCCGGTTTCCTCATCAGGACCTATAACAAACTCAAAGGTATCCTGCATAAAGCCGTTGGAATCCTTGAAGTTGTAGGTGGTCCAGCTGGGAGCCTGCTGCAAGCTCGCGCGGATCTCGTTAAGGTCGATATCGATGGTAAAGAATCTTACCGTCTGCTCATCAACGAGCTCTGCGATATCCGATGTCCAATATTCCGGCATCGTATAAGAAACGCACTCAACGGTCTTTCCCTTGACCGTCTTCTCTACCTTTTCTGCCTTGATGCCAAGCTTCTCGGCAGCGCTTATGTAGTCCTGTGCGCTCTCGCCATCGGGAACCTCAAACTGTCCGTCGGGATATTCGTTTTTCCAGATCTTCGAAATGGTAAGGTATCTCGCCTCCGCAAAGGGAACCGAGCCGTTGATCATAAAGATCCTTTCGATAGATGCAGACTTGTTGGCAATGGGATAATAGTCGATAGCCAAGCTATACTTCTTAGCCTCCTCAATGCCGTCGAGCGTCCACGTAACAACACCGGAGCTGGGTGTGTAAAGTCCGGTTTTGCCGTCGAATTCATCAACGTAAGCTATCGTGCTCTTGTCAACCTTGTCAAGCGCATCAGCCTCGGTTGAAAATTCGTTCTCAACGAGTCCTTCCTCGTTGTAAACGACGCCCTTCTTCGAGACGTACGTCCAATTTTTAACCGCCGAAAAGATAAGCTCCTCCTCGGCAGCCTCGACATCCTTGTTGTCATCGACGTAGTCGTTGTACGAAATCGCATTTAACAGCTCTTTAATATCGCTCGTCGTGATATCAGTAATGGACGAGTCGCCGCTTGCAGCGCCTACGCCCAGCGTACCGCAGCCGATAAGCATTATCGCAGCAAGCAAAAAAGCCGTAATTTTTTGAAATTTCGCCTTTTTCATAAATCTTCCTCCTGAATTTTTTTGTTTTGAGAGGTAACCCCCTCCAAGACTTGATGTTGCCATCAATGTTTTGATTTTCCTTGCAGTGTGCGTCGCGACGCCGATCTGCGTCGGACGCCGAAGACGGCTTTCGTTTCACCGAGCATAGCCGCCGGCAACACCAAACCTCACTAAAACAGTGCGTCAGTACGCACCGCAATAACATTTTCCGCTGCTTTTATCCGCGTACGCAACCGCTCACCCAATGCGCGCACACGCGAGCAAAAGCCTCGAAAAATGCTCGAAAATCATTGCACATATTTTAACATATATTGAAGCAAAAGTCAAGACGCCCTTTGGGGCGGCGACCGTCTGAGCGAAGTTCCCGAACGACAAAAAATATTCTTTTTTTGACTAAATTTCGTCGTTTTTTATATGATTTTTTTCGTTTTTTGATCACGGTAAATCACATTTACTCGTGTTAAAGTCTATTTTTACAATACGCCACGATTTTTGTACATTTTGACAAAAGAGCCTTGCCGCCAAAATTATTTCGGTCTCGAAAGTAATTTTTCTTTACTTTTACAAAAAGTGTAAAAACTTTCTTTGCGTCATTTTTAACCATTTTATTTGTCAAAAATGCACAAATTTGGGAGCTTATTTTCTACACCTCGAAATCACAATTTTTTCACGTTTTTTGCGTTTTCGGTCAAATCAAGGTCGCAAATTTACCTTCAATGCACTTTTAAACCCCGTTTTTTACATTTTATTGCACAAGTTCCATATTTTTACATCAGGCAGTTTTTTGCGTTTTTCCGAGCTCAAAAATAGATCAAAAATAGATCAAAAATAGGCTGCCGGACAATCGTCCGACAGCCTATTCGGCAATATATACAAATTGCACGTCAAAAGATCATCTGAGAAATCCGTTGACGATCTCCTCCTCAGCTTCCTTTTCGGTCAATCCGAGCGTCATGAGCTTGACGAGCTGCTCGCCCGCGATCTTTCCGATAGCCGCCTCGTGAATGAGTGATGCTTCGGGATGAACCGCGAGTATCTCGGGAATAGCTGAAACCACCGCGTCGTCCATGATAATGGCATCACACTCGGTATGTCCCGTGCACTGCGCTTCGCCGCGAATACGCGATAAAAACTTCTGTTTGGAATTATCGCGCGCGACCGAGCGCGAGATGACACGCGCGCCCGCACCTTCGCCCACAAGGCTTACGTCGAAGTCGGTCTCGGCATACTGTGAGCCATGCGTCATTATCTTTTCTCTCACTATAAGAGTTGCATTTTTCATCACTTTTGCGGTAGTCTCTCGTCTCGTAGAATCAACGCCCTTTATCTGAGCTGTTTCCATCTCAAGATACGCGCCCTCTTCGAGTTCAACGTGCGTGGTAGGATTCATAAGATTCTTACCGTTTCCGTCGCCGCTTCCGTAATGCTTTTCAATATACTTGCATTTTGCATTTTTCCCCACAAAAAACGAGTGAACGCCGCTATGCTCGGAGTCGGATGCTCCGCCGTTATGAATGCCGCAACCCGCAACTATCGTAACGTCGCAATCCTCTCCAATATGGAAGTCATTATAAACAAGCTCCTTAAGTCCCGTCTGCGATATGATAACGGGAATATGAACGCTTTCGTTCTTTGTGCCGGGCTTTATATAAATATCGATCCCGGGCTTGTCCTCTTTTTTAACGATGCTGATGTTCTCGGAAGAATTTTTGCCGTGAAGGCTTCCGTTTATTCGAAGCGAGTACGCTCCCTCGGGGACCTCGTGAATACCCGCAACCGCTTCAAGCAGATCCTGTTGTATCTTATCCATCTTCAGCGCCTCCTTAGGTATTTTTGGTGAATTTACAGCCGGCACGAACGTCGATAAGCTTGGGGAAAATATCCTCACGCTTGCCGCATTCGGTTATCTCGCCGTCAGCAATAACCACTATCTTATCAGCTATATTAAGTATTCTTTCCTGGTGAGAAATAATAACTATACTTCCCTTTGTACGCTCGTACATATTTTCAAAGACCTTGATAAGATTGTTAAAGCTCCAAAGGTCGATTCCCGCCTCGGGCTCGTCAAACACAGAGAGCGCGGTTCCGCGGGCATTTATCATAGCGATCTCGATCCTCTTGAGCTCACCGCCCGAAAGCGAAGCGTTCACCTCGCGATTTATATAATCCTTTGCGCAAAGCCCCACCTCAGAAAGATACGAGCACGCCTCGGAAACGCTGGTATCCTTACCTGCTGCAAGCGAGATAAGGTCGCGAACGGTTATGCCCTTAAAGCGAACCGGCTGCTGAAAAGCATAGCTGATGCCCATTTTTGCTCTTTCCGTAACGGACATATCGGTAATGTCAGTGCCATTGAAATATATTTTACCCTCGGTGGGCTGTATAATTCCCGCGATGAGCTTTGCCATCGTGGATTTTCCGCTGCCGTTTGGTCCGGTTATGGCAACGAATCTCTCGTTTATTTCGAGATTTATATTCTTCAGAATATCCTTTCCGCCGGGTACGGAGAAGGATACGTTTTTAAATTCTAACATATGGTTCTCCTTAATTATAATATTGAAGGTGATTTTCACCTCACAATATTATACCCTAAAATTTCTGTTTTTGCAATACGTTAACGACAATTTTTGATAAAAATTTCACATAGAAAATATTTTTGTGATGAATTTTACAATTCATCTTCAAAAGTTCTCTGATTTCGCAATGCTTTTTGACTTTTGTGCCGTGTTGTTTTATTTAATCGTTATCTACCCCAAAAAGCTTGAGAGCTTCCTTCGCCGCGTTCTGCTCAGCCTCTCTCTTGGATCTGCCTGTGCCGCGGCCGATAACGTTCGATCCGAGTCTCGCCTCGACCTCGAAGGTCTTATTATGATCGGGACCCATCTCCCCCACCGTAAAATAAGAAGGCAAAATGCCATCAGCTCTCGTGGTGAGCTGCTGGAGCTCGGTCTTGGGATCGAGAGTTCCGAGCTTTACGTCATTTTTTTCGATGCTGTCCTTGATAAACGGAAGCACGAACGCTCTCGCGTTATCAAGTCCCTTTGCGCCCGAATCAAGATATATCGCGGCAACGAGTGCCTCAAAAGCATTCTCGAGTATAGACTGCTGTCCTCTGCCGCTTATATTTTCCTCGCCGCGTCCAAGCAGCAAAAAGCTGCCAAGCTCTATCTTTCTTGCGTAAGACGCAAGCGACTGCGACTGAACGAGCGACGCTCTTATATGAGAAAGGTCTCCCTCGGGAAGCCTATCGTATTTAGCAAAGAGATACTCGCTCGTTACCGTGCTGAGCACCGAGTCGCCGAGAAATTCAAGGCGCTCGTTACAGACCGCGTCCTTTTTCTTGGATTTCAGCTCATTTGCATACGACGAATGAGTCAAGGCTTCCTCAAGCAACGCTCTGTTATTAAAGCGGTATCCTATATTTTCTTCAAGAATACTCAAATCCTTCTTTTGCATTTCTTCTCCTGATGGCTTATCAGCCTTATAATTTTGCGCAAAGCTCCGCTATCTCGCCAAGCGCGCGCTCGGCGAGCTTTTCGTTTTTAGCGACCTTTCCGCCCTTTACTCTGTATCCGAGAGGCTCGATTATTCCGAAATTAGCGTTCATCGGCGCAAAGCTTGATACCCCGCCGTGTGCCACGTATTCAGCCATCGCGCCGAGCATCGTGGTCTTGGGAAAACGCACCTCCGGCTCTCCCTTTGCCTTTCTCGCCGCGCTGATGCCGGCGACAAGCCCCGAGCCCGCCGACTCCACGTAGCCCTCAACGCCCGTCATCTGCCCCGCAAAATATACGTTAGGCGCTTTTTTGAGAGAATAGAGGCTATCAAGCTTGTCAGGCGACTGAAGATAGGTGTTTCTGTGCATCACGCCATAGCGCAAGAACTCGGCGTTCTCAAGTCCGGGGATCATTCTGAACACACGTCTTTGCTCGTCAAAGGCGAGATGCGTCTGGAATCCAACGATATTATACATCGTCCCTTCCTCGTTCTCCTTACGGAGCTGAACGACGGCGTGCGCCTGCTTGCCCACTCTCTTATCTATAAGTCCTACGGGCTTTAGCGGACCGAAAAGGAGCGTATCCTTGCCGCGTCTTGCCATGACCTCGACCGGCATACAGCCCTCAAAGACCTTCAGATCCTTCTGCTCTTCCCTATCAAACTCCTTGAGCTCCGCTTCTCTTGCAGTGATCAGCGCTTCCCAGAAGGCAGTATACTGCTCCTCGTCCATCGGGCAGTTGATATAGTCGGCATCACCCTTGTCGTAGCGCGACGCAAAAAAGGCTACGTCTGTATTGATGCTTGCCGCGTCAACTATCGGAGCGGCGGCATCAAAGAAATGAAGCTTTTCGCCGACAAGCTCACGGGATATAAACTCTGACATCGGCTTCGAGGTGAGAGGACCCGTAGCGATGACCGATATCTCATCGGCATCAACCTTGTCCGCCTCGGCGTAAACGAGCTCAATATTCGGATGATTACTTATTTTTTCTGTAATATATTCGGAAAATTTCTCTCTGTCGACCGCAAGCGCCGAGCCCGCAGGGACACGGGTGGCATCAGCCGCTTCCATTATCAGCGAGCCGAGACGTCGCATCTCCTCCTTGAGAAGTCCGACCGCGTTTGATACGCTGTCCGAGCGCAGAGAGTTCGAGCACACAAGCTCGGCAAATTTTTCCGAATGATGCGCGGGAGTGAACTTTTGCGGCTTCATTTCAACAAGCCTTACCTTAACTCCGCGCTGCGCCGCCTGCCAAGCCGCCTCACAGCCCGCAAGTCCTGCGCCGTATACGGTAATATTTTCTTTCATCGTGAGCGTTTTTATTCTTCCTCTGCGGTATAAGGCTTCTTAAATCCGCAGGCTTCTGTATGACAGATCAGCGTTGACTGTCCCTTCTTGCGATAGAGTATCTGTCCGCACTTGGGGCATTTTTCAGCCGTAGGCATATCCCACGAGGAGAAATCGCAGGCGGGATATTTCTCACAGCTGTAAAACACCGTCTTTCTTTTGCCGGTCTTCATAACTATCTTGGATCCGCACTTAGGGCAAGGAACGCCGATATCGCGCGTCTTCTGCTTTGTAAAATCACATTCGGGATAGCGGCTGCACGCAAAGAAGGTGCCGTATCTTCCGCTTCGCTGAACCATATCGGCTCCGCACTTTTCGCACTTGAAATCAGCGACGACTATCTTCTTGGCAGCTTCTGCCTCTTCTCCGTCCTCTTCCTTGCTTGCCTTGGGAGCAACGAGCGGCTTTGTGCTACGGCACTGCGGATAGTTGGGGCAAGCCGCAAACTTTCCGAATCTGCCGTTCTTGACTATCATCTTGCTTCCGCACTTGTCGCAGATGATATCGGTCTCCTCAACGGGAACCTCTATCTCGGTATTCTTCGCAGTCTCCTCCGCCTTAGCAAGCTCTACCTCAAAGTCCTTCCAGAACTCCGAGAGAACCTCGTTCATATCAACGTCTCCGTTCTCAATAGAGTCAAGCCTTGCTTCCATCTGTGCTGTGAACTTATAATCAACTATATCGGGGAAGCTCTCAAGCATAAGCTTGTTGGTAAGCTCGCCCGTGGGGGTAGCAACAAGGCTCTTGCCCTCTCGCTTTACGTAGTTTCTCGCAATTATCGTGGTGATAATGGTCGCAAAGGTGCTGGGACGTCCTATACCCATTTCCTCAAGGAACTTTATAAGCGTTGCGTCGTTATACCTTGCAGGAGGCTCCGTAAAGTGCTTCTGAGGAATTACGTCACAGAGCTTGACAGCTTCACCCTCCTTGACGTCGGGGAGCTTGATATTCTTCTGCACGCCGACCTCGTCCTGATTTACCTTGACCTCCTCCTCGCTCTCCTCGTATACCGCCATATATCCCTGGAACTCAACGGTGTAGCCGCTGGTTCTGAAGATATATCCTGCCGACTCGAAGTCAGCCGTAACGGTAGCGAGAGACGCAGATTCCATCTGGCTCGCTACAAAGCGCTCCCAGATGAGCTTGTAAAGCTTAAACTGATCACTCGTAAGATATTTCTTGATCTTTGCGGGCTCAAGCGCAACTCTCGTAGGTCTTATTGCCTCGTGAGCATCCTGCGCGCCCGCCTTCGCCTTATAATCGCGCGCCTTTGCGGGCACGTACTTTTCGGAATACTTATCAACAATATATTCTCTCGCCTCAGCCTGCGCATCTGCGGAAATTCTGAGCGAGTCGGTACGCATATAGGTGATAAGACCCTGTACTCCGCCGTTCTCGGTGCCTACGTTTACTCCCTCGTAAAGCTCCTGAGCTATGCGCATTATGCGCTGCGACTGGAAGCCGAGCTTTCTTGAAGCCTCCTGCTGCATAGTAGAGGTCGTGAAGGGGGGCGCGGGCATCTTCTTTTTCTTGGATTTCTTGACCGACTTAACGGCGAAATCCCTGCCCGACACAGCATCAACTATCTTCTGCGCGTCAGACTCACAGGCAAGCTTTATTCTGCCCTTGGAGTTGCCGAAGAACTTGACCGTAAACTCCTTGCCGCCGTCCTCAAGTATTGCGTCGACCGTCCAATATTCGACGGGAGTGAAGTTTCTTATCTCCTCTTCTCTCTCAACGATCATTCTCGTTGCTACCGACTGAACTCTGCCTGCGGAAAGCCCGCTGCGAACGTTCTTCCAAAGAAACGGAGAGATCTTATATCCAACGATTCTGTCGAGTATTCTTCTCGCCTGCTGAGAGTTTACGAGATCCATATCAATGGTTTTGGGCTCCTTGATAGCGCTCTTGACCGCACTCTTGGTAATTTCGTTGAAGCTTACGCGAAGCGTCTTTTCAACGGGTATTCCGAGTGCTGTGGCAAGATGCCAGGAAATAGCCTCTCCCTCACGGTCAGGGTCGGTTGCAAGGAATACCTTGTTGGCAGCCTTTGCTTCCTTCTTGATCTCTTTTATAAGATCGCCCTTGCCGCGTATGTTTATATAGTGAGCCTCAAATCCGTTTTCGATATCAATGCCGAGCTTGCTCTTGGGAAGGTCTCTGACGTGTCCCTTGGAAGCAACGACCTTGTAATTCGAGCCGAGATATCCCTTTATCGTGGACGCCTTTGAAGGCGACTCAACAATGACCAAATTTGCCATATCCGATATTTTCCTTTCGATATTAAGGTTTTATTTGAATTTTGTCGATTATTTTCTGATGTAAAGTCCGCCGGGCAGCGAGCTTATAAGTCCGCTTATCTCCAGCATCGTAAGCGCGGTGATGACCTCACCGATATCCATTCCGTGCGCCGTCAGCGCATCGGGAGATACCGATTTGTCGATGGGAAGAAGCTCAAACACCTTTTTCGAGGTGTCGTCAAGCCCCTCAAGCAGCTTTGCCGAGTCGTCGCGACGCTCGGTCTGCTCACCCGCAAGCTTCTCTGCCGACGAGTCCTTGGCTTCAAATCCATCGTTATTGACGAACATAACCTCGGGAACGTCGGTCATAGCGCCCTGCTCCTCTTTCTTTTTGAAATACGCCGCGCCTATGCCGTATTTCTTGAGCATTCTGTCACTGTAAGCAAAGCTTTTCTTTGCCTTTGAATATTCTCTGTAATTTATGACGTCATGATACAAAAAATCGTAATGATCTATCACGTCCTCAGACGACAGCACAACGTTCGCCCCACTCTTGATAAGCTCATTGGGCCCTTCAGCGTTGACGCTATCTACGTTTCCGGGCAGCGCAAAAAGCTCTCTGCCCTGAGATATAGCCTTTGCCGCGGTGATAAGCGCTCCGCTTCTCTCCGAGCCCTCGACTATAACGACTCCGCCCGAAAGTCCGCTGATTATGCGGTTCCTTTTCGGAAAGTTAAATGAATTCGGCGCTTCAAACGGCGGATATTCGCTGATGACCGCGCCTCTCTTGAGTATTGCCTTTTTGAGCTTTACGTGCTCCTTGGGATAGGTCCTTGCGATTCCGCAGCCGAGCACAGCGACCGTTACCCCGCCCGCCTCAAGCGCTCCTGCCGCGCTTACCGCATCAATACCGAGCGCCATTCCGCTCACTATTACCGCGTCTGCCGCCGCCAGCTCATAGGATATTCTGAACGCCGCTTCCTTGCCGTAATCGCTCATGCTTCTCGTGCCGACGACACCTATGCACAGGCGCTTATCGAAATCGGGAAGCTCACCGAGAACGTACAAAAGCACGGGAGGGTTCTCTATGTCCTTGAGTCGTTTAGGATACCTCTCGTCGCGATAAGAAATGATATTTACTTTATTATCTTTACAGTATTTCAGCGTGGAATATGCATTTTCGAGCGATTTGTCCGAAAGCTTGTTTTTTAGCCGCTCGGATATACCCTCGATGTGCTCTATCTCCTCAGTCTCAAGTCGGTAAAGCTCAAAGGGATCCTCAAACCTTTCGGCAAGAGATCTGAAATCCTTGGTGGCTATCGCGCATTTCTCGGACAACCAAAGCCAATACAAAATATTTTCGTCTTTCATAATGCCTCCACTCTTACCGTTTCCCAAATGCAGATCGCGGCAGCAGCCGCAGCGTTAAGCGACTCCGCATCCTCTCTCATCGGGATTATTACCGATGCGTCGCACGCTCTTACAGCACTGTCGCTAAGTCCGTGCCCCTCGTTACCTATAACGAAGCAGTCGCACGCGCGAAGTTCAATATCTCCGAGCGTTTTGGAGTCCTCGTAAAGCGCCGTCGCGTACACGCGCCTGCCACTCTCCCTCAGAAGCCCGATAAACTCTGCGATCTCAGAGCCCTTGACCGTCAGCGTTGACATTCTGAACGCCGCGCCCATAGCCGCTCTTATGGTTTTAGGGCTGTATATCTCGGCGCAATCGTCGGTAAGCACCAGACGGTCAATGCCGAGAGCGTAAGCGCTTCTCATTATCGTTCCGAGATTTGCGGGATCGCGCAAAGACTCTGCAACGAGTATCCTTTCGGCAGGGGACGGCAGATCGCTCCTCTGCGCATACGTGCGGCAAAGCTCGCGCGGTATCTCGGCAACGGTAACGATCCCCTCGGGAGATTTTTCCTCGCTTATCTTATCGAAAACAGATGCGCTGACGGCAACGACCTTAGCTCCGCCACGCTCAAGCTCATCGCGCACGCTACGGATATATTCCGGCGCTCTGCCGTCGGTCTCGGCGTTAAAAAACACCTGCCTGATAGCAATATTCGCGCTCATCGCCTCACCTAAGAGCTTGATACCGTCGAAGCGGAAAAGCCCGCTCTCGCGCCTCGTTTTTTTCTCGGAAAGGGCGCAAACGTTCCTTACCAAAGTATTCTGCCTTGAGGTTATTATCTCTCCGTACATACCGTTTTTACCCGTCCTTTCCTGTAATTTCAAAGCATTTAAAAATCAAAGAAAACCCTGTAAAAACAGGGTTTTCAAGCTCTGATTAAAGAGCAGCCTTTGCCTTAGCAACGAGCTCTGCAAATGCTTCCTTATCGGAAACTGCAAGCTCTGCAAGCATCTTACGGTTGAGGTCGATGCCAGCAACCTTGAGTCCGTGCATAAACGTGGAGTAGTTCATACCGTTAACCTTTGCCTGAGCGGAAATACGAGCGATCCAAAGCTTACGGAAATCTCTCTTCTTCATCTTTCTGCCGGCGAAAGCATAGTTACCGCTCTTGAGTACGGCTTGCTTTGCCATCTTGAAATGCTTGGACTTTGCGCCCCAGTATCCCTTAGCAGCCTTAAGAACTTTATTTCTTCTCTTGCGCGTCATCATTGCGCCCTTAATTCTTGCCATTTTCTATATCCTCCTCTGTTAATCCGACTTATTTCTGAATAAGGTTTCTGACGTTTGCCGTCATTGCTTCGCTGAGAATTGCGCTCGAACGAAGGTGTCTCTTTCTCTTCGCGGTCTTAAGTCCCGTGTTATGTCTGTGATGGCAGTGTCCCATCTTTACCTTACCGGATGCGGTAACGGAAAATCTTTTGGCAGATGCCTTATGTGTCTTGATCTTTCCCATTTTTATTTCTCCTTTTTAAATTATTACTTATTTAGGTTGCAGACCTCGTCTGCGAAATATATCAAAAATTGACCTGCAATTTAAGAATCTTATTTTGCTTTAACAGGCGATATTACCATGCTGAGCAGTCTGCCGTCAAGCACGGGCGGCTTGTCGACGCTTCCGAGCTCCTCGCAGGCTTCGCGGAATTTGTTCATTATCTCCTGACCGATCGCCATATGGCTCATCTCTCTGCCCTTGAATCTCATAACGACTCTTACCTTGTTTCCGTCGCCGAGGAATCTCTGCGCGTGGCGGACCTTGGTCTCAAAATCGTGAGTATCGATGCGGCAGGAAAGCTGGATCTCCTTGAGCTCCATAGTCTGCTGCTTTTTCTTGGCTTCCTTTTCCTTTTTGTCTCTCTCAAATCTGAACTTTCCGTAGTCCATGATACGACAAACGGGCGGCTGAGCCTGCGGCGCCATGAGTACCAGGTCATATCCCTGATCGTACGCCATTTTAAGTGCCTGTTCGGACGACATAATTCCTATCGCCTCTCCGTCAACTCCAACAACGCGAACCTGCGCGAAGTCTATATCCTCGTTGACTAACATTTCTTTTGTGCTAATACTTAAACACCCCCAAAAAAATAATCGCGCGAAAGAGAAACTCTCCGCACGACACACACCGAGACGTATAGATAGATTAACACCTCGGGAATTTTCGTATTATACCGTACGCGCCCCTTGCGGCACGGTGAGAACGGATAGTTCTTCTTCATTTGCCTATGTATTCTACCACAAGTATCAGCCGTTGTCAATAGTTTTTTGAAAATTTTTTAACTTTTTTGAGTCTCGTTTTTTGAGTCAACGACATACCTGCGACAATATGTCGCTCACTGTATTCAAAACTCACAATTTTTTCATCTTTTTGGTTATTTTTTTCTATTGTGTATCTTTTTTCACGAATTTATCATCAAAAAATCGTTCATTTTGCGGTATTTACAAATCCCGCTTTTCGAGGTATAATAATAAAGCTATCGGCGGCACCAACTCCATAGCGTCACGCACAACGGTCATCGGCACATGCGGAATATCAATCTTATGATATCAAACGCGCACGTACGGTCTCGGTTGTGCTTTTTTATTGCTTTTTTGCAGGGCTTCGCTATTATTTTCGCAGGGCTTTGCTATTATTTTCGCAGGGCTTTGCTATTATTTTCGCAGGGCTTTGCCCCGCACCCCACCAAAGAAACTTTTTGAAAAAAGTTTCTTTGGGATCTTCAAAAACTTGAAGGATAACTCAAATAGCCTCCCTCTTGAGGGAGGTGGCAACGGCGAGACATTGTCGAAGCCGTTGACGGAAGGAGTTAATATAACCCTGTGTAACTCAAACTCCTTCAGTCGCCGTTCGGCGACAGCTCCCTCAAGAGGGAGCCTAATTTACATTCGCGCTCGAAACGGACCGCCGACAACGTTCGCAAAGCGAACTTGGCAAGCTTGCCAAAAGCAAGCGTTAGGACGCACGGTCCCTACAATAGA
>JAFXHA010000091.1 GCA_017536635.1 Clostridia bacterium
GCGAATGTAACCTTAGGCTCCCTCTTGAGGGGGCTCCCGTCGTAGACGGGTGGGGGAGTTTAGATATTTATTACCGGCGCCAAATGAACTCTTGGAGTTCGTTCTGCGTAGCACAGCAGAGCCGGCTTCCGTCTTTTGCTTTGCAAACGTCCGACTTACTTTTCTTGAAAGAAAAGCAAGCAAAAGAACTTCCGACTATAAAACACCTTTAAAATAAAACCCGTCGGTACGTAGTGTCCGACGGGTTTTTACCTTAGAAATTCAATAAATTATCGATAACGATGCACGTTATTTAGTGTGATATGTGGCTTTAGCCCATATCCAGCGGGAAGTTTTCTTTGGTTACTTTCTTTTTCAAAAGAAAGTAACTCAAAACTCAAAACCGTCTCCTTACTCTCCGAGATAAGCCTTTTTGATGCGTTCGTCGTTAATAAGGTCGGCAGCGGCGCCTTCGGCGGCGATGCTACCTGTTTCGAGAACGTAAACCCTATCGGAGATGGACATAGCCTTTTTAGCGTTCTGCTCGACAAGGAGCACGGTCTTACCTGCGTCTCTGAACATCTTTACGATTTCGAAGATCTCGGAAACGAGCAGGGGGGAGAGACCCATAGAGGGCTCATCCATAACGACCATTTCGGGATTTGCGAGGAGCGCTCTGCCCATTGCAAGCATCTGCTGCTCACCACCCGAAAGAGTTCCTGCCATCTGCTTTTTTCTCTCCTCAAGTCTGGGAAAGAGAGAGAACACCAGATCGAGATTCTTTTTGATCTCTGCCTTGTCCTTTTGCGTGTAGGATCCCATAACAAGATTGTCGTATACCGAAAGGCTCTGGAAGATACGTCTTCCCTCAGGCACGTGAACGAGACCCATAGAAACGATCTTGTGCGCGGGAACGTGCAAAAGATCCTGTCCCTTGTAGGTGATAGAGCCGTGCTTGGGCTTTATAAGTCCGGTAACGGTGTGAAGCGTGGTGGTTTTGCCCGCGCCGTTAGCGCCGATAAGCGAAACTATCTCGCCCTTATTTACTTTAAAGGATATACCCTTGAGCGCACAGATAACTCCGTAATACACTTCAAGGTCCTTTACTTCAAGCAAAGTTTCTGACATAATACTCCTTTCTGAAGATCACTCTCCGATATATGCCTTGATTACTTCGGGATTTGCGAGCACCTCGCTCGTCTCTCCTTTTGCAAGTTCGGTTCCGAAGTTGAGCACCGTCAGCTTTTCGCAGATTCCGCCAACAAGGCGCATATCGTGTTCTATCAGGAGAATAGTAATGTTGTATTTTTCTCGGATAAAGGTTATGGTATCCATAAGCTCCTGCGTCTCGTTGGGGTTCATTCCCGCAGCGGGCTCGTCAAGGAGAAGGAGCTTGGGGTTGGTCGCCATAGCACGCGCGATCTCAAGCTTTCTCTGCTTTCCGTAGGGAAGATTTGCCGCAAGGTAATCCTTGAACTCGTCAAGCTTGAAGACCTTGAGTATTTCAAGCGCCTTTTCGTAGAACTCCGCCTCGGACTTTTTGTGTCCGGGTAAACGAACTACCGATGTGAAAACAGAGCAAGGGATCTGATTTGCGAGGCCGACCATAACGTTTTCAATGACCGTAAGGTTGTTGAAAAGTCTGATGTTCTGGAAGGTTCGCGCGATGCCCTTTTTATTTACCTCTGCGGGCGCCTTGCCCGTGAGGTTTTCTCCGCAAAGGTATACCTTTCCGTAGGTGGGCTTGTAAACGCCCGTAAGAAGATTGAAAACAGTGGTTTTTCCTGCTCCGTTAGGGCCGATAAGGCCGTAGAGCTCGCCCTGCTTGATCTCAAGGTTTACGTCGTCGACCGCCTTGAGTCCTCCGAATTGGATACAGAGGTGATCGGTCTTGATTATTATCTCTCTGCCGTCCTCGGCATAAAGCTTTTTGGATTCTGCCATATCAGCCCTCCTCCTTTTCTGCCGAAGCCGCAGCTGCCTTCTTTTTGGTCAGCTTGGCGGTAAGCGCCTTGAAATTATACTTTTCGCGGAAGCCCTTGAGAGCGGGAGCGTTCTTGTAAATGACGATAACTATAAGGATCAGCGCGTAAACGAGGTCCTTGAGTATTGCGAGGTCGCCCGTGAGTACGTTTGCAAGCTCGCGGTTGAGGAAGGTGATGGCGATTGCGGAAATGATAGATCCGTTGATGCTGCCCATTCCTCCGAGAACCACGATAACGAGGATCTCGATAGAGTAGTTATAGTCGAATATCTGGCTGGAAACGTTGAACTTGGTGTAGCTGTAAAGCACGCCTGCAAGTCCTGCAAAAACAGCCGACATAATAAAGCCGAGAAGCTTATAGCGAGTTACGTTGATACCCGTAGCTCTTGCCGCGATCTCGTTGTCGCGGATCGCCTTGATGGCGCGTCCGTGCTTGCTTCGGATAAGGTTCTGGATAACGAAAAGCGTTACGAGAACGAGAATGAAGCAGATAACGTAGAAATACTTGTCGTTGAAACGGGGAGTGGGGAGACCGATAGGTCCGCCGAAGGTCTCGGCGCTCGTGTTCTGGAAGATAGTTCTTACGATCTCGCCGAAAGCAAGAGTGGTGATCGCCAGATAGTCCCCGCGCAGACGAAGGGCAGGGAGACCGATAAGGAATCCGCACACACCTGCACAGATGCCGCCCACAACAAGAGCGATAACGAGCGTGAGAAAGCTATTTCCGAGAGGCCCTACGAGCATAGCCGCAACCTTACCGCCGAGATATGCGCCAACGCACATAAATCCTGCGTGTCCGAGCGAGAGCTCGCCGAGGAATCCTACAACAAGGCTGAGCGATACCGCGAGCATTATCTTGATAGCCATTTCCTCAAGCAGATAAGCCGTAGAGGTCTTAAGATTTCCCGTGAGGGAAAGGACCAGGAAGAACACGGTAGCTGCAGCTATCAATATGTAATTAAGGTAGCTTTTTATTTTGAGATTTTTAAGCTTCATATTATACCTTCTCCCTTCTCATCTTTCCGAGAAGTCCCGAGGGCTTAACGAGAAGAAGTATAATGAGGATCGAGAACTCGATCGCGTCGGTGTAAGGAGATATTGCGGGCACCGCCTGAGCAAAGCACTCAATAACGCCGAGCAAAAGTCCGCCTATCATAGCTCCGGGGATAGATCCGATACCGCCGATAACCGCCGCGGTGAAGGCCTTGATTCCGGGAAGCGAGCCGAACGTGGGGCTCATAGTGGGAGCCTTGAGCAAGAAGAATACGCTTGCGAGCGCCGCAAGAGCCGAGCCTATCGCAAATGTGATCATAATAATGCGGTTTACGTTGATACCCATAAGCTGAGCCGCGCCCTTGTCCTCGGAGACGGCAACCATTGCGCGTCCCGTTTTTGAGAACTTTACGAACAGACTTAAGGCTACCATTACCACAACAGAGCACGCAAGCGTGATGATGGTGGAGTATCCGATAGCGAGCTCGCCTATTTTAAGTATTCCGAGATCGGCGATAACGATAAATTTCGGAGCCGATCCGAACAGCATCTGCGCGATGCTCTGAAGCAGGTAGCTGACGCCTATCGCGGTAATGAGCACCGCAAGAGGAGACGCTCCTCTGAGCGGCTTGTACGCTACCTTTTCTACTACCACGCCGAGCAGCATACAGAATATCATAGAAGCGAGGATAGCAACGATAGGATTGGCACCCAAAAAGAGCGAGATCGTGTATCCGCCGACCATTATAATGTCGCCGTGCGCGAAGTTAAGCATTTTTGCGATACCGTATACCATCGTATATCCGAGCGCGATCATAGCGTATATTCCGCCGAGGCTCAAGCCGTTTACGAATGTGGTTAAAAACTCCATAGTTTTTCCTTTACTTTTCTATTTAAGAAACAAATTGCCAACGCAAAAATGCACCGGCAATTGTTTCCTTGGTTTATTTATCGGTTAAATGGTCTATCAGTTAGCTTCCTTAACGACTGTTCCGTCTTCGCTCCAGCTGATGTGAGACTTTTCGTTGCCCTCACACTTACCGGTGATTCCTCTGAACTCGAAGCTGTCGCTGTTGAATACTTCCTTGAGGATCTCGCACATATCGCTTGCAGAGGTCTCAGCAGTTACTTCCTTGCCGTTCTCAACTGCAACCTTGAGAGCCTCGTAGATAGCGTATACGCAGTCATAAGCTGCAGCGCCGAACTGGTTGAGGGGTTCCTTGGTCTCGTCGTACTTGTCGTTGTACTTCTTGATGAACTCAGCAGCAGGACCTTCGGTTGCGGTGGAGTTGAAGTGAGAGAGCATACTGATCTCCTGAGGGATCTTGGTGATGTCAAAGCCCTCGATAGCGTCGATACCGTCGAAGCCGTCGCAGCCGTAGTAAGTGGTGATGCTGTTGTCAACACCGTTTGCCTGAGTCATAAACTGAGAAGCAGGGGTGTAGTAGATAGGCATGAAGATGATCTCACAGCCCTTGAGAGTCTGGATCTGAGAATCGAAGGTGGAAGCTTCACCGGTGAAGTTTGCTTCCTTGAGCTCTGCGGTGAAGGAAGAATCGAGAGCTGCCTTGAAGTTGTCGTAAATACCCTTGGAGTACTCGTCGTCAGCCTTGTAGAAGATACCAACCTTCTTGCCCTGGTAAGTCTCGTTGAAGAACTTAGCGGCAGCAGTACCCTGGTTGGAGTCTGCAAAGCACATCTGGTAACCGTTAGCGAACTCAGGAATAGCGTCGCCGGTTGCAGAAGGAGTGAGGAAGAATACGTTGTCGTTCTTGGAAAGGTTCTTGAACTCGAGACCGGGCTTGGTGGTAACGGTTCCGAGAGAAACCTGCATACCGTCCTCTACGAGACCGGTGTAAAGGTTTGCAACGTTTTCTGCGTTGTGTACGTCATCACGCATGTCAAGCTTGAACTTGATGCCGTTGAGACCGCCTGCTTCGTTGATCTCGTCAACGGCGATCTGAGCAGCGTTTCTTACGGCAATTCCGTAAATAGAAGCGCCACCGGTAAGGGGACCGGTAAGTCCGATGTCAATGGTTTCGTCCTTCTTGCCCGAGCATCCTACGAATGCGCTTGCAACAAGCACGAGGCAGAGACAAAGAGTGATAACTTTGATGAGTGTCTTGTTCATTTTTTTGTACCTCTTATGAAATTTTTTATAGAAAGGAAATTCCTTTCCATTATAGATAAAAGCATTATACCGCATTTCTTTCCCGATGTCAAGCAATTTTTTTAATATTTTTAATATATTGAAGATTTTTTTAGTTACTTTCTTTGAAAAGAAAGTAACCAAAGAAACTTCCCACTATTAAAGACAATCTACACATCTCTCCGAATAATATTTATCGGTTGAAAAAATAGCCTCCCTCTTGAGGACAGCCGCAAGCGGCGCCGAGTTTAGTTCCGCTTCGCTCCACAAAACATCGGGGTGGCAACAGTGAGCTATTGGCGAAACTGTTGACGGAAGGAGTCCGGCTCCGCTCCGCTACGCAGAACGAACTCCAAGAGTTCGTTCGTTTGGCGCCGGTAATAAATGTCTAAACTCCCCCACCCGTCTACGACGGGAGC
>JAFXHA010000092.1 GCA_017536635.1 Clostridia bacterium
ACACCCCGATTGGTGTAAAACGATATTTTTTTGTAAGTGGTCAAACATGTGGTCAGACCGAAGATTTGATGATTTTTCGACATTCGGGAGAGCCGAAAAAGTCAGTGTTTGTGGGGGTTTTCGGCTCTTCTCGAAAATTCTACGCCGAGAACGGTGATTGAGTCCCGAACCAAGCGCTCTACCAAGCTGAGCCACACCCCGAAATGTTTTTGTTGTTTTGACTTTAATTGTTTTTTTAACCAGATCTTCAGAGCGCTTTCCAAGCTTACTCTCGAAACATAGTCGTACCGCTCCCTGCCGGTCGCGTTACTCCTTGTTTCATCGCTTCGCTCGCTCGCCTTCATCTGCCACCGGCAGCGGCGAGCTCGCTCACTACCTCGCTAGCCACACCCCGTTTATTGATCATACCTTGTAATTATATCACGATATGTTGCGGTTGTCAAGTTATTTTTTCATATTTATTATTATAGACCGAGGAATAATTATCCCTCGGTCTTCTTTTTTTGCGCTGAAACGTATTCGTGCGGTGTAAGCCCACTCTCTTTTTTGAATGCTCGGGAGAATGATGAGTAATCGTTATAGTTGAGCTGAAACGCTATCGTTTTCAGTGAAGCCTCTCCGCTTGACAGCATCGCTTTGGCGCGTTCTATCTTCTTTTGCGTAATATAATCTCGCAGGGTGATGCCCATCGTCTGACAAAATATCATACTAAGATATTTTCTTGAAAATCCGATCGCCTTTGAGATCTCCTCAATGGATATTCGGTATTCCGATTCCTCAAGCATGTTTTTTGTGAGTGCCACGTAGCGAGCGTGTGAATCGGAGGATGTCTTTGGGATGACCTTGCTTGTATCTGCGACTCGAAGCAGGGCTATGATCTCAAAAAATTTGCCCATTGTGAAGAAGTAGACGTCGTGTCTTTTGGTGTTGAAATTCTGCATTGAATATATTATCTGCCTCAGCTCCGCCTCGAGACTGTATCTAAAAACGGTTTTTTCGGGATCAAGTCCGAGAGTTGACAGCGAAAAGCTCGTGGGATGAATAACAGCTATCCAAGCGCATTCAAATTCACGACCGGGCTTTGCTTCTATGCTGTAAGGGTGAGCTTGCGTGGCGATAAAGCAGTCGCCGTGCCGAACAGTGCGGCCGTTAAAAAGACCTTCTCCGCCCAAGACAAAATAAAAAACGGTCTTTTGACTTGAAAGCTCCTCTGTTGTGCTTTGGTTGGGTGGAGATATTTCATATCCGACCGATTGAACGTAAAATACCGATTCCTGCGTCGTCGGATGAGTAAACGCAACTATATTTTTATAGTATTCGATGCTTTCAAGTCCTTCTTTGAAATCCTCGGGCTTCTGGAGCTGCTCGTATGGCAATTTATCCGAGATCTGTCTTAAATACGTGCAATTCATAAAAAAACGTCCTTTCGAAAGCTTTATAAATATTATACACTTGTTGACGCTGTTTGTCAATCAAAATCTGACTATTTGACGCGACAAAATGACAAAAGCTTTTTGCGGCAAGGAGAAAAAAGCACTGAAAAATACAATAACACAGACTACGTTCTGCGATTATACAAGCAAAACTCTTTAAAACGAGTGATGAATAATATAAAAGCGTCGTGGCCTCGCCAAAGCCTTTGGCGTGGATCGGTTTCCTTCAATTTTATTTATATATATAATATCATCTTGCGAGGTGCCCAATAATACGGCTTTTGTGTACAGAAGTGAGAACGCCGCCAAGCGATGAATTCCGGCACTTTTGGACGCATAAAATCTATAAACAGCATTGACTGCGGATCGGTTTATACAGAATAGACAAAAAAACCTATCAAATATTTACGCCCGCAGAACAGAAATATGACAAAATGCTAATTTTATGCGACATTCTGCGGTTGCTATTTGAGCAATTTTGTGGTAAATTATTAGTGAATAAAGACAGGGTTTGGGCAAATTGTAAAAATGTACAAACATAACCGTGAAAGATTGTGAGAAATTACTACAAATAATGGGTTTTTTGTTCACAAAGTGCTTTCGCGGCAATTTTGCCTTGTTGGCGCCTTGGTTGAGCGCTTGCAAATTCACGAAAAATTAAAGCTACCGCGTATATAAAACGCTATACCGCTTGTATGCGCCCGCGCAATTTTTATGCGTGGCGAATAAATCTTAAGGAGGACAACGAAATGTTCAAAAAAGTATTGGCTCTCGTGCTTGCGTTACTTATGGTAACCGCAGTATTCGTAGGATGCCAGAAAAAAAGGACGCCTCTTGGCGGAGATTCCACCAAGGACACGACTGCGTCTACCACCGCAGATACTACCAATGACGACGACGCTGTAGATCCCGACACCGAAGATGACGAGACCGATGATACGGATAGCGACACCAAAGGACCTAACCCCTTTGAGCAGTCCGCTAACACCGACGTTACGTTCGAGGCTACCGATCCTCTCGATACCGCTCCTATTGACGTTATTCTTGATCCCAACACTCACGAGGGTGCGGACATTGAGGATTCGAGAGACTACGATGGATATTCATTCACGGTTCTTTGCGATACAACCAACGTAAGACTTGAGTTTATTGCAGAATCCGACGGCGAGCTTATCAAGGATGCCGTTATTCAGCGTCAGGATTACATCGAGCAGTTCCTCAACATTGATTTCAACCTTGTTGAGACTCAGGGTGGCTACGGTAACATGGAAGGCTACGCGGCAGAGATCGAGTCTGCGTCGGGTGCAGGTACACCTTACGACCTCGCTCTTGCGTACAACCTCATTCCTCCCGTAGTTGCGGCAAAGGGACTTTCCCGTGACCTCGCTGAGTCCGAGAACCTTAACCTTCTCGAGACCGAAAAGCCCTATTGGGGAAAGGAAATAAAGAAGGAGATCATGATCGGCGGCCGTATCTTCTGGATGTCCGATAACTCCTCCTGGAATAATATCCGTAACATGCTTTGTATGTACGTAAATACCGAGTACTTCTCCAGAGTTAACGAGGGAGCTACTAAGGAAGACCTCTATGCGCTCGTAGAGAACGGAAACTGGACTATCCAGAGCCTTCTCACGCTCATTCAGGACGCTTACGAAAACACCAACACCGAGGGTGACGGAGCTGAGGGCGCTGATGACCTTGACTCTTACGGACTTCAGGCGGCAGAGAGTGCTGCATGGCTCGATAACTGGGTATATGCGGCAGGCTTCAGATACACCAAGCTCAACGCAAAGGGTACTTACGACTGGACTCTTGGCGATCAGTCGATGATCGACTTTATCGATTACTGGCAGGAGACCATTCACAACGATGCCGATATCGATAAGCAGGACGGAACTCAGTATAAGATGTTCTTGGAAGGCAGATCGATGTTTTCTCTTTCCACCATCGGTATGAATGAGCAGAACCCTGAGATCGAATACACGGTTCTTCCTCTTCCTCTGTATGATTCCAACGTAAAGAATACTTACTCTACTCCCTTCTCGAACACCTACTCCTCTTGGCTTATCCCCAAGGCTGCAAAGACTGAAGCGTTCGAGCGCTCCGCAACAACTCTTGAGATGCTTGCGGCAGAGGGCAACAGACGTTTGTCTCCCGTTTACTTTGAGGTTTACCTCAAGAGACAGGTTGCTAACGGCGACGAAAATATGCTGAGAATGTTCAACATTATCCGTAACTCGATCACCTTCGACCTTGGATACCTCTACGGATCCTCGCTGACCTGTGAGAACCTTGGCGGCGGCAGCGGATATGCAGAAGTATTTATCTTCATCAGAAGAATCTTTGCGGGCGACGGAACGGGCTCGTACTCCAACATCTCGACCGTATGGCCTCAGATCAGCGGAACCGCTACTACCAAGCTCAACAACCTTATGGTTGATATTCTCGACTATTGATTTGATCTGTTAGAATAATAAATTAAAAATCAACGCGCGGTTGCGATGACCGCAACCGCGCACCCTTAAAAAGGTGAATATGAAAAAAACAATTATACTTATTCTGGCACTTGTGATGATCGTTTTGTCATTTGCACTTGTCGGATGCGATAAAAACACACCCGACGAAAACGAATCCTCTGACGTCGATACGACCGTGGAAACCACGGCTCCCGAGACGACGGAGTCTGAAACGACCGACACCGAGGCGCCCGAGTCGACTGAACCCGCAGGACCCGAGATCACGATATTTGCCGACGGCAAGGTACAGTGCGATATCGTTATCGGAGACAAGGCTTCGTCGGTAATATCCGGTGCGGCTAACGACCTTAAAGCAGCGTTTGGAAATAAGCTTGGCTCTACTCCGAGCGTTCGCAAGGAGGGCACCTTCAAAACTCTCAACGGCGGCACGATCGACGTTCCTAAGATCGTCGTAGGCACGCTTAAAGAAGACGAGTATAGCAAAACTCTTGAATCTGAATTTGAAAACAACAGCGATCATATCATAACCGCTCAGAACGGTACGCTTTATATAATAGGAAAGACCGACGCAAGCACCGCTATCGCCGTAAACACGTTTATCGGCTTTTGGGTGAAGAGCGGTCTTGAGACCTTGGCTTTTGATATGGGTGAGGTCGAATGTCTCCCCGCGAACTATGACGGAATAACGATCGCGGGCAACCCCATCGTTAATTATTCCATAGTATATTACAGCAGCTACTACGCAACTGAATGCGCAACAAATCTGCAGACCGCGATCCACGATCGCTTAGGCATTTCGCTTCCGCTTGTTTCTGAGGGAGACGGCGAAGGCGAATACGAGATCCTCGTCGGAAAGACGGGCAGAATCGAGGCCAAGGAGCTGCGCGGAGCTTACGACAGACCTAACGTTTATTACGACGTAAAAACTGTTGGTGATAAGCTCGTGGTTATGGGCGAGGGATACAGAACGCTTCAGAAGGTTGAAGACGAGCTTGTAGCCTATTTCAAGGCTGCCGAGAACGATACCAACCTCACGGGAACGGTTCTTTCGGGTAATATCCTTGCCGACGTTGATGCGGTCGACTGCATGACCGACGCGCTTGAAAAGGCAGATTCGGTAGATGCCCGCGTTCTCCATTGGAATATGGCGGCACCTCTTTCCTGGAATCAGTCAGAGGAAAAATGGGGCGCAAATTGGCCCTTTGAAGCCAATGCTACGGGACGCAAAATGCGTGCCGAGCAGCAGGCTGACGTAGTTCTCATTTATAATCCCGATATAGTTACAACAAACGAGATCTATGCCAATCACGCTTCCGGCACTCAGTACAACACCTTCGTTAAGGAGCTTTCCGAGCACTTTACGTTGATTGAGTCCAATTATGATACGCGTGATGATGATATGCCTAAAGACGTACCCACCAAAGCGGAGAATAATACGGCTTACGGCAATCCCGAGCAGATACTTATCCGCAAGGGTAAATTCACCGTAGTCGATTCGGGTTGGAGATATCTCTCCGACGGCACGACCTTCCACGGAATACATTGGGCGGTTCTTGAGACGACTGAGGGACAGAAGTTCATCACCTCTGTTGCACATTACGGAGATGCCCGCACGGAAGTAACCTTTGGCTCCGAGCATCTTTCGGCAATAGGCTTTGCTCAGAGATCAAGCGGCGTGGGATCGGTTCCCGTAATACTCACCGGTGATATGTTTACTTACGTAAACCATAGCGCAAGCTCTGCGGGCGCGACCTACTATTACCTTGAGGGTTATGGATACAGAGATTCGCAGGTAAGCACGCAGTTCAACTGTAACGACGATGCCAAGGGCAACAAGCACGGAACCTTCCACGATCCGATGAACGATTCGAGCAAGGGAAGAGCGTCCGAGGATTTCGTTTGGTACAACAATAAGCTCGTATCCAATAAATTTGGTGTAATAGTAATACCCGAATCCACGAACACCAGCGACCACTGGCCCGTATTCTCGGATCTGAGCTTTACCACGACGTAAGTTTTAAGTAACTTTGTGTAACACGAATGAACTTTTGATTTCGTTCTGCGTTTCAAACTCCCCCACCCGTCTACGACGGGAGCCCCCTCGGGAGGGGGCCTAATATAGCCTCCCTCTTGAGGGAGGTGGCAACAGTGAGCTATTGGCGAAACTGATGACGGAAGGAGTTAATATGCCTTTAAAATATAACCATAAAAATATCGTTCTTGCGAAAAATTTAAGGACACAAGCTACTCGACAAGAAAATCATTTATGGTATGACTTCTTATCCAAATACGAGATAAGATTTCAACGGCAAAAGGCAATAGATAACTTTATAGCAGATTTCTATTGCTATAAGGCAAAGTTGGTAATAGAAATAGACGGATCACAGCATTATACTCCCGAAGGGCAGAGCAAGGATGAATTCCGAACCG
>JAFXHA010000093.1 GCA_017536635.1 Clostridia bacterium
CTTGGCGATCTCTCGTATGGCATCCGCTTGATCGTAGCCTATCTCAAAGAGCATAAAGCCGTCGTCGTTGAGAAATTTTTTATACTGACCGATGATAACGCGGTAGAAATCAAGTCCGTCCTCGCCGCCGTCAAGTGCTGCGCAGGGCTCAAAGGCGAGCTCCTCGTCAAGCGTTGCGAGCTTTGACGTTGCTATGTATGGCGGATTGGAAATAATACAATCGAAGGTTCCGAGCTCTTCCATAAAAGCGGGATCCAGAACGTCTGCGCGCAGCAATCCCAATCGATCGCCCACTCCGTTGGTCTCGGCGTTCTCACCCGCGATGCTCAGAGTGTTTTCATAAAGATCGACCGCTACGGCTCGAGAGTCGGGACGAGACGCAAGCGTTGATATCGCCACGCAGCCGCTTCCTGTGCAAAGATCTATAAAACGCGCGCCGTCGGGTAAAAGCTTTGAGGCAAGCTCAACGAGCCTTTCGGTGTCCTGACGGGGAATAAGCGTGTTTTCGGTTACGCGGTAGGTCTCGTTGCAAAAATCCCAATATCCGAGAATATACTGAAGGGGATATCTGCTGCAACGCTTGGTTACAGCCTCGACGAGCTCGTCGTTATCAAAATCCTCGTCGCGTTTGGAGAGCAGCTCGGCACGGCTGATATTGCAAAAATGGCAAATGAGCATAGCCGCCTCGCCTCGATTGTTTTCTATCTCTGCTTCAGCCAGCGCCATACATATCTCGTTATAGTTCATTTTTGCCCTCCTATCAGCATAAGCCTTCAATATATCATTATAACAGATTTTTTTATGAAAATAAATAGCTTTGAGAAAATATTTAAAAAAATAAACGACATTTTTATGCCTATACTCTCAAAAAAATATATAAAAAAATAAATTATCCTATTGCAATTTGAAAAAAATATGGTATACTATAAATAGAAATCAATAAAATGAAACATAAGGAGGTTTCACAATGAGCATTTTTAAGAAGAAAACAAATTACGGTAAGATCATTGCTATCTCGTTAGCAGCAGTTGCAGTAGCTTCTGTAGTAGCTTTTGTTGTATACAAGCTTATCAAGAAGTACACCGACGATCTCGTATGCGATTGCGATGATCTTCTTGACGAGTGCGAGTGCGACGATTGTGAGCTCGTTCTTGACGAAGCAGAAGAAGCTGTTGAGGCGTAATTGACATTTGAATCAGGGCTGTTCCCAAGGGAACAGCCCAATCATTTTATAAAAGGAATCGAAATATGCGTTTAACTGATACGATAGCGGCGATATCCACGCCTTACGGAAAGGGCGGCATCGCCGTAATAAGGATCTCGGGAGCCGATGCCATAGAAATAGCCGACAGAGTGTTCAAGGCGGCGTCCGGCAAAGCTCTCGCCTCACTTGATGGCGGCAGAGCCGTTTTCGGAGAAATATTTGAGACGGGTAGAGCTACGAGTATAGACGACGGTATTGCTACAGTTTTCAGGGCCCCGCACTCATTTACCGGTGAGGATACCGTTGAGATAAGCTGCCACGGTGGAATACTTATAACTCAGCGTGTTTTGTCGGCGGTTCTGTCGGCAGGTGCGAGGGCGGCAGAGGCGGGCGAGTTTACCCGCAGAGCTTACGTTTCGGGCAAGATGGATCTTGCGCGCGCCGAGGCACTTGGAAATCTGCTTGATGCCGAGAGCGAAAGCCAGCTCTTGCTTGCTCGAGGCGGAATGAGGGGGATTCTTACCGAAAAAACTGCTGAGATATACGATGCGCTAAGATCCGTGCTTGCGTCGATATACGCGGTAATTGACTTTCCCGACGAGGATCTTGCCGATATGAGTCGCGAGCAGATCCGCGACGTGCTGTCAATTTCCTGCGGCAAGGTAGCAAAGCTTGCCGATACCTATCGCACCGCAAGAGCCGTCAAGGAAGGGATCGCTACGGTCATTTGCGGCCGTACTAATGCGGGCAAAAGCTCGCTTTACAATCTTATTCTTGGATACGATGCGGCAATAGTTACCGATATTGAGGGAACTACGCGCGATATTCTGCGCGACACCGCAATGCTTGGCAAGGTAACGCTCCGTATTGCCGACACGGCGGGGATCAGAGCCACCGACGACAAGGTAGAGGGTATTGGTATCGATCGAGCCTTGCGTGAGATAGACAGCTCAGAGCTTGTTCTTGCCGTCTTTGATGGCAGTGCTCCGCTTTGCGACGAGGATCGCGCTATCATCGGCAGGCTTAAAAATGCGGGCAAGACGGTTATTGCGATAATAAATAAAAGCGACGTTGGCGTAAATACAAGCGCCAAGGATGAGATCTGCTCGGCGTTTGAGCATTGTATGCTGTTTTCCGCGACAAGCGGCGAGGGCTTCGATAAGCTTTCCTCGCTCGTTGAGGATCTGTTTATCGACGGCGAGATCGATCTCGCGAGCGACGCGGTAGTTATGGGCGCGCGCCAGCATTCTGCACTTGTTCGCGCAGGCGCGTTGCTCGGAGATACCGTATGTGAGCTCGACGCGGGCGCGCCTCTCGATGTCTGCTGTATCTCGGTTGAGGAAGCTATGTCGGCTATCGGTGAAATAGACGGCAGGCTTATCGGCGAAGAGATAGTCTCCGAAATTTTCTCCAAATTCTGCGTGGGGAAGTGAGTTACTTTCTTTTGAGTTACTTTCTTTGAAAAGAAAGTAACCAAAGAAACTTCCCGCTGGATAAAACACAGCGGACATACCACCCGAAATAACGTGCATCGTTATCGATAATTTATTGAATCTCTAAGGTAAAAACCCGTCGGACACTACGTACCGACGGGTTTTGATTGTATTATGGATAGCCGATATCTATTGTAGGGACCGTGCGTCCTAACGCTTGCTTTTGGCAAGCTTGCCAAGTTCGCTTTGCGAACGTTGTCGGCGGTCCGTTTCGAGCGCAAATCTAATTTAGCCTTCTCCAAAGGAGAAGGCTATTTTAGTTATCCTTCAAGTTTTTGAAGATCCCAAAGAAACTTTTTTCAAAAAGTTTC
>JAFXHA010000094.1 GCA_017536635.1 Clostridia bacterium
GCGGTCAGCTTGCCCGCAAGATAAGGATCCTCGGACAATCCCTTATAATTCTTATCGCCCTGAGCATCAATAATGACCGACGCATCGGGTGCGCGCAAAACGCTGACGCCGAGTGCCGCCGCCTCATTACCCATACAGTAAGCAACCTTATTCGCAAGCTTGATATCCCAGCTTCGCGCAAGCGTCTCGGGCTCGGGGAAGCAGGTGGTCGGAGCCACACCGTCCTCGGTCTCGGGCGCGATAACGCCACATTCCTTGCCCGCAAAGAGTGCGGACGGGATCGACGTGCGCTTATGCTTTTCGGTAGCGTTCTTGCTCACCGAATTGAGCAGAGCGACCTTTTCTTCAAGAGTCAGTTTTTCGATCAGTTTCTGATGTTTGAGCATTTTTTGATCTCCTGTACGTTAGTTAATCATTGTATAAATCAAGTAAATTTTCATCTGTTTAAAATTAAGTATACTTATTATTATTTTAATACTTTTACTCGGTTTTGTCAATAGAAAAAGGGTAACACTACCCCCTATCCCCTTATGTTTGGCGATTTACACAAATCAAAAACTTTCATTTCTACATATATTTCAAAAAAGCTTTCCGCCGAAGCGGAAAGCTTAATAAATTTATTCTTCATTAAATTTTTATTCTGTCGTTGTCTCAATTGCGGACACCGTTTCCTTGCCTGTTAATTTCACCTTACCGGAAGATACCGCGGCATCGTTTTCAATTTCAGCAACTTGTATTACAAATATTATCCCGCCCCAATCGCCGTCGATATTATACGATACTGCAGCTTCCACCCACAATCCATCGTCGTTAACAACGAGTTCCTTCGAATCTATCTTTTTGGATGTAACCGTTTTTTTGCTTGCTTCAGCAAAAGCATCCCATATAGCCTTATCTACCTTGTCCGAGTCAATATTCACATCACGGTAAATGTCAAAAGCGGCGTCGCTATTGATTGCATTAATAGCAAATATTTCTCCGGCATTTGTCATTTTCACATACATTTTATCGTATCTTTCAATACCGTCAATAGTCTTGTAAAAAGTAAACGTATATTGACCAACGGTGCTTGCATCTGTATAATTCACAAATTGATAGGTTGTTCCATAAGACTTATGATAAGATTCTATCTTGATCTTCCACCCCTCCGTAGATTGTCCGGTAATTTCAGACAATGCCTTTTTGGCGTACGCAATATATTCAGCCTCGGTAGATTGAGGGTTTACAGGTGATGAATAATTAATATCGTTGGTAGGAGATATATCAAATTCCACTATTGTGTCCGTATCGGATCTGTAAGAAATAAATGCATGCGTCTTGCCAACGACATAACCATATTCATCAATTGCATAATCTCTGCTCGCCGACATTTTTGTTCTTCTGTATGTTGTAGATATATTTTGCGAAAACAGCGTCGTCGACTTAGGCAAAACATTTTCTTTATTGGTTATTGCTTCAACATGGAATTTTTCACTTGTATACATTTTTAATTTATCGTAATCAATATTGACTCCGACAGACATTTCATATCCCAAAGCCTCATAAGTCGTCAGCGACGTCACCTTAATTTCCGGCACGCTATATTCGGGAATTCGAGAGGATTCCGATGGGATCGTGGTGCTTTGTGTAATATCCGATCCCGCCAAATTGTTTTGTTCGGTGTCGTAGCTGTCTTCTGTGGGCATTTATCTTTTCCCAAGAACATAAGCGGAAGTGTTAACGCGGTGACAAGCAGAAAGCAAGCGGCAATAGTCCCCCATTTTAGCCAGGGGTTTGATTTTTTCGTTGCGGTATAGGTAACGGCTTCATCAACATAGTTTTCGCCAATGTTACCAAGCGCCTTTGAAAACTTTTTCGTAGTCATAATAAAACCTCCCTTTCTAACAGATACGCACGCAATTCCTTACGTATCCTCGTGAGGCGCACAGATACGTTCTTTTCTGTAAGCCCCACTTGCTTTGCGATGTCGGCATAAGTATCGGAAAACCAATATCGGCGCAAGAAAATTACACGGTTTTCCTTTGATAGCGAACCCAAGAAGGATTCGATGATCTCGGTCAACTCACGCTCCTCAATTTCTTTCTCAACGGTGGTGGCGGAAGCGAGACAATCCTCAAGCTCTTGCAGAGCAACGTCATACCGGCTGTTTCGTTTTGCGGCGGTGTTTCGCTCGTAGCGTTTGAGTGAAACGTTTCTTACGATCCTACATATAAACGCAAGTAACCGATCGGGCTTGGCGGGCGGAATGGCATTCCAAGCGCCAAGATAGGCATCATTTACACATTCTTCGGCATCCTGCCGATCGTTCAGAATATTGTACGACACCTTATGGCAGACTCGACCGTATTTGTTGTCCAATTCCTTAATGGCTTGTTCAGACCGTTCAAAAAACAGTTCGATTATTCTTTCATCATTCATATGCGCGCCCCCCTTTCACCTATATACTTCGGTTTTATTGCCAAAAACTACAAAAAATAGAAAGGTTTTTATTATTATAACATAATTTTCAAAAAAATGTGTTAACTCCGAGGAAAAACAGGGCCGCAAGCAAGCATTTGCTCTCTCTCGGATATATAAATGATCCAATATCAAAAAATTTTTTCAACCCTTGACAAAACGTCAAAAACGCGGTATAATTTTATCAGAATATGACGGATTTCCGAATCATAGACTTTGAAAATCCATACTTTTGGGGGATATATCAAAATGAAGGACAGAAATAACAGCTATCAGCGTTTTGAAAATCTTTTGCGCTCGCGCGGCACCACGGTTTACAGAGTTTCTAAGGAAACGGGCATCTCCGCTTCGACCTTCACCGATTGGAAGAACGGTCGCTCGGTGCCAAAGGCGGATAAAATGCGCCTTATCGCCGACTTTTTCGAGGTCAGCCTCGATTCTCTGCTCGGCTCTGCCGCAGGTGAGGTCAGCGAGTTTGCGGGATATACCTCGGTCAAGGCAAAAAAGATGGTACCCATCATCGGTGAGATACGCGCAGGCTCGCCTATCATCACAAACGAGACCTTGCTTGGCAGAGAGTTTGCCGACGTTGACGACGCCGAGGAATATTTTTTCCTCAAGGTATGCGGCGACAGTATGAAAAATATCGGAATGGTCAACGGCTCGCTCGTGCTTTTCCGTAAGCAGCAGTACGCCGAGGAAGGCGACATAGTCGCGTGCCTTGTCGGCGGAGAGAGCGCAACGGTCAAGCGCTTTCACCGCGCGGGCAAAAGCATTGCCCTCATTCCCGAAAACGAAAGCTACTCCCCCATCAGACTTACCACCGACGACTTCGAGGCGGGCGAGGCAAGAATACTCGGCGTAGCGGTCGAGATAAAGATAAAACTTTAAGGATATTAGCAAATGATAGTTTTAAGCGCAGAAAACCTTTCTCTTTCCTTCGGTGCGAAAACGCTCTTTGAGGGCGTGTCGTTTGCCGCCGACGAGTATGACAGAATAGGCATCATCGGCTCGAACGGCTGTGGAAAGACCTCTCTTTTCAAGATCATTTTAGGCGACCTCGACGCCGATACGGGCAGAGTTTATATTTCAAAGGATAAAAGCATAGGAATACTGAGGCAGGACGAGGCTCTCGGAGATTTCTCGGGCGAATCGGGCGAGGCGAGCGCGCTTGAGGTGATGTATCGCTCCTTCCCCGAGCTGCTTAGAGCCGAATCAGAGCTTGCCGAGCTTGAGAGCAGGCTTCACAGCGATGCCTCACTCGCCGCCCGATACACCTCGCTTAACGAAAGATTCATCGCCGACGGCGGTCTTGAATTCCGCGGCAGATGCGCCTCGACACTAATGAAAATGGGCTTTGACGAGGAGAGCATGAACCGCCCGTTTTCATCGCTCAGCGGCGGTCAGAGAACGCGTCTGGCGCTCTCGCGCGAGCTTTGCCGCGAGCCCGATATCCTGATGCTCGACGAGCCGACCAACCACCTCGACACCGAAACGCTCGGCTGGCTGGAGAGCTTTCTTTCAAGCTATAAAAAATGCGTGCTCGTAATATCGCACGACAGATATTTTCTCGATAAGATAACCAACAAAACGCTCTGTATGGAATTCGGCGGCGCCAAGCTCTACAACGGCTCCTACACCGAGAGTATGGAAAAGCGCAAGGCCGAGCGCGAGATACAGGAAAGACATTACAAGAATCAGCAAAAGGAGATAGCGCGACAGGAAGCCTATATCGCCAACCAGCGCCGCTGGAACAGAGAGCGCAATATAATCGCGGCGGAGAGCCGACAGAAGCTGCTCGACAAAATGGAGCGTATAGAGAAGCCAAAGGAAGCTCCAAAGGCGATAAGCTTTAACTTTTCATCGTCTATCGAGAGCGGCACAGAGGTGCTGAACATCAAAAATCTTTGCTTCTCATACAATGCAGGAAGCGAGCTGCTCGGCGGACTTTCGTGCCTGGTCAAAAAGGGAGACAGGCTTTTCATATCAGGTCCTAACGGCTGCGGAAAATCCACGCTCATAAAGCTGCTGCTCGGCAAGCTTACGGCGACCTCGGGATATATCGAGGTAGGATATAACGTCAGCGTCGGATATTACGATCAGGAAAACCAGAACCTCGATTACGAGAACACCGTGCTTGACGAGCTCTGGTGTGCATATCCCACAATGGAAGAACACAAGGTCAGAGGTGCTCTGGCAGGCTTCAGATTCTTCGGCGACGACGTTTACAAAAAGGTATCCGAGCTCAGCGGCGGAGAGCGCGCAAGACTGACGCTCACAAAGCTTCTGCTCTCCAAAATGAACCTGCTCATTCTCGACGAGCCTACCAACCATCTCGATATAGATTCGCGCGAGGCGTTGGAAAGAGCGATCGACGAATTTGAGGGCACGGTCATCGCCGTCTCACACGACAGATATTTTCTTAGCAAGCTCGCAACGCGCGTGCTTGATCTTGCCGCAAAGCCCGCGGTCGACGTGTACGTCTCGCACAAGGGCGAGGCTTACGACGAGCTTTGCCGCGACAGAGAGCGCAGAGCGCAGATCACCGAGTCGTGCGGAGAGATCAGGGAAACAGCCTCTGCGAACAAGGAGCAGTACCTTCGCACAAAGCAGGCGCAGGCTGACCGCCGCCGTGAGCGCGCGCGGATCTCGCGTCTTGAGAGCGAGGCAAAAAAGATAGAGGACGAGCTTGAACGGATAACCGAGGAAATGTCGGGCGACGCCGCATTCGATTACGTCAAGCTCTCCGAGCTCGATACACGCAAGAACGAGCTCGAAGAACGCCTGCTCGAGATATACGAGGAGCTGGAGATATAAAAATTATACGGACGTTGTCCCGACAGGTGATAACGGTCAAACTGTTGACGGAAGGAGTCAATATGACCTTGCGGCAAAAAAGGACAGAGAACGTAAGCTCTCTGTCCTTTACTTTTTTAACTTTATGCGTACATATCAAATCCAAGATCCTTGGGCATAATTCCGATGTCTTCGAAGCTGACTTCCATCCAATCACAGATGTCCGAGATCATCGAGGATGCCAGCTCACGCACGCTGTCTCTCGTAGCGGTGTTGCTTATATTGTGCTCGTCGTAGCTCAGCAGCGTGGATGAGGTAAAGGTCGAGGCGTTGAGCGTGCCGAGCATCTCGTTGTCGTACAGATCGAAATAACACCAGCCATATTCACCGCTAAGGCTATCGTCGATCTCAAAATACGCCCAATAGTCCCCGTCGTCTATGAGCATATCAATAGTGATAAAATCCTCCTCGACATAATAGAACGCCATATTCTCGTACGTGGTCGTTCCGTCGCTTGACGTTGCGGACGCCAGCCCTATGCTATATATATTATACTCGGAATCGTAATCTCCGTTCTCAATGATATAATCCCTCAGCTTATTAAAGGTGCTGCGGCTCCTGTCGTAAAACTCGGACATGGATATCGGCGCGCCGAATTTCAGCTCGTCAAGCTCGCCTGCAAAAACCGCGAAATTGAGATTCTGCGAATCGTCAACTCCCCAGGTATTGATACCGATAACCTCTCCGTAAGAGTTGATCAGCGGACCGCCCGAATTTCCGTGAGTGATCGACGCGTCGTGCTGAACGTAGGTAATGCCGTCAAGCTCCCTCGCGGCATAGGTAACGATACCCTGCGAATAGGTATTAGTGAGTCCTCTGGACGAGCCTATCGCATAGACCGTCTCGCCCGCGCTTACTGCATTTTTACACACCCTTGCGTAAGGCATATCCTTAGCGTTTACCGTCAATACGGCAAGGTCGATATCGGCATCGTAAGCCAACACCTTTCCTATATCGTAAGTCTTGCCGTCAATGGTGATCTTTGCCGAGTAAGCGCCGTCGATAACGTGATAATTCGTAACCACGCGTCCGTCCTCGGAGATAACAAAGCCTGTGCCGAGCGCAAGCTCGTTGCCGCCTTTATCGCGTGTGATTATCTCGCCTACGTATTTTACCGACTGATTATAGATCTCGGTCGCGGTGTAGGTCGGCAGAGAATATTTTTCGCTGTACGTGTGCTCGCACACGCTGCAGGTGAATTTTTTTGAGCCGCTCGAGGAGCAGGTCGCCTCGATCTCGACCGTGCCGTCGCCGTATTTATGCCCCGCGGCAGAGGTTGCGGTCTGCGGTATTATCACCGCCTGACAAACACCGCAATGAGCCCCCGCGCTCTTTCCACCCTCGGTGCAGGTAGCGGGAATTGCCGCGTCTATCACCTCGGTATGTCCCGTAGCGGTAATAGGCGAGCTTTCCTCAAGGCCGCAGATCTCGCATTTTCTCGTTTGTGTACCCTCGTCCGTGCAGGTGGGCGCCTATACGGTGGTCCAATCTGAAAAGGAATGCAGGTGATCGCCGTCTCTGTTGGCGCAAGCCGTCAATATCAACAGCAAAGTTATAGAGATCAATATAATATAAAACAAACTGTCAATTCGTTTTTTCATTCGTATCCTCCCGACAATAGCTTCAGACCGTTACGTATCAACTACCGTGATCTGTTATTTTATTATATATCAAAGGAGCGATTTTGTCAAGCGATCTTGAACGATTCCACAAAGCAGAGCGGCTCACAAAATCAAATGATCAAAAATCCTGCGCTATAGTGTCTTGACAATTATTATCAAAAATAGTATAATCTTATCAAAGACAACGAAAAGGAATACGGTTATGGTAATAGGAATTATCGGCGCTATGGACGCAGAGGTCGCGGCGCTCAAGCAAAAAATGAACATAGAGAGCACCGAGGTCATCAGCGGTATTGAATTCTGCAAAGGAGCTTTGTGCGGAAAATCGGTAGTCGTTGCAAAATGCGGTGTCGGCAAGGTGTTTGCCGCGATCTGCGCGCAGACTATGATACTTCGCTTCGGCACGACTCATCTGATAAACACGGGTGTGGGCGGCGCGCTTGACCCAAAGCTCGATCTGCTCGATCTCGTCGTCTCGGACAAGGTAGTTCAGCACGATATGGACACGTCTCCTCTCGGTGATCCCGTAGGACTTGTGTCGGGCATCAATAAGGTATATTTCGAGGCGTCTCCCCTGTTGCTCGATGCGGCAAAAAGGGCGGCAGATACCGCGGGAGTTCCCTGCTTTACGGGCACGATCGCCTCGGGAGATCAGTTCGTTGCCGACAGCAACACAAAGGCGGAAATAGTCAAGCGATTTGGCGCGCGCATCTGCGAGATGGAAGGCGCAGCGATTGGCCATGTCTGCTATGTAAACGGCGTCGATTTTCTCATCGTGCGCGCAGTCTCCGACAGTGCGAACGAAAACTCGGTAATGGATTTTCCTCAGCTCGTCAGCCGCGCGGCAGTTATCTCCTCGAATCTCGTTGAAGCGATAGTCGCCGGGGTGTAATTATTGTTACTTTCTTTTTAGTTACTTTCTTTTTCGTTACTTTCTTTGAAAAGAAAGTAACCAAAGAAACTTCCCACAAGATAGGACTTGTGGACATACCACTCGAAATAACGTGCATCGTTATCGGTAATTTATCAGCATCATAAGGAAAAAACCCGTCGGACACTACGTACCGACGGGTTTTTATTATATTAGAGGATAACATATATCTCGGTATGGGAGCGCCTTGGTGCTCCAGTCTTTAGCGCAAATGTAACTTTAGCCTTTCCCTTAGGGAAGGTTATCGAAAGATATAGAAGATGTTATTACAAACTCTTTCCGGCGTAAGTAATAGCCTCTATTTGCACGGGATCAAATCTTCCGTCGCGGTGCACACCCATATCAAAGGTAACGACAGCGCCCGCCGCGTTTGCCTTTTTCAGATAATCGGCAAGATATTCCTTTGTGTGCTTAAGTCCAAAGGCGCCCCAGGATTGCGTGTATCTCTTGGGCGAATCAATATCGAGCTGAGAGAGTCCTATCGGCGCTAAAACGTGAGCCTGCGCGCCGTCATAGAAGCGTTTGTCGGGAACTATATCAAAGTCGTTGCGCTCTCCTGCAAGAAAGTCCTCGTGCTCGAACCATTTCTCCAAGTAGTCATTCCACCAACCGCCGTTGTTAAATGCGACCAAAGCCTCGGGATTTCCTTTTTTGCATGCCGCATAAAGCGGCTCCATAAGCTCGTTTGTGTATTTGAAGGAGTCAAATACTCCGTCGATCCACCAGCCCTCTACCTTGTCTCCGTAGCGAACGGCGTATTCCTCAAGAACACTCGCCCATCGCTTGACAAAATCCATAGTAACGCCGTCTTCTCTCGGCGCAACAAAGCCAAATCGATCTCCTTCGGGATGATCCCTCCAAGGTCCGTCGCCCGTAAAATATAAAAACAGATCTATATCGTATTTGGAAAGCGACGTGTAAAGATCCTCAATAAGATCTCGCGTGCTGCAAGCTTCTCCGGGAACCGTTCCCGCGATGCGATCAAAGGTAGCATTCGGCGCGATCATATATTTGTTGCACTGCATTACGGTTATGCAGTAATATCCGGCGCCCATCTCGTGAAGGTTTTTCGCGAGCACCTCAGTGTCAAAATCTTTTACGTGCTCGTCCCAAGGAAGCTGCTTATAATAGCTGTGTTCTGATTCGGGATTGTTTTGCAAACCATAAATATAATGATTAAAAACTCCCCATTTTCGACTGTAAAAACGATCCTTTGCGTTCATATCAATTTCTCCTTATTATTTCAATTTCAATATTACAAAAATTAAAGCTCTATTTTTGCGGTCCTGCTGCGTATAGCAGGCATTACGCAAACGTGTGGGAACTGCAACGGCGGAATCATTCCGCAAGCCCAATCACTCTCGGTTCCCTCAACGGTGATAGTTCCGTCGTCTTCGATCGTCAGTATTGCGGAAAGCGGATCCTGCACAGACCAGTTGTTTTTGCCCTGAGAAAGATCGTTAAATTTCATTTGCGATACACCTATCTCCTTTCCGTCCTTGTCATAATCGTGAAATTCAAAGGTGTGATCGTCAGCGTAATGAAAATCGTCGCTACGAGTCCAGAATGCATTTATAGTAGCGTTTATATCTATAAAGGCAGTATTGTTCTCTATACTGAAATGGTCTGCGTGCCAATGACCGCTGACACAGAGAATAACGGTGTTGGGATATTTCGCCAATATCGCGCGTACGTCATCGGTATTTCCGTTACGCCACCACTCTGCCGCCAACGCCATATGCGACGAGGTAATGACCTTCATTCCTTTTTCGTGCGCGTCTGCTATAAGCTCCTCAAACCACTTGAGCTGATCGGGTCCCATCGTTGAGCCGAATTTATTACCCTTGCGAGGACCCGTTGTAGCGGGGAGATTGTGCTCCCATCTGTCCTCTTCCTCGTTATACGAGTAGTTGGTGTCAACGCCTATAAGACGGTATCCCTTTATGTCCTTGTACCAATGCCCCGCTCCCTCAAAAGCAAAGTTTACCTCTCGATTGCAAAGGCAGGGGGTAACGTTATCCATAGAGTTACCGACGGTTTCAAGGTCGTGATTTCCGTAAACTCCGTATACGGCAAGCCCCTGCGGATTATTAAGGTACAGATCCGTAATCTCGGGGGAGCCCGCGTAATCGTTACAGAAATCGCCCGCATGCAAAACGAAATCCACGTTGTTTGCCGCAGCTCGCTCGAATATTTTCTCGAGATCGCTGACCTTTACGGGATACATTCTTTTTTTGTAATGAAAGTCTGAAAAAAGTGCTATTTTTAACATTTTAATCTCCTTAACCATTAAAATATCGGATATCCCGCATTGGTATGAGCTTCAAAGAGCTCATCGCACATCTTCACGATGTCGTCTATCGAAAGCTCTGCCGCCGTGTGAGGCTCAAGCATTGCCGCCTGGTAGATATGCTCCTTCTTTTTCGTTACCGCCGCCTCAATGGTGAGAAGCTGGCAGTTGATGTTAGTCATATTCATAGCCGCGCACTGAACGGGAAGACGTCCGACGTGCGTAGGATGGATACCCTGACCGTCCACAAGGCAGGGTACCTCTACGCAGGCGTCTGCGGGAAGATTGTCGATAAGCCCCGTGTTCAATACGTTTCCGCCGATCATATAGGGCGTGTTGGTAACTATCGCTTCCATTATACGAGACGCATATTCGCGTGAGCGCGTATGCTCGATATCGCCGCCGTTGAGAAGCTCCTCCTTCTGCTTTTGCCACTTTGCGATCTGATTTACACAACGGCGCGGATACTCGTCAAGCGGAATATTGAAGCGGTCTATAAGCTCAGGATATTTGGACTTAATGTAAAAGGGATTGTACTCGGCGTTATGCTCCGAGCTTTCCGTGCAGTAATATCCAAGCTTGTCTATGTAATCAAAGCGCACCATATCGCCGTGCTTTTCGCTCATATTCTTTTCCTTTGCGCGACGTTTTATCTCGGGATAAAGATCGTTGCCCTTGTCGTCCTTGATCTCAAGCAGCCAACCCATATGGTTGATACCCGCGATCAGCTCGGAGCCAACCTTAACGTCCGACATATTAAGGCCTTTCAGAAGTCCGCTCGAGCACACCTGCACCGAGTGGCAGAGTCCGACGGTCTTGACTTCTGTATATCTCTGCATATAGCCCGACAGAATAGCCATCGGATTTGTGTAATTAAGGAAAAGCGCGTTGGGGCAGACCTCCTCCATATCCCTTGCGAAATCCTTGAGAACGTATATAGTGCGAAGACCTCTGAAGATTCCGCCGATGCCGAGCGTGTCGGCAATAGTCTGACGCAGACCGTATTTCTTGGGGATCTCAAAATCTATGATCGTGCAAGGATCGTAAAGACCGACCTGTATCGCGTTGATAACGAAATCAGCACCCTTAAGCGCCGCTTTTCTGTTCTCAACGCCAAGGAATTTCTCAATTTTTGCTCTCGACTCATTGTACTTTTTGTTGAGCGCTTCGATAACGATATAAGACTCCTCGAGTCTGTCGCCGTCTATGTCGTAAAGCGCTATCTCGCATTCGCGAAGCGGCTCGGCGAGTATCGTGTCGCCCAAAACGTTCTTTGCAAATACAGTGCTTCCCGCACCCATAAAAGTGATCTTCATAAGCTTTCTCCTTTGTTTTTTATTTTAATTTTGGATTACAACAATTATATCCTTTAAAATCCTTATATCCCCCTAAGCACCTGAGGGAGTGCGTCGATGACGTCCGAAGCGATGACCGAATATTCCGAAAGCTTCTGTGCCGCGATCTCGCCGCAAAGCCCGTGAATATACACGCCAAGGTTGACCAGATCTGTAATGCTCCTGTCAGAATTTTTTGCCTGCGCAAGTATTCCGCCAAGTATCCCCGCGAGCACGTCGCCCGAGCCGCCCGTCGAGAGCGCGCTGTTGCCCGACGTATTCAAATAAACTCGCTCGCTACCGTCGGAGACGGCGGTCCTGTGATCCTTAAGCACGCAAATGACCTCGTACTCACGTGCGACCTTGCGGCAAATTCCGCAAACGTCTGCTTTTATATCGGATACCTCGAGCCCGATAAGTCTTGACATCTCGGCAAGATGAGGAGTTATAACAGCGCCCTTGGCATACTTCCGGAGCGACGGAGAGCGCGAGATGAGGTTAAGCGCGTCGGCGTCAATAACGGTTGCGGGGCGCTCGGCCTTAAGCACGCGCGCGAGCACAAATCGCGATGCTCGCGAGACTCCAAGCCCACAGCCGATAACTATCGCATCGGCGCGTGCGACCGCCGCATCGATGATATCTTCCTCGGGGGAGACCGAATCGTAAACGCTGACCACGGCCTCGGGCACGAGTGTTTGTATTACCTGAAGATTTTCGCGCACCGTCAGCACCTCGGCAAGTCCCGCACCTGCGCGCAAAGCCGCCTTGGCGGCGAATGCCGCGGCGCCCGCCATTCCGACCGAGCCGCACACGCAAAGCACGCGACCGTAAGTCCCCTTATTTGAATCCGCCACTCTCGGCGGCATAAAATGCAAATTCTGTTTAGTGTATGAGTAGGTAATATAGTCCATATAGCCCCCAATATTTACTCTATTGTCTTGACTTTATCACATTTTCAGCAACAAGTCAATAATTTCCCGTATTTTTCTCTTTTGTTTTTTTAAACTTTTCACAATATTTAAATAATCTTGAAAAAAACTCTTGACAAGATGCCCCAAATGCATTATAATATGTATTGTCGCATTTTATGTCAAACAGTCAGGTTGTATGAAATGCTATTGCAAATGCTTTGAAAATCGCATTGTTTTCGGAGGAATTATGGTCATTGACGTTGCGCCCTTGCTAAGAGGCGAGGTTAAAAAAATCGATATCGACTATATGCTCACCCCCGAAGCTCTCGATGGCATCACCTTTGATAATGACGCTCACGTTACGGGCTCTCTCACGGACAGCGCAGGCTATATGCGTCTGAGATTGCTCGCCGAGATCGGTTATCACGGAGAGTGCGCAAGATGTCTTGCTCCGGTTGACGGAGTTTTCTCTCTTGACTTCGATCGCACGGTTGTTACCGAGGAGATGCTGACCGAGCAGCAGCTTGAGGATATGTCGGACGAATACGTCCTTATCGACGGAAATATTCTTGACGTTGACCAGGCGTTGATCGAGGAGCTCGTGCTCGGATTTCCTTCAAGGCTTCTCTGCGACGAGGATTGCCCAGGACTTTGTCCCAAGTGCGGCAAGCCGAGACGAGAGGGTGATTGCGGCTGTCCCGAAAAGGAGCCCGATCCGAGACTTGCAATTCTCAAAACATTGTTTGACGATCACAACGACGAAGAAAAATAATTTATATATATGAACTTGTGTTTTTCACGATTCAGGGAGGTGTAGAAATGGCAGTACCGAAGAAAAAAGTGTCCAAGGCTCGCAGAGATAAGAGACGTTCCAACAACTGGAAGCTTAACTTGCCCGGCATGACAAAGTGTCCTAAGTGCGGAGAGGCTATTCTTAGCCATCGTGTTTGCAAGTCTTGCGGATACTATGACGGAAAAGAAGTTATCAAGGTTGAGGATGACAAGTAATTTTATAAAAATTTTCCGTAAAAAAGAAAAGCGACTTGGTCTATGACTTAAGCCGCCTTTTCTTTTTGTAAATTTTTATATCCGTATTTACAAATCGCGCAAAATGATGTAAAATTATATTACAGTCTGTTTGGGAGGTGCTTTATGCGTTCCTTTAAAAAATATATTGCGGTTCTGCTCTGTCTTTTAACGGTAGCGCTTTCGCTCGCGTCGTGCCGAGGCGGCAATGCCGAGGATACAGATACGGCAGAGACCGGGAGCGACGTCATCGTTATCGGAGAAAATTCATTTTATTCTACCATCGCGCTTGACGAATACGTCTCGCTTTGTCAGTATACGGGCTTGACCTTTGATATTTCAGGCACCGACGGTAGTCGTGAGGATATGGAATCGGCAGTGTCAAAGCATATATACGAAAAATCGGAGATCAAAAAATACCCCGAAGCACCGATCGCTTATTATTTTGAGCAGGAAAAGAGCTTTTATATGTATCTCGCCAAGGGAGATACCGATCAGTACGTCGCTCTGCTTGCCGAGGAAGGTGTTAGCGAGCAGGATCTCAGGGCGCGCGCCGAAAAATACGTTGCTGAGGATCTCGTATTTTATGCCATAACCAAAGTCGAAAGCATTGCGGTAAGCGAGACGGAAAAGGCAGAGCTTTTCGACAAGTATGCCAAGGAGTACGTCGATACCTACGGATATACCGAGGAGTACGTCAGAGAAAATCTCTCCGATCTCATCTACGATTCTATGCTTTTTGATAAAACTATGGAGTTTCTCATTGCCAATAACACATTTGTGAGCGATGATTGAGGTTTCAAAAGATTGGAAAAATAGAAAACAAATTCGGAACAAAATCTAAAATAGCCTTCTCCTTTTGGGGACAGCCGCAAGCGGCGCCGAGTTTAGTTCCGCTTCGCTCCACAAAACATCGGGGTGGCAACGGCGAGACATTGTCGAAGGCGTTGACGAAAGGAGTCCGGCTCCGCTCCGCTACGCAGAACGAACTCCAAGAGTTCGTTCGTTTGGCGCCGGTAATAAATGTCTAAACTCCCCCACCCGTCTACGACGGGAGCCCCCTCAAGAGGGAGCCTAAGGTTACATTCGCACTCGAAACGGACCGCCGACAACGTTCGCAAGGCGAACTTGGCAAGCTTGCCCAAAGCAAGCGTTAGGACGCACGGTCCCTACAATAGACACGAGTTATCCCTAATACAATCAAAACCCGTCGGTACGTAGTGTCCGACGGGTTTTTACCTTATGATGCTGATAAATTACCGATAACGATGCACGTTATTTCGAGTGATATGTCCACCAAATCCTTTTTGGTGGAAGTTTTCTTTGGTTACTTTCTTTTTCAAAAGAAAGTAACTAAAAACAACCAATCAACTAAAAAAACAGTAACATCGCACAAAACCCGAGCATAAAGACGATACCTGCGGCGCGGCCGTTACCGTGCGAATGAAATTCTGGGATCATAGAGTCGCAGATAACGTATATCATAGTACCGCCGGCAAACGCAAGTGCAAACGGCAGAATAGCTGCGGATATGCCCGCGCAGAAATATCCGACAAGCGTGCCAATCACCTCGACGATACCTGTTGCAAGCGCGCAGAGGAAGGTTTTTCCTCTGCTGATACCCGCGCTCAGCATCGGTGCGATGATCACCATACCCTCGGGAATATTTTGAATTGCGATACCGACAGCGATCGCAACGGCGCGCTCGGTGTTCCCCGTTCCAAAACCGACGCCCGCAGCAAGCCCCTCGGGAAAGTTATGCACGGCTATCGCGGCAACGAAAAGCAGTATCCTGTTAAAGCTCGCGTTCTTGACGTCGTCAAGCCCGCCCGATCTTTCAAAAAGCAGCCGATAAAGATGCGGCACCGGTCGCTCAAGCAGCAAAAGAAAAAGCGCACCGCAAATTATTCCGCACGCGCTCACAAGCAACGCGAAAGCTCCACCTTCCTCGATCGACGGCAGGACAAGCCCAAAAGCTGCGGCGGCAAGCATCACGCCCGCCGCCGCAGCAAGAATCATATCGTTGAATTTATAAGATATCTTTTTTATAATGAAGCCAAGCGCTGCGCCGAAAACAGTTGCGCCGCCAACGCCGATGGCTGTTAAAAGAACTATGCTCACAGCAATTTCCCCCGTTCTGTAAAGTCGTTGTATATAGTCTCGGAGTCCTTTGCTTTGAAAATATCCTATATTTTATTTTTTTATTGCTTATGCCCTTTATGCTCAACCTTTTCGGCAAGCTCTGCGAACATCTTTTTCATATGCTCGTGTCGCGCGCTCGTTTTGCCCTCGGGCGTTATCTCTCCTGCTTTGAGCAGAGCTATCTTTGTCATCATAGGTCCTACAAGCTCATAGATGAGAACCGCAAAGAGCGTAATGTTGGAAACAATTATTCCAACGCTGCCAAGCTCGCTTGCCTTCTGAGCCATTCCCAGCGCAACTCCCGCCTGAGGCAGAAGCGTAATGCCGAGATACTTGACGATGGTCGGGCTGCATTTCGTTGCCTTTGAGCTGATCTGCGCGCCGAAATATTTGCCTGCAGAGCGGCTTATAATATAAGCTATTCCTATAAGAACTATCATTATGTCTCCGAAGACAGAAAGCTCCAGCTCCGCGCCGCTGATAACGAAGAAAAGCACGAGAAGAGGCGCCGTCCATCTGTCCACGCGCTCCATAAGCTCCTCGGAAAAATCGCAGATGTTGCAGAATATCGTTCCGAGCATCATACACGCAAGCAGAGATGAGAAAGCGATATGTATCTTTACGTCTCCTATCGGGAGCTCAAATTTCATCATCGAAAGAGCGACGGTCAGGAAAACGAACGCCACGGATATCGAAAGACGCTTTGAGCGCGAATGGAAGAATCTCTCGCAAAGATTGTACAGGAAGCCCATTACCGCACCGAGCGCGAGCGAGAGAACTACCTCAACGAGCGGCTCGATGATTATGGATATAATATCTACACTGTGCGTGGATATTGCCTTTGCCACACCGAAGGATATCGCAAAAAGCACGAGTCCCACTGCGTCGTCAAGTGCAACGACGGGAAGAAGAATTTCCGTAACCGGTCCCTTTGCTTTATATTGCTTTACGACCATAAGCGTTGCCGCGGGCGCAGTTGCCGAAGCTACGGCTCCAAGCACGATAGCAGCCTCAAGCGGAAGCTTGTCGGGCATAAGAAAATGTATTCCTATAAGCACCGCGTCGACGACGACGGTCGCGAGCACAGCCTGAAAAATTCCTACTACGGTCGCCTGCTTGCCGATCTGCTTGAGCTGAGCGAGCCTGAATTCGTTTCCTATTGAAAACGCGATAAAGCCAAGCGCCACGTCACATATGATAGAAAGTCCGTCAACCTGTGCGGCACTTGTAAATCCAAGTCCGTCAACGCCGAACGCACCAAGGCAATACGGTCCGATAAGTATTCCCGCAACGAGATACGCCGTTATTGCGGGGAGCTTTAAAAGCTTTGCAACTCTTGAAAGCAACAGTCCCGCAAGAAGCGCCGTTGCCAGCATAAGAAGTGTCTGCATTTTTATCCTCCAAAAGTCTCTTAATTATTACTCGCAGAGTATAACACTTTTATCGGCAAATATCAAGTACAAATCAATACCATTTTATGAACTTTTTATGAATTGTGTTACTTGAAATGACAGATTTCGATATTCTTAACAAGAAGGATAATGCATAACGCAAACGTCCGACTTACTTTTCTTGAAAGAAAAGTAAGCAAAAGAACTTCCAACTATAAAACATATTAAAAATAAAACCCGTCGGTACGTAGCGTCCGACTTACTTTTCTTGAAAGAAAAGTAA
>JAFXHA010000012.1 GCA_017536635.1 Clostridia bacterium
ATTGACGAGATCTGTATTTTCGCACTTGCTTATGCTTTGTACTTCTCTCTTCGTTGTTCAATTTTCAATGACCGTTCGCCATCCTTCCGGACAGCTTGACTATTATACCACAACCCTAAAGGATTTGTCAACACTTTTTTTTAACTTTTTTTCATTTTTATGATTTTTGTTATTTTTCGACAAATGATGACCTCGTTTGTTATGTTTTAGCTGTCATTTTGCATTTTAAAACCTTATATAAAGCTTTTTGCAAAAACAATGAATAATCAACATCTTGTTTCAATAGAATAAAACATATACATTTTTTTACATATATGGTTTTATTAAGTATTATGATCAAGCTATTGGCAAAATATACAAAAATGCTTATTTTATATTGACAAGCGACGACTTCATTGTTATTATATATGTATAAAATGCAAATTTTACAAAAGGTAAAGAAGTTTATGAAAGTAAAATCATTTGTTTTTTTGATCCTTGCGTTGCTGCTGATAATTTCACTTCCTTTATTATATGCGTGCGATAGCGGCAGTGAAACGCCCGACCTGTCAAGCGACGATCAGTCTACAGAACCAGATTCGACGGAAGCCCTCGAAACCTCGTCGGAAACCACCGAGGTCGAGACGACCGAGGAGACAGAATACGGCACTATAATAAATGAAGGAAACGCATCTCACGAGCACACGCTTACACAGCAGATAATCGCTCCAACCTGCATTACCGAGGGATATACGCTTAACTCCTGCGAATGCGGATTTCAGACCAAGTCTGACCTTATCGGACTTGTCGATCACACGCTCGCGCAAAAGACTGTCGATCCCACCTGCACCGAATACGGCGGTATTCTGGAATACTGCACGGTATGTACTTATTCCGAGATGATTGAATATTCGATCGAGCCCTACGAGCACGCGCCTAAGCTGACCGTGCTTGAAGCAACCTGCGAGGAGCCTGAGCGCACGATAACCGAGTGCACGCGCTGCGATCATATAGAGACCGTGATCACCGCTCCCGCGCTTGGTCACGAATACGTCGCGCCCGAGGGCATCGCATTGCTCCCCTCGGCTAAAAACCCCGAGATAAGCTACGTCAGCGTATGCCGATGCGGCGATGAGATAAAAACCGAGCTGTCCTACTCAGACGTTTTCAGCGGTGCATACGTAGACACCACCGACGTTGTCGCAAAAGGACTTGACATCTCAATGTGGCAGTTTGCGCAGAACACCAAAGGCGAATATATCGACCTCGATTGGCAGGCGATCAAGGATTCTGGCATCGACTACGTGATCCTAAAGATCGGCTCGAGCAACGGCAAGGATCCCGTGTTCGAGATGTCATATGCGGGCGCGAAGGCGGCGGGGCTTGACGTTGGATGCTATTTCTATTCCTACGCAACGAGTGTTGAGGGAATCTCTGCCGAGGCGGATTTCCTGCTCACGCTTCTTGAGGGAAAGCAGTTTGAATATCCCGTATATCTCGATTTTGAGGATCCCTCGCAGGAAGCGCTGGCAAACGATGTGCGCACCGAGATGATAATAGAATTCCTCTCAAAGATCCAGGAAAACGGATACTACGGCGCTCTTTACGCAGGTCAGTATTGGCTCCATAATTATTTTGATACAGCGAGGATCAATTCCCTTTTCGACGTGTGGATGGCGAAATACAAGTACGGATCGCAGGAATGGAACAGCGACACCTGGGATCCCACCTACACCTATGTTGGCACCGGTGCATATGGAATGTGGCAGTTCACATCGACCGCGACTGTGCTTGAAAACGGCGTAACCGTGGAGAGCGTCGGAATCGCATCGCCGAGCGTCGACAAAAACTACTGCTACAAGGATTACCCCACGCTGATAAAATCGCTCGGCTACAATGGCTTTGAAAAACCCGCTGACAATGATACCGAATCAATATAATCAAACTTGAAACCATCTAAGCTTCACATCTTTATGGCAAAAGAGCAAACACTCAAGATTTTACCTTGCGTGTTTGCTCTTTTTGTTTGCAATATAGCTTTAGGCTTAGCCAATTTTATATTTATCCAAACAAATACTTAACATGATTTTCAAAACGATTTGCTCAAAAAAATCATTCTTCTAACTTTTCTTGTTATTATATTTTTACGTTTTTACGCCCAGCTCATTGTGGTGGGCTTTTCCTCGTAGATGCAAATATCCTTGAGGAAATTGATAGCTTTCTGCAAGCCCTCGTCGATAGTCATTACGCTATCCTCGTGCTCAATTGAGAGCACCTTGTCGTATCCGCAAAGGCGGAGATTTGACACGAGATCTCTCCAATAGGTCTCGCCGTTACCGTAGCCTACGGTGCGGAATACCCAAGCGCGATGTATCTCGTCAGAATAATGCTTGGTATCAAGCACACCGTTCTTAGCGGTATTATACTTATCTATCTTCGTGTCCTTTGCGTGAACGTGATAAATGCAGCCCTCAAGCTCTCTTATTGCCGCTACGGGATCCATTCCCTGCCAGATAAGGTGAGACGGGTCAAAGTTAGCACCAAGCACGCTTCCTACCTCTGTGCCTGCCTTCTCGCTTACCTTTGCGCGAAGCTTCAGAAGCGTTTCGGAATTATAAACACAGAATCCGGGATGCATCTCGAATGCGATATGCGTTACCTTGTGATCAAGCGCAAACTTTGCCATCTCGCACCAATAAGGAACGAGCTTTTTCTCCCACTGCCAATCGAGGATAGTAAGAAAATCCTCAGGCCAAGGACAAGTTACCCAGTTGGGATAGAGCGAATTCTCGCTGTCGCCGGGGCAACCGGAGAAGCCGATAATAGTATCTACGCCCATTTTTTCTGCGAGAAGGATAGCGTTTCTGAAATCCTTGTCATAGCCCTTTGCGGTAGCCGCATCGGGATGAAGCGGGTTTCCGTGGCAGGCAAGTGCGCAGACCTCCGTATCGTATTTTTTGAATGTGTTTGCAAACTCCTCGTATTTTTTCTCATCAGCCAAAAGCTCGGCGGGATTACAGTGCGCCTTTCCGGGATAACCGCCGGCGCCGATCTCTACCGTATGTATGCCAAGTTCCGAGAGAATAGAGAGAGTTTCGTCAAGGCTCTTGGAGCCGTAAAGATTTGCAAGAACTGAAAGCTTCATAGTGTTTCCTTTCTATATGTTAATATTTCTGATATTATTATAAATCTTTATGCCGTTAATGTCAAGCTCTTTTTAAAACGGCAGGAAGGGTACAAGCTTCAAAAGCTCGTAAAACACGGGGATAAGAAGCGCGGGAAGAAGGTTTCCGACCTTGATCGTCTTGGGACGGATAAGATTCAGTCCTACTGCAAAGATCAATACCGAACCTACGCCCGAAAGGTTAAGGATCAGCGCGTCGTTCATAAAATCTGCGATGAAAACGCCGAAAACCGTGATAAGTCCCTGATACACTCCTACTGCGAGCGCCGAGAAGATCGCTCCTACTCCGTAAACCGAAGCAAATACTATTACCATAACCCCGTCAAGTATTGCTTTTATGAAAAGCGTGGTCGAATCACCCGTAAGCGCCTCGTCAATAGGTCCGCAGATCGCCATAGCTCCAACACAGAACACAAGAGACGCCGTAACGAATCCGTCAACAAATTTATTGTCGCCGTCGGCACGTACTAATTTTTTGAGCTTTTCACCCGCCGTATCAAGCCCCTTTTCTATATTGATAAGCTCACCTATAAGACCGCCAATCACGAGCGATATAACTATCAGCATAGTCGAACCCGCCTTGATCTTATTATCCTCAATTGTAAAAATCATCTCGAACGCACCCGCCGCGCCGATAAATATTACCGCCAATCCGCAGGCTTCCATAAGTATTTTACGAAAGCGTTCCTTAAGCCCGCCCTTCAAAAACAGACCTATCAAGCCGCCGACGATTATCGCCGCCACGTTAACTAAAGTTCCCAATCCGCTCATTGTAATTTCCTTTGTGTTTTTGTCAATTATTGTATTTTTCAGTACTTATTTTTTGACCGTCGCAAGATCAACGTCAAGAAATCTCCATAGTATTTCTCGGTCTTTTTCGTTGGCATAATCAATTCCTACTCTTTTAGATCTTGTAATTTTCGGTTTATACCCATCATCCTCAAGCCATATTATGCCGTCCTTGTCGCAGACCGATATTTTATTGAGATCTCTGCCTATATCAAGGCATTTCGTTACTCTGCCCGGCCCCTGAGCTCCCTCTATTCCGCGTATCAGCACAGCTTCGGGGTGTCCAACGCGCCCTGTTGTAATATTCAACAGATTATGAATACCGTAGCAAAGATAAATATACGTTCTTCCACCCTCGTCGAACATCACGGAATTCCGCTCTGTCATACCCTTATGCGCGTGGCTTGCGGTATCGTCAAAGCCATAATAGCATTCGGTCTCGGTTATCCTTGCACGAATGATATCTTCGCCTTTCCGACGACAGATTATCTTGCCGATAAGTGCGGGAGCGACCTCATACGCAGGGCTCTCGAAAAAATTCTTTTTTAAAATCATAACTCTCCTTTAAAAATCAGGATCATTTGTGTTAAATTATACCACTTTTAACGCATTTTTGCAACAATAATTTTAACTTATTGTAAAATTGATGAATTACTCCGCTTTTTTCTTGACTTTCACAGACTTTTGGTTTATAATTTATTATATTTATTTGAAACCAAAGATCAAGGAGATAACTCAAATGATAAAGCTTACCAATTCGGGAGTTTACCTTGTAAACGGCAAGCCCTGCGCTACCGCCGACATCTCTCCCGACAAAGCCAGAAAAAACACTATTGCATATTCTATACTTAACGCTCATAACGTCGCAGGCGACGATAGCATAATGCGAATAAAGTTCGACGCGCTCGCATCTCACGATATAACCTACGTCGGAATTATTCAGACGGCGCGCGCAAGCGGGCTCAAGGAGTTCCCCATTCCTTATGCGCTGACTAACTGCCATAACTCGCTCTGTGCCGTTGGCGGTACTATCAACGAGGACGACCACGTTTTCGGTCTCTCGGCAGCTAAAAAATACGGCGGCATATACGTTCCCGCAAACCAGAGCGTTATTCATTCCTTTGCGCGCGAGGAGCTCGCGGGCTGCGGAAAAATGATCCTCGGCTCTGACTCTCACACCCGTTACGGCGCCCTTGGAACTATGGGCGTCGGCGAAGGCGGTCCTGAGCTGGTAAAGCAGCTGCTCAAGAACACTTACGACATAAAGGCACCCGAGGTGGTGCTCGTATATCTCACGGGAACACCCCGACGCGGAATCGGTCCGCACGACGTTGCTATTGCACTTGTTGGCGCAACCTTTGCAAACGGATTTGCGAAAAACAAGGTGCTTGAGTTTGTCGGCCCCGGAGTCAAAAATCTTCCTATCGATTTCAGAAACGGCATCGACGTTATGACCACAGAGACTACCTGCCTGTCGTCCATCTGGGAAACAGACGATGTCGTAAAGGCTCATTACGAGGCTCACGGCAGACCCGAGGATTACAAAAAGCTTGCTCCTGCGGGCGTTGCTTACTACGATGCGATGATCGAGATAGACCTCGACAAGATGGAATCTATGATAGCCCTTCCCTTCCACCCCTCGAATGCATACACCATTCACGAATTTCTTGAAAATGCCGACGAGATACTTGCGAGGGTTGAGAAAGAAGCGGCTGAAAAATTCGGCAAGTGCAAGCTCGATCTAAGATCCAAGATAAGCGACAAGGGAGTGCTTGCCGATCAAGGAATCATTGCCGGTTGTGCAGGTGGTATGTTCGACAGCATCAGCGAAGCGGCGGCAATACTTAAGGATAAGAGCACCGGCAACGGATATTTCTCGCTCTCGGTATATCCCACGAGCATTCCCGTTTCTCTCGCTCTCACAAAGAACGGCACGACCGCCGAGCTTCTCAGCGCGGGTGCTGTGATAAAGCCCTCATTCTGCGGCCCTTGCTTCGGCGCAGGGGACGTCCCCGCGAACAATGGACTCTCTCTCCGCCACACCACCCGTAACTTCCCTAACCGTGAAGGCTCAAAGCCCGGCGAGGGACAGCTCTCGGGCGTTGCTCTTATGGATGCAAGAAGCATTGCCGCAACCGCCGCAAACGGCGGATATATCACCGCGGCGACCGACGTTGATTACGATTACACACCCACCGAGTACAAATATGATCGCTCGGCATACGAAAAGAGAGTTTATTACGGCTTTGGAAAGGCTGACGAGAGCGCAGAGCTCGTATTCGGCCCCAATATCACCGATTGGCCGCGTCAATACGAGCTGTCCGACAATCTGCTCGTAAAGCTTGCGGCGGTCATTCACGACCCCGTAACCACCACCGACGAGCTTATTCCCTCGGGAGAGACCTCGTCCTACCGCTCTAATCCTCTGCGTCTGGCAGAGTTTGCGCTCTCACGCCGCTGCCCCGATTACGTCGGCAACTCCAAGGCGGTATCTGCGATTGAGGCTGAGCGCAGAGACGGAAAGGCTCCCGACGAGCTTGTGTCGGTGCTCTCGAAGGTAGGCGATGCAAATGCTCTTCTCGCAAGCACTCAATTCGGCTCCTGCGTATTTGCAAACAAGCCCGGCGACGGATCTGCGCGCGAGCAGGCGGCATCCTGCCAGAAGGTGCTCGGCGGCTTTGCGAACATCTGCTATGAGTTTGCGACCAAGCGTTACCGCTCCAACTGCATCAACTGGGGTATCCTTCCCTTCACGCTTGCTCCCGACACAAAGTTTGAATACGAGGTCGGCGATTACGTGTTCGTCGGCGGTATCCGTGAGGCAATAATTGCAGGCAAGGAAGAATTCGAAGCCACCGTAATACGCGCAAACGGCACAACAGAGCCTCTCACACTTTACGTAAAAGGACTTACAGAGGACGAAAAGGAGATAATTCTCGACGGCTGTCTGATGAATTATTATAAGAATCATTCCTGCTGAAAGCAAATCAAAAAGTTACTATAATACAAGCTTTTTGTTACAAACCTCATTGTTTTTTGATTTCTTTATGATAAAATAACATCAAGAGGTAAACCTCTCAAATTTTCTTTATAATAAGGAGAAAAGTCATGAAAAAACGTAAGGATTGTTTTTTAGGTATTCATTTTGATTTTCACGCAGACCCTGATAAAGCTCCTGCTGTTTACGATACGTTGACCGAGGACTCCATCCGCGAGGTTTGCGAGACCTTTAAGCCCGATTACGTTCAGCTCGACAGTAAGGGACATCCCGGATGGGCATCCTATCCTTCCAAATTCGGTAACACGGTTCCCACACTTGTGAATGACGGTATGGCAATGTTCAGAAAGGTTACACGCGAGTACGACATTCCCCTTTATATGCACTATTCGGGTCTTTACGATATCAAATATTGCAACGAGCATCCCGAGGTGAACGTTATGCGCGCCGACGGCTCCTACGTTCGCGGCGCAACGCGTCTTGATAGCAATTATATGGACGAACGCGCCCTTCCTCAGCTTTTTGAGATGTTAGAAAAGTACGGATTTGAGGGCGCTTGGTCTGACGGCGACTGCTGGATGGCATTTGCCGATTTCCATCCCGATTCTCTGGAAAGATTCGAAAAGGAGACCGGACTTTCGCTCGACGGTACCGTCCCCGCAAAGAAGGGCGACAAATACTACGAGGAATACAGAGAGTACAGCCGCGAGCTTTTCCGCAAATGGCTCCGCCATTACGTTGACTCGGTACACGCAAAGTACCCCGATTTTCAGTTCACGTCCAACTGGGCATTCAGCGACCATATGCCCGAGAAGCCCTGTGCTGATCTTGACTACATATCGGGCGACGTAGCTCCCGCAAACTCCTTCCATAGCGCAAGATATTGCGGACGCGCTCTCGCGCAGAACGACATGCCCTGGGATATCATAACCTGGACCTTCCGCGACAAAGCGATGGGAATCGGAACCTCAACGCCCAAGGCGCCTGTTCAGGTATTTCAGGAAGCTGCAGAGGTGATCTCGCTCGGCGGCGGCTTTGATATGTATTTCCATCAGGAGCCTAACGGAGACATCTCCATCGAGCATATTCGAACGCTAAAGGAAATGGAGAGCTTCGCGCGCTCAAGAGAGCCTTTCTGCTTCAAAACAAAGCCGGTTCACCAAGCGGCTCTGCTTCTGTCCACGCACGACAGACATCTTGAGTGTCAGTCAAGACTTTATTCGCGCGACGGTATGCCCAAATTCATCGGCATCACGAGCCTGCTCTGCGATGCAGGTCAGTCGCTTGAGATCGCTTCCGAATTCAAGCTTGAGGGACATTACGACGAATATCCGATGATCATCGTTCCCGAAATATACGAGTCGCTCGATCCCGACAACGTCGCTAAGCTTCTTGATTATGCGGCAAACGGCGGAAATCTCGTTATAATCGGCAAAAAGGCTTGTAAGTTCTTTGCCGAAAACGGCGCGCCCTTCAAAACCGCAGAGCTTAACGAAAGAATCGTTACCGAAGAAACCGCGAACTTCAACGGACATGACGTTGCGGCAAGCAAGATACCCTATCAGTCCTATTATTTCACGCTTGATAAAAAAGCCTTCGGCTTTATGATATGCCCCGTCGAGATATGCTCGGATGAAGGCGAGACTGTCGCTTGGTCCTCTATCGGACACAGAGGCGAGTTCAAGCCGCTCTCCAAGATCATTCCCTTTGGCAAGGGTACTATAACGCCTATCGGCGTAAGCCTTGGCGAGCAGTACAACACGACGGCTCAGTATATGCACAGAAAGCTGATAAAGACTATCGCAGATAAGCTCTACACCCCCAAGGTGCGCATCGAATCGGCGGCAGGACTTGCAGAGATCGTTTGCTCGCAGAAGGACGGCAAGCTCCTCGTTCAGATAATCAACGCAAACGGACATCACAATAATCCCAACGTACTTACCGACGACATTCTCCCGCCTCTTATGGACCTTAAGCTTTCTATCGGACTTGATAACGCCCCGGAGGCGCTCCTGCTTCAGCCCGAAGGACGCGAGCTTCCCTTTGAATACAAGAACGGCAGAGCTTACGTTGAGATAGAGCGCATCAACGTTCATAACGTTATTGAGGTTATTTAATAGCGTTTAATATGTTAGCAGCGGGGAGCTTTCTCCGCTGCTAAACTTTGTCATAAAAGTAGATGATTGGTAAATAAATTTAACTCAAAATGAACGAAAAACGAACAAAATGAAACTTTTGCTAGAAAGGTTGACATAATTTGATTTTATGTTATAATGCCTACAAGGAATTGAATAGGTGCTATTATATTAAACATACGAAAGAAACTTGTGTTTTATATTTAATAAAATAAGGAGCGTACTTTTATGAAAAATAATAACACTAAAAAACGAAGAGATTGTTTTTTTGGTATCCATGCCGATTTTCACGCAACAGGAAGCTGTCCGATATACGATAATATATCGGAAGATGATATCAGAAAAATTTGCGAAACGTTAAAACCTGATTATTTTCAGCTTGACAGCAAAGGACATCCCGGCTGGGCATCATATCCCTCAAAGATGGGCAACGCCTCTCCGGAAATCAAAAACGATGGCATCGCCACCTTCCGCAAGATCACTCGCGAAATGGGTATTTTACTCGTTATGCACCATTCGGGTCTTTATGACATCAAATACTGCGAGGAACATCCCGAAAGCTGTGCCATCAGAGCCGACGGAACCCCTATAAAGGGAGCCACACGGCTTAACTGTGATTATATCGATAAGCAGCTCATACCGCAGCTCTGCGAGCTTGCGGAAAAATACGATATTGATGCTATATGGTCTGACGGTGATTGCTGGGTAGCATTTACGGATTTTCATCCCGAAACATTAGCGGCATTCGAAAAAGATACCGGAATATCGCTTAATGGCAAGTTGCCTGCCACCAAAAACGATCCGCATTACGAAGAATACCGAGAGTATCACCGAGAGCTTTATCGCAAGTGGCTTAGGCATTACGTCGATTCAATACACGATAAATGCCCCAATGTAGATTTCACGTCGAATTGGTCGTTCAGCGACCATATGCCCGAGGAGCCTTCAGCGAATCTTGACTATCTTTCGGGAGATATTACCTGGATAAATTCCGTAAACTATGCAAGATATTGCGGACGTGCTCTCGCTCAGAACGATATCCCGTGGGATATTATGTCATGGGCATTCAGAGCCAGAATGTTCAATACAACGACAAGGACTCCCAAGGCCCCTGCACAGCTTATGCAAGAAGCGGCTGCCACCATTTCTATGGGAGGCGGATATCAATGGGTTATTCCACAATATCCCAACGGAGAACTGCGAACCGAGCATTTTTTGAGTCTGAAGCCCGTTGCTGATTTTGTGCGTCAGCGCGAAAGTTGCTGTTTTCGCGTAAAGCCCGTACATCAAGCTGCGTTGCTTATGTCAACACACGACAGAGCTATTGAATCCACCTCTCGTCTTTATTCGAGAGACGGGCACGCTAAGCTATTGGGCTTAACCGCTCTGCTTTGTGATTCGGGTCAATCTCTTGAGATCGTTTCGGAATTTAAACTTAAGGGACATTATAACGAATATCCTATGATAGTCATCCCGGAACTTTATGACGGCCTGAAGGAAGAAACCGTAAAAGATCTGCTGAATTATGTAAAAGAAGGCGGGGCTTTAATGCTGGTCGGCAAAAAAACCTGCAATTTCTTTTCCAAGTTTGATGCTTCTTTCACAACTTCCGATATTCGAGAGAATCTGTTGCATACCTCAGAAATGTTAGAGGATGGACACGACACTGACAAAAAAAGCACTCAACTTCAGCCATATTACTTTACACTCGACAAGCTGCATTACGGAACTCTTGTTTCTCCCGTACAGATAATATCCAATGAGGGTAATGATATTGCTTGGTTATCCGAGGAGCAAAGAGATGAAAAAACTTCATTTGCAAAAATAATACCTTTTGGAAAGGGAAAAATCGCAGCTATCGGCTGCGATATCGGATCGCAATATTTAAACGGAACTCAATATTTGCACAGAACACTCATAAAATCTGCCGCAGATGAATTATATGAGCCCAAAGTTCGATTAGAGCATGCTACGGGAATACTTGAGATCGTATGCTCAACGAAAAACGACAAGCTTTTCGTTCAACTTGTGAATGCTAACGGAAATCACACTAATCCCAACAGCGCCACGGAAAACTTTATTCCGCCTGCGCTTGATATAACACTCTCGATAGCGCTTGATAACTCCCCGAGGGCGCTCCTGCTTCAGCCCGAAGGACGCGAGCTTACCTTTGAATACAAGGACGGCAGAGCTTACGTTGAGGTAGAGCGCATCAACATTCATAACGTCATTGAGGTCGTTATGTAAAAGGATATCATTCCCGCAAGGGTAAGATAAATAAACTATATTTTTTCAAAATGTTCGGAGGTATTGAACTATGAAAAAAATTCAAATGAAAACGCCGCTGGTCGAAATGGACGGCGACGAAATGACACGAATTCTGTGGCAGATGATAAAGGACGAGCTCCTGCTCCCCTTCGTCGATCTTAAAACAGAATACTACGACCTCGGTCTGCCCGAAAGAGAAAAAACTAAGGACCAGGTAACCATCGATAGCGCAAACGCAACGAAGAAGTACGGAGTTGCCGTAAAGTGCGCAACCATCACGCCCAACAAGCAGAGAGTTGAGGAATACAACCTCACAGAGATGTGGAAGAGCCCTAACGGTACTATCCGCGCAATTCTTGACGGTACCGTTTTCCGCGCGCCCATTCTCATTGACTCGATAAAGCCCGCGGTAAGAAATTGGAAAAAGCCGATCACTATCGCGCGTCATGCGTACGGCGACGTTTACAAGTCTACCGAGTACAGAGTAGAGGGTCCCGGTAAAGCCGAGCTCCTTTTCACAGGTGAGGACGGAACGACCTTCAGAGAGACTATTTACGACTTTGAGTGCGGCGGCGTGCTTCAGGGACAGTACAACAAGGATTCGTCCATATGCTCCTTCGCTCGCTCCTGCTTCCAGTTTGCGATAGACACAAAGCAGGATCTCTGGTTCGCCACAAAGGATACGATTTCCAAGAAATACGACCAGACCTTCAAGCTCACCTTCCAGGAAATATTCGACAACGAATACAAGGCAAAGTTCGATGAGCTGGGAATAACCTATTTCTATACTCTCATTGACGACGCGGTCGCACGCGTTATCAGAAGCGAGGGCGGATACATCTGGGCCTGCAAGAACTACGACGGCGACGTTATGTCGGATATGGTTTCCACCGCATTCGGCTCGCTCGCTATGATGACCTCGGTGCTCGTTTCTCCCGACGGAAAGTACGAATACGAGGCAGCTCACGGCACGGTTACCCGCCACTACTACCGCTATCTCAAGGGCGAGGATACCTCGACTAACCCCATAGCGACGATTTTTGCGTGGTCGGGAGCACTCCGCAAGCGCGGTGAGCTTGACGAGCTCCCTGAGCTCTGCAATTTTGCGGATAAGCTCGAGGCGGCTTGCATCAAGACTCTTGACGACGGCATTATGACCAAGGACCTCGTCGGTCTTGTCAGCGAGGGCTACACGGCAACCGCGGTCAACTCTATCACCTTCATCAAGGCGACAAGAGAAAGGCTTGAGGCGGCACTTTAATTGATTTAATCAAACAAAAATCAGGACTGCATCCAAGATGCAGTCCTTTTTTCAAAAAGATAAAATAAGACAATAAAAAAGTTAAAATCCGTCGTTGATTTTGCAGAAATTATACTGTATAATGTAATTATAAGCACTAAATCGCAAGAAAGGTGAATTCATTATGGCTTATTGCGAAACGTCAAAATCAGAAAAATTCGATTTCAAAAATCCGCCCAGCAAATACGGAGAGGTATCATTCTTCTGGTGGCACGGAGACGATATAACCAAGGAAAAATTAAGCTGGATATTAGAGCAGTTAAAGGATAAGCATATCTGCGGTCTCCAGATAAATTATTGCCACGGCAACAAGGGTGGCAGAATGTACGGTCTTACCATGAAAAGCAACCCCAAGCCCTTTTCGGATCCGTGGTGGGAGCTGGTGAAGTGGTTTGTTGGCGAATGTAAAAAATACGGAATGTCGGTAAGCCTCAGCGACTATACGCTCGGCTCGCCCGGGCAAGAATATTACGTAGACTGGGTTCTCGAAAAGCATCCCGAAATGCTCGGTCAACGCCTGAGGCTCGGTGCAGACGGCAACGTGGAGATAGAAACAGTTCCCTTTTCGATGAATCCTATGGCAAAAGGCATCGGAAATGCAGTAGTTGATGAATTCTACGGAGCCTTTGAGAGACATATACCCGACGAATGCGGAAAAGGTATCAACTTTTTCTTCTCGGACGAGCTCAATTTCAACATATCCGGCAATCTCTGGTGCGAGGATTTCAAAGAAGAATTCTACAAGCGCAAGGGATACGATATCACAGAAAAATGGAACGCAATTTTTGAGGATATCGGCGCAGAGACACCGAAGATCAGGCTTGATTATTACGACGTTATCGTTCAGCTGAGCGAGGAACGCTACTTCAAGCCGGTCTACGATTGGCACGAGGAGAGAGGAATGACCTTTGGCTGCGACCACGGCGGCAGGGGTCAAAGAATAACTGAATTCGGCGATTATTTTCGAACGATGAAATGGAATCAAGGTCCCGGAAACGACCAGCCGCACTTGCGCTCCAGCATTGTCAAATCCAAATGCTCTGCGTCTATCGCGCATATGTATGGGCGTCCGAGAGTCTGGCTTGAGGGATTTTATTCGAGCGGTTGGGCGACCGATTCCTCGGACGTAGCAGATGCGACCTTCCGAAATTTTGCTCTCGGTCATAATCTTTTGTCGCTCCACGGACTTTACTATTCCACCCACGGAAGCATGTGGGAGTGGGCGCCGCCCTGTAATCACCACCATATGCCCTATTGGGAACAGATGGGAAGCTTTCTTGAATGCACAAAGCGTCTGAGCTATATGAACGCCAGCGGCGTACATTGCTGCGACGCAGCGATAGTATATCCGGTAGCTGCGGCAGAGGCTGACGTCGAGCAAGGAAAGGCTGCCGCCGCTACAGCATTTGACACGTGCAGGTATCTTTATACTCACGCTATCGATTTTGATTTTATAGATTTTGAAAGCATTGAGCGCGCAACAGTTGAGAACGGCAAGCTCTGCGTTTCGGGTGAAGCGTTCAGTACTATCATCATTCCCGAAATGAACGCAGTACGCTTTGCTATGATGCCAAAGCTACTTGAATTCGCAAAAAACGGCGGTCAGGTCATTTTCCAGAAACGTCTCCCCACTGCAAGCGACAGGATCGGCAGAGATGACAAGCTCCTTGACGAGACTATCAAGAGCATATTGGAAACAGGGAGCCTTATCAACACCCCCGACGAGATAGTTCAAAAAATGTCCGAGCATCATATATTTGATGTTTGCTGCGATTCGCCGTATCCGTTCATTCATCACAGAAGGATCGACGGCAAGGATCATTATATGATATACCGCGTGCCGTTCGGTACTCCCATTTCTTTGCGCGCCAAAGGATATCCCGTGGTACTTGACGCGTGGACCGGAGCAGCATACAAGCTTGAGGACTATTCCTGCTCGACTCAAAGCATAGGCGACCAGACCGAGCACGTAACCGAAATAGCTATGCCGATGACCGAGCGCGAGATCTTTATTCTTGCATTTGAACAGGACGAAGCGGCTTGGTCGGCGCTCCCGACATATTCTCCCGCATCAGACAAGGACCAGATCATCACTATGAACGGAGAATGGAACTCCGAGCTCATTCCGACGATGGATAATACGTATGGCGATTGGCGCCTGCCCGCATTTGACGGATATATCGGCGCCGAGGCTCGCAAGCTTGAATACTGCTATTGCGACGATCCGCTTGAAATCCCCAAAAATGCAGAATGGAAGAGCTCGATCTATTCCTACGGCACGCATTTTTGGACGGCTTCGGGCGAGCAGGACGAAGACAGTCTGATCAAGGCTACCGCTCCGACCGAGGTTATGAAGGAATACCGCTTCTCGACAAAATACGGCGTTGAGGGTGATGCGGGCGCGCAGCAAAGCTATCACGGTCTCAAGGGATACCTTTCCGACGATTTTCTCGTTATGGGAAATAAGCGCATCACCTACGTTAACTCCGACAGCGTATACGAGGGCGATGAGCCGCATTATTTCTTCACCACCGTATACACGGATAAGCCGGAAACGGTAAAGATAGACACGGGCGAATTCAAGCCCGACAAAATATGGATAGACCACAAGGAAGTCGCCGAGGAGAGCATCAGACTCACTGCGGGCAGACACTATATCCTGCTGCGCTTCTCTCACGGCGGAAGAAGCCATTTCGTTCTCAGTCGCGGCAAAGACTTTGAGCAGAAGCGCCCTTTGGTAACAAAATGGTTTAATAATCCCGATATTCTTGCCTTTGATGCTATGCCCGAGCTGAACAACCGCTATTGCTGCTACCGCTTCACCGCACCGCCCGGTGCCGTAAAGATGAAGATATGTGCAAGCCTTCCGATAACCGCATATGCGAACGGACAGAAGCTGAATACTCTTGGCTATAACGAGTTTGAGCTCGACGGTGACGGACGCGCAGCAAAAATAACGCTTTGCGCCGAACAGAGCTCAGGACGCTATGACACGGCGATCTTCGAGGAACCGATCTCCTTTGAAACAAAAAACGGTATATACAGCTTCGAGATTCCCTACGATGAGCAGGGCTTGGACTTTTATTCGGGCGGAATCCGACTTAACAAGACGGTGTCGGTAAAAAAATCTTCCGATAGAATATTCTTCAAGGCAAATAGCGACGTCGGCTGCGCTATGGACGTATACGTAAACGGCAAAAAAGCACGCACGCTTCTTACGCGCCCATATTTGTGTGAGATAACCGACTATCTGCACGACGGCGAAAACGATATCGAGGTTCGCGCATTTAACAGTACGCACAACCATATGAAGACTATTCCCACGCAATACAACGTAAAAATAGATATCGACACTATGGCGGTATATTAAAAATTACGGCTCGGAGCCTTCCGAGCCGTTTTTATTGTTTTAAATAAAGTGTTTTAGAAAATCATTTTTTAATCAAAACTCTTTTGGATAAAATGAGCGCACTTAACAAATAATAGTTTCAAGCAACCTTTTATTCAAGGAGAAGAAAATGAAAGCAACAGGAATAGTAAGAAGGATCGACGACCTCGGGCGTGTCGTTATCCCCAAGGAAATCCGCCGCACAATGCGTATCCGCGAGGGCGACCCGCTTGAAATATATACAGACCGCGAGGGTGAGGTAATATTCAAAAAATATTCCCCCATCGGCGAGCTTTCGGCTTTTGCCGCACAGTACGCTGAGACTCTGTATAAGACCTGCAATCTCTCGGTCGTCATCACCGACAGAGATGCTGTGATAGCACACGCGGGTGTTCCGAAAAAGGATTTTTCCGACAAGACGCTCACCACGGAAGCGGAAAAGCTGATGGAATCGCGCTCGATGTACAGCTACCGCGACGGAGCTGACAAAATATTCGCGACGGCTGACGGCGAGAACCATTTTATCAGATGCGCAATGCCCATAATCAGCGGCGGAGATATCATCGGATGTGTAGCATCTATGGGCGAGGCGTCGGGAGAAAGAGGAAAGGATACTCCCTCTCCGGAAGTAGAATCAAAGCTCGTGCTGACCGCCGCAGGATTTTTAGGACGACAGATAGAAACTTAAAAAATAGCCGTCGATGTGCTTGCATCGGCGGTATTTTTTGCATTTATATCGCTTATATCTATTGACTTCTGATGATATGCATATTTTCAATATGTACGAGATCAAATTATAATTAAAGATCAAAAAGATCAAAAAGATCAAAAAAAAATTAGAAGTGACTCTTGACTGCGAACTTAACATCCACAATCAAGAGTCACTTCTGTTCACTCTTGATATCTAACATCTTTTGTGATCCTCTCTTTCGTTTTATTTTCGTCCTTTCACTTTCCCTACATCCCGAAAACGCATATCTTCATTCTCTAAGGAGAATACCCTTGTTTTCCGTGCATCTCTTCGTTTGGGGACGAATTGCTGTTCTTTTTTCTGGCTTTTCTTTTAAGAGCTGAACCTTTTACACTACCGAATATATATAAAACGTATCACCGTCGTGTTTCTTTCTCCTCTTGTTTTTTATTATTTTTATTCTATCTCTCACTCACGTCGGTTCAGATCTTATTTTTCGAAGCCTGTTATTTAATGTGCCATTGGAGTTTTCCTTCCTTTCTTTTTCCTTTGGTACGTCTATATTATAGCATAAAAAAATTGCTTTTGCAATAGGCAATTTGTCAAAAGTTTACAAATATTTTTTGTTTATTAAGTAGAATTTAGTTATTTTGCGCATTTTACTCTTTACAAGCTAAAAAAAGTGTGATATAATTATAATGTTGTGTGATATTTTTAGATAAATATGGGCGGCTGTGAGGTTTCACAGCCGCCGTTTTACGTTTATTTATTCCCTTTATTTCCCACTCTCGCTTCTCAAGGTGTTTATAAATCCGCTGCCCGAAAACACGGTATATCCCCACATACGCTCGCCCGTACCCGTCTCGTAGGTCGCGCCGTCGTCTTCCTTTTTCTTTATCGTATACGGAACAGGATTTATGATAAGCGCTCTCTCACTCGTCCTGTAAAGCTGCTCCTTTTTATCGGTGAAGCTGTAATTTATAACGTTTGTTTTTGTCTTTCCGCCTAATATCAGCTTGGTAAGCGAGGTCGGTCTGGACACGCGTATTAAACTTGGACTATATCCGCTCCCTCCCGGAAGGGAATTCTTCATCATAATAGGATCACGCTTCATTATTATCGTATCCTTATCGTTGAATATCAGCTCGGTATCGTACTTTTTACAGGGTAGAAATCTGACCACCCAAAGCTTTTTGCCCGTATCAACGGTAAAGTCAACCCCTTCTTTGTTAAAGCGCAGGCCCTTGAAAAAGCCTCGGTAGAATTTTATTTTATAGCCCAGCTTTTTACACTGTCTTTTTAGTCTGAACAAAAACTTTATGCGTTTCCGGAACACTCTTAAAAGCTTCAACCATATAAACGCCACGACGCTTAATACGACGACGGCAATTCCTATGGCACCAAGCATAAACATAATTGAGACCACACCTATTATACATATTATTATCATAAGCGCGTAGAAGGCTATAATCAAAACACTCGCAAAGCGATCGTTGAAGTGCGCTAAAAAGCCCTCTTTCTTTTTCACGCCGTACGATCGATGAAGCTCGGTCTGATTGAGTTCACTGTACTCGGCTATAACCCTTTTCTTTTCCTCGGTCTCCTGAGTTTTCTTCATAATAAAGTTCCTTTAATTTATTTTTTATACATCTGCCCCGTTTTCTCAAGATAGAGCGACAGCGCAAGCGGCCAATCGGTCTGCACGATGTCAAAATTCTTTCTCGCAAAATAGCCCCAGCCGATATCCATATCTCGAGTCAGCGCCGTATCGTCGGAATGCTCGGCGGCGAGCAGCTTCTTATAATTATACAGAATAGAGTTGCCCCATATCAGTCTGCCGTCGTTATGCACGCGCTCGATAAATTCGTCGGACGCGATATACGCATCGTCCTGGGCAAATACCACCTCAAGACCGACGTAATTCATTTTTCGGCTCATCAGCTCTGCGTGATAATCCGAATTATAATTGCCTATGATAGCGAGATACTGTATCTCAGGTGCAAGAGATTCCATAACGTCGAGCGACGACGCCTTTGGCGGCGATTTTACGATTATCTGATCGGCAATATTATGCTGCTGTATTTTTCTGACTATCAGCTCAGGATTGTCGCCGAATTTATCCACGTTTATGTAGCATCTGCCCTTGAGATGCTCAAACAGCTCGTCAAGTGTAAGCAAAGTATGCTCGGTAGGCGTGCCGTCAAGCGTTACCATAGGAAGTCTTTTGACCTCACTCGCGGGCATCGTTCGGATATCTATGTCGAGTCCGAGCTGACGCTTCTCCTGCGTCGGGTGGAATATAAAAAGCTCTCCGTCCGCACTTGCGGTAACGTCGGTCTCTATCATATCCGCGCCCTGAGCGAGCGCGATATCGTATGCAGGCAGTGAGTTGCAAGGAATATTCCCCGTCCACACGCCACGATGCGCGCAAATTATCATTTTTTCCTTGGCAAAGCTACGTATATCAAAGGTCTTCATATAACGTCTCCGTTTCATATGTTATACGTAAATTATACCAAAAGGCGAGCGGCGTGTCAATGATGTTCATAATAAATATAGCATACAAAATTACCGAAAGCAATCAACCGTTGGTTGAGACGGATATCGTATATATTGATTTTTGGGGGATGTATACTAATCGTCAGCAATTATTTTGATAATTATTTTTGGAATTTTTTCGCGTTACCCGTTGAAAAATGGGCGAGGCTATGCTATAATTTTAGGGTATTCTTTTAACCTACGGAGGCAGATATGAGTATAAAAATAGGAATTTTCGGATACGGAAATCTCGGTCGCGGCGTTGAATCCGCGATAAGACAGAACAGCGATATGGAGCTCGTTGCGGTCTTCACGCGACGCGCGCCTGAGACCTTAAAGATAAACACGCCGTCGGTGCCCGTTGTGAGTGCCGATTCGGTAAAGGACTATATAGGCAAGATAGACGTTATGATCCTCTGCGGCGGCAGTGCTACCGATCTTCCGGTACAGACGCCCGCGCTCGCATCTATGTTCAACGTTGTCGACAGCTTTGACACACACGCAAGGATCCCCGAGCATTTTGAGAAAGTTGACGCGGCAGCATCGGCATCGGGCAAGGTTGCGGTCATCTCGGTCGGTTGGGATCCCGGAATGTTCTCTTTGAACCGTATGTACGCAGGCGCTATTCTTCCCGACGGCAAGGACTATACCTTCTGGGGCAAGGGTGTCAGCCAAGGGCATTCGGATGCGATAAGACGCATTGAGGGTGTTATCGACGCAAAGCAGTACACCATTCCCGTAGAATCGGCGCTTGAAGAGGTGCGAAGCGGCTCGAATCCCTCGCTTACAGTTCGTCAGAAGCACACCAGAGAATGCTTTGTAGTTGCCGACGATACGGCAGACAAGGCGGCTATCGAAGAAAAAATAAAGACCATGCCCAACTATTTTGCGGACTACGACACGACGGTGCATTTTATAACCAAGGAAGAGCTTGACCGCGACCACAGCGGCATTCCGCACGGCGGATTCGTTATCCGCACAGGCTCGACGGGACTTAGCGGAGAACACAAGCACGTTATCGAATACAGTCTCAAGCTCGATTCCAACCCCGAGTTCACCGCATCGGTCATCGTTGCCTACGCGCGCGCGGCATATCGCCTCAACTCCGAGGGCTCGGTCGGTTGCAAGACCGTGCTTGACATAGCACCCTCTTATCTCTCGCCGAAATCTGCCGCAGAGCTTCGCCGCGAGCTTCTTTAATCAATTTAAACAACAAAAAAAGACCGCAGAGATATCTGCGGTCTTTTTATTTATTACTTTTTACTTTCGGATTTTGAGCTTTCCTCTTGCTTCTTAAGCTCAGCCTTGGCGTCCTCTATCAGTTTGTCAAGTCCGAAAAATTTATTTATCTCGGATTCAAGCTCTTCCTCATCCTCGGGAAGCTTCATTTCCCAATCGAAAAGATTTTCCTTGAGGGCTCTCAGCTCGCCCTCGCTCATCGTAAGGATATCCTTATAAGCTGTCATTTCAATATCTGCCGTTTTGTAGTAGCAGGTTACGGCAAGCTGGAAATCGGTATCGGTCTGACCGTTACGGACAACGTTCGTTACCTTGATATCAAACTGCTCCTTGGTATCCGAGTAAAGTCCCGTTGCCTTAAATGCCTCGGTGTTCTCGCAGAATGCCACGAGCTCAAAGGTATTGTCGGCGTTGTTGAGCATAAGCTTTATATCGGTATTTACTCCATCCGTGTTCATATGTACGCGATAGCTTGCGGCAGTATCCGATTCCTCAACGGTTATCTGTATCTCGTCGAAGGTATTATCACGCTCGACCCCGTCAGTATTTACGATCTTCTTCTCGGTTCGTATTTTAGCACCGTTCGAATAAAAGTCTGCAACGAGCTGAGTCTTCTCGGTCTCACTGTCGGATATCGTAGTACTGTTTTCCATAAGTATCGCCGACAGATTCTGTCCCGCATAGCAGATCTCAAGTATCATAGTAAAGGGATCCTGCGCCTTTATCTCATCAGCGTATTTTTCAAGCTCCTCAAGCATTTCGCTAAAGGTCTTGGTGCCCTCGAACATATTCATATCCGCCCAGTTTCTGAATGCGATCTGAACAGTTATATCGGCAACGCGAAGCTCTGCCGCCACGTTGTTGATAAACTCGGCAAGATTGTCGTTGTTTATAGTATAAGCGCGGCTCTTTACGTATCTTTCGGAATCAAATATGCCGTATACTCCGCGGAAATCCTCGCTTAAGGATATCGACGATCCATTGAAAACCTTTTTGATAAAATTCGCGGTGATCTTGGCGTCCTTATCCTCTGCCGAAGCCTTGGAAATATACTCAAGGTAAGTAAGCATATAGGTCGCCTCTGCCGAGCTGAGCTTGGGAAGCGCCGAGCTCTCTATCATCCGATCCGCGCCCTTGGATGCGGCACCGTACCACTGTCCGCCGTGCAGAGCCGCAAACTCATTATTCTTTACGATATGCTTATACTGCTTTTCCTCTCCGTTTTCCTTAACGGTTATTCTCATACTCATATCTGTATTTTTATGAGTTTCCCAAGCAGAGATATGCGTTCCGTCATAATTATATCCGAGTGTACTCTGACCTTCCCTCTCAAAGCTCGAAAAATCGAACTCAGTATCGTGAGCAAGAGAGGTTACCGTGTTTTTAGCCGCCGTTGTAAAATCGGGATAAAACACGAAATGACGGAGCAGAAAAAATCCCGCTATGATGAGCACGACGAGCGCGCCCGAGATCACCGACAGAGTTATGGTCAAAGTCTTATGTCTCTTTTTCTTTCTCTCCGTTTCCTCGTCTACAAATTCAATATCTACATCGTCATCGGGATAGTTGCTGTAATAAGGCAGATCGAGCTTTCTCGACGTGCCTGCACCACCGACGTTATTTATCATTTTTTTCTTTTTACTCATTTTCACCTCGACGCACGGTGTTCACCGCGCCGCACAAACAATATAACATAATATAATAGTAACATTTTACGCGCTCTTTGTCAAGTGTTTTTGCCAACATCAAAAATTTTAACCTTATATGTTGCATTTTAACACTTTATGTGATATAATGAATCAAATCAAACAAATCAAGGAGTAATTTATATGAAAATCACCGTTTCGCACAAATACCTTACCTTCCCTATAAACACGCTCAAGTCATCGAAAAAGGTGATGTTCTTTGACAAAGGAGATCTCGTATACGAGCTCAATTGCAACCTCGATATGCTCGAGCCGAATTTTACGGCGTACGTCGACGTTGAGCGCTTTATGGGCAAGGATATTGAAATAGAAATATCGCCCGAGATGAACGTCTCGGTAGGGGTTGCCGATAAGATAGATTCAAAGGACCTTTACCGCGAGCCGCTTCGTCCGCAGATACACTTCAGCGTACCGAACGGCTGGAATAACGATCCCAACGGAATGATAAAATACAACGGCGTTTATCATATGTTCTATCAGTACAATCCCTGCTCTACCCTGTGGGGCAATATGCACTGGGGACACGCAAGCAGCCGCGATCTTATTCATTGGGAGAATCACGGAATAGCACTGTTTCCCGACGAGCTCGGCGCTATGTACTCGGGTTGCGCGATCGAGGATACAAAAAACATTCTTGGCAAAAACAAGGACGGTAAAAATGCGATACTCTTCTATTATACCGCGGCGGGAAGAGGGGGACTGCTCGGCGCCACAGGACTGATGAACACCCAGTGTCTTGCCATTTCCACCGACGGCGGCATGACGCTTGAAAAATACGAGGGCAATCCGATCATCGATACCATAACACCTCACAACAGAGACCCGAAGGTCGTCTACGTTGAGGAAATAGACGCGTATATTATGGCGCTTTACTTTGAGCGCGATGAGTACAAGCTCTTTATCTCGCACGACCTGATAAATTGGGAAATATATTTTGAATTCAGTCTTGAGGGCGACAACGAGTGCCCCGATATATATTCAATCGAATTTGAAGGCAAAAAGTATTGGATAATTTCGGGCGCGCACGACAGATACGTCATCGGACACTTTACCAAGGATGGCTTCGTTATCGACACCGAGCCGAAATCTCTTACTTATTCAAGCGTTGCATACGCCGCACAGAGCTTTTCGGGAATCGACGACGGCAGAACGATAAAGGCTATCTGGGATAAGCTTCACCTTCCCGCCGCGAACTTCTCGGAGCAGATGGCGATCCCCACCGAGATGACGCTGGAGCGACACGGCGACGAGCTTTATCTTGCGGCTACCCCCGTTCGAGAGATAGAAAATCTTCGCAAGGAAAGCAAGATACTCACCGATATCACACTCGCTGACGAGCTCCTGCTCGACACGGGCGCCGCGCCGCTTGATATATCGATCGAGCTTGCTATGGACGGCAGCAGTGTAACTCTTGGATTTTTCGGCTCGGAGCTCATGATCAACACAGCGGAAAACACCGTCAAATATAAAAACATCACTATGCCGCTCAGTCTTACCGGCGACAAGGCAAAGCTCCGCGCTCTTATAGATCAGGGCTCGCTGACCGTCTTTGCCGACAACGGCAAATTCTGCACCACGCAGAAAAACATCTGCGACTTTAATCTTCCCTACGTAACGCTCACGTCGGACAGACAAACTCAGATAGAACGCTTCGAATGCCATATTCTGAACTCCATATATAACGCATAAGGCAGGAAAATCATATGAAAATACTATCTTTCGGAGAAATCATCTGGGACGTTTATCCCGATCGCGCGGTCATCGGCGGCGCGCCGATGAATTTTGCCGCTCACTGCACGAAATGCGGCGCAAATGGCTATATTCTGTCGGCTGTCGGAAAGGATAAGCTCGGCGACGATGCGCTCGCGGAGCTTGACCGCCTCGGCATAAATACCGCATTTGTCAGCCGAAACGGATATCCCACCGGACGCTGTAACGTAACTCTCGACGAAAACAGAATTCCCACTTACTCGCTCGTCCCGGGCGTAGCATACGACCATATAGAATATTCCGACGAGCTCGCAAATAGGATCAGAGCCGAAGGCTTTGACGCACTCTGCTTCGGAACGCTCTCTCAAAGAGAGCCTGTGTCTGCCGCCACACTCCGCAAGCTGCTTGATACGTGCGGCATTGAGGAGATATTCTGCGACATAAATCTCCGTCCGAACGGATACTCCGAGTCTTCTGTAAAGCTCTGCTTCGAGAGCGCGACAACGCTTAAGCTCAGCGACGAGGAAGCGCCGCTTCTTGAGGCATTTGACTTTATGAGCGGAATCAGCTTTTCCGACGCGCGCGGCGCGATCTGCGAGATACTGCAAAGATATCCCAACATCAAGCGTATACTCTATACCAAGGGCTCGAAGGGCTCCGAGGTTCACACGCTTGATGATCAGATAAACGTAGCTCCCGTCAAGGTAGACGCCGTATCCTCTGTCGGCGCGGGAGATAGCTTTGGCGCGTGCTGGCTTACGTCTATGCTCGGCGGAGCATCATTTGGCGACGCCGCAAGACTCGCGGCAAAGGTCAGCGCCTTCGTCGTATCCCGAACCGAAGCCGTTCCCGAATATTCGATTGAGAATTTGAAATAAGCTCAAAAATACCGAGGCTCTCGCCTCGGTATTTTGTATTCACAGAATTTTCTGCATAAAATATTCCTTGAGAATACGTCCGTCCTTTAATTTGAAAGCGTTAGGGCGCTCGCCAACGATCTTAAATCCAAATTTTTCATAAAGCGCTCTTGCGCGGTCGTTGCCTTCTAAAAACTCAAGTTCAACAATTTTTACTCCAGGTCTTGATTCCGCCGCCGTCATTAGCTCAGCGAACATAGCAGAACCAATTCCAAGGTTCCAATATCTTTCAAGTATAGCGATAGCAATACCTGCTCTGTGGCGCGTTTTCAACGTGTTAAAAAAGCTTATTGCGCAGTTGCCTACTATTTCTCCGTCAATATAGCAAGCTATCATCAGAGCATCCTCAGAATCACGGTTGCTCTTTATCCATTGTTCTTCGCTCCCTACCGATACAGTATTCCATTCCTCAGGATAGCGAAGCAAAAATTCGGTCTCGCCGCTCGCCGACTTTATGTAATTCAGCATTTTTTCTGCATCCTCAATGCACGGAGTTTTTAAGATGGCAGTTCTGCCGTCTTTTAATGTTATCTGTTTATCTTTAAATATCATAATAATTAACCCCCTATCCATTCAAGATAACCGCTTGTAAACGGTAAATGGTCAAATTTCTTCGTTCCGGTATGTACAAATCCATTCGCTATGTACCAATTCTTCAAGACGGTACTTTCTTCGATAATACCGATTTTTATTTTTGAGCCGCTTAATGATTTTACTTTATCCTTGGCATAATCAAGAAGCATTTTTCCGTACCCATTATGACGAAGTTCGGGCAACACCGCAAGGTTGTGAAGTTCAAAAGTATTATCATCTTCTTTAGACAAGGACATATATCCAACTATTCTCTCTCCACTACATAATGCAAACATATGCCATCCCCAATTCATCTGCGTTTCAAGAAAATAAATTGGTATAAAGCTTGTGTGCTTGGGGCAGTTTTCTCTTGTCAATCCAAACTGTTCAGCCACCGTACTAAAACTTTTGTGAATAACCTCCAAACACTCATTAAGATCATTCTTATTAACTTCTCGTATTATGGGGTCTGCGCCCAATACTGCATTTGATTTACACATCGTTTTATTCCTTTCTGAAAATATCCAATATATGATTTGTTGTGCCCACCATATCAGTACGCTCACAGATGTAAAGATGATATTTCATATATTTTGAAAAAGTATCCTCATCCATCTCATCCACAGCATTTCCAATAAAACGTGTAAGCATATCTGTGCCAATATAATGTAATCTTTCAACATCGAACTTTCCCATCAGTCTATCAATATCTTCTTTTCTGTAAAGCGCAAAAATTTCTCTTGGCGTGGAGCTGAGAGCAAAAGTATCCGGATCGATCAAATCGATAAACTGTTCGTTGTTGATACCACTACGTGCAAAACAAAATTGATATACGGTCATATCACTGTTACAGTATGCCGCAAATATAATACCGCCTTTCTTGGTTACACGAATTGCCTCACTCATAGCCGCAATTTTATCCTCATCGGTATAGAGATGATACATAGGTCCTAATAACAAGGTAATGTCGTACTGTTCAGAAGAAATGTTCTGAAGGTTTATGGCATCGCCTTGTTGAACGGTGATGTTTTCTCCATCTTTCGTGTTAGCCTTAAATACTTCAATATTGCACTCCATGAGTTCTACGGCATCCACGTCATATCCATTTTGAGCAAAATAGTGCGAATATCGCCCGGTGCCTGCGCCGATCTCAAGGATGCGCATGCCGGGTTTCAGATACCTCTCAACGTAATGAATTGTGGTCAGAAGCTCGACCATACCGTGCTTTGATGTCAGTCGAGCATCTTCATTGTGAGTAGTGTAATAGTTTGTGAGTGCTTCCATTCTTTCCATAATTCTACCTCCAAGAAAATAAAAACGGTGCAAATCGAAAATCAATCCGACCTGCACCGTCATTAACCTAATTTTCTAACGTCCTGTAAAAAGACTATACTGAAATTTGGGTACGACAATACAAGCCCGACGAATACCAATACATAGTATCCACGCCGCGCACTTTTGCAGTATTCATAACTCGACCTATATTATAAGCTGCCATTGCCGTAATCCTTTCTGAAAATATTGGATTCATTATAACACCCTTTGTTAATCTTGTCAACCCTAAATTTCAAAAATACCGAGGCTCTCGCCTCGGTATTATTATTTAATTTATGTATCGGGAGTCAGTCTTTTATAAATTGTTCAAATTCGTGATAATAATCATTATCCATAACTATCTGGATATTATCCCAGTTAAGCTTTTTCGCAAGAACTACTCCGAGCAGGCTCTTTGCATTCACAGAGAATTTTGCGCCGCTTCGAAGAAGTATCCTTCCCTTCAGCTTTGTTGCCGTAGCCACAAGCTTCTTTGCATCTTCCATCGTATCGATCTCAATATTGTAAACGTGTTTTCCATCAATGCTCATTTTCTGCACTTCCTTTCATATCGCATTTTTGGTATTGTTGACCGACAAACCCGAAAGGTCAGAATATACTATTCTTCCCTTTGGCACTATTCTACAATTTAATTATGAACTTTTCTACATAAAAATATTAACTATCGGTTAAATTAAACAAATATGCGACGCCGAATATGTGCATTTTCACCATAGCCAAATATAAACGGGAGGCGAAACGCCTCCCGTTTATTTTATTTTCTCACAAGATACTTTCTCATATCTATCGCGCAGGCGACGAGAATGATAAGTCCCTTGATAATATACTGCATATTAGAGTCGATGCTGAGAAAGGTGAGTCCGACGAAGATGATTCTGAGAAGCAGAACTCCCGTAATAACGCCGCGTATCTTTCCGATACCGCCGACAAAGGATACTCCGCCTATAACACACGCCGCTATCGCGTCAAGCTCATAGTTCAGTCCCGTAGCCGCACTGTTCGAGCCTATTCGCGCCGCCTCAATAAATCCCGTGATTCCGTACATCACACCCGCAAGCACGAAAACAAGTATTATCGTTCTGCTTACGTTTACACCCGAGACGTTTGCAGCCTCGGGGTTTGATCCGACCGCAAACATATTTTTTCCGAACGCCGTTTTATTCCACACGAACCACATAATGACAGTAATTACAGCCACGTAGATAAGGTAATTCGGAAATGAAGTGTTTCCGATCCTCAAAAAGCTGCCCGTAATAAAATTTGAAAATTTGGAATCAAGACCGGATATCGACTGACCGTTATTCGTTCCCTGCATAAGATATATGAGCAGCACACCGTAGGTAATAAGCTGTGTCGCAAGCGTTACAATGAAGGGGTGAAGCTTGAATTTTGCCGTGCAAAATCCGTTGATAAATCCGACGAGCGCACCTATCGCTACGATTATAAGAAACACGAGAAATATCGGCATCGTCGCAAGTCCGGGAAACATTTTTCCCGCATATCCGCTTGCCTGCAAGAGAGATGCCGCCACGCAGGCGGTAACGCCTACTATTCGTCCTGCCGAAAGGTCGGTTCCCGTAAGGATTATGCAGCCCGCGATACCAAGCGCTATCGGAAGATTTGCGGCAGAGAGCGAGATTATATTCACAATAGAAGGCAATGAAAGAAACCTCGGATCATATATCTGAATGCCTATTATCGCGAGAACGAGCAATATATAAAGTGAGTTGTTTATAAGAAATTCCCCGACGGCTCTTTTCTTCTCCTGCGAGGTCATTGTTTTCATATTTGTAAATCTATTTTTCAGATTCATTTTTTCAAGCATTGTTCAAGTCCTTTCAAGCCTTAGATTTATACATATTGCGCGGCAAGGCTCATTATCCGCTCCTGAAGCTCCTCGCCGTCATCTCCCTTTTTCACCTCAACCTCGCCCGCGAGCCTTCCGCCCGACATAACGAGTATTCGATCGCATATACCGAGCAGCTCGGGCATCTCGCTCGATACCATTATCACCGATCTTCCCTTTGAAGCAAGGTCGATAATAAGCTGATATATCTCGTATTTCGCACCCACGTCGATTCCTCGCGTCGGCTCGTCAAGCAGCAGTATCTCAGGCTCGTTCAAAAGCCATCTTCCAAGTATTACCTTTTGCTGATTTCCACCGGAAAGCGTACGTATCTTAGTCGCACGCGACGGCGTTTTTATGCGCATTGATCTTATCGACCAATCGGTATCTCGGCGCATCTTCGAGCCGTTGAGAAACAGTCCTGCCAGGCGATATCGTGAAAGCCCCGATATAACGGTATTTTCGGTGATATCAAGAATACCGAAGATTCCCGTCGCCCGTCGCTCCTCGGTCAAAAGCGCAAAGCCGTTTTTTATAGCCTCCCGCGCATTGCGGTTACGCGCTTCCCTTCCATGCAGATATATTTTCCCCGATTCTCTGGTCAGAATACCGAACAAGGTCTCAAGCACCTCTGTTCGCCCCGCGCCGCCAAGACCCGCGATCCCGACTATCTCACCGCGGCGCACCTCAAACGAAACGTCCTTGACGTTAGCATATCTTGCCGTGAGTCCCTCAACTCTCAGCGATATATCACCAACTCTGTTTGTCTTTTCGGGAAATCGGTTGGTAAGCTCGCGCCCGACCATAAGCTTGATTATTTTATCCATAGTCATATCCGCTGCCCGCTCGGTAGCTATATGCTGTCCGTCGCGCATTACGGTTATGTCGTCGGAGATGCGAAGTATTTCTTCCATTTTGTGAGAAATATAAATAATTCCGCAGCCTCGAGATTTGAGCTTTTCTATTATTCTGAAAAGATGCTCTACCTCCCGGTCGTTGAGCGACGAGGTCGGCTCGTCCAGCACGATCACCTTAGAATCGTAGGAGACTGCCTTGGCTATCTCAACCATCTGTCGCTGAGATACCGACATTTTGCTCATTACCGTATGAGGATCAACCTCTATATCGAGCTCCTTGAATATCTCCATAGTTTTTTCATACATCAGCTTCTCTCGCGTAACGCCGAAGCTGGTAGGATATCTGCCGAGCCATATATTGTCTGCAACGTTGCGCTTGAGCGCCTGATTGAGCTCCTGATGCACCATAGCCACGCCACTTTCCAGCGCCTCACGCGGATTTTTAAAGGAGACCTGCTCACCGTCCAGATATATACTTCCCGAATCGACGCTGTAAATACCGAAAAGACATTTCATAAGCGTGGACTTTCCCGCTCCGTTTTCCCCCATAAGCGCGTGTACCGTGCCGCGCCGAACTGTAAGAGATACGTTGGAAAGCGCCTTGACGCTTGGAAATTCCTTGGTTATGTTTTTCATTTCGAGCAAGATTTCGTTATCTTTATGGTTTTCGTTGTTTTTCATAGATATTTATAAATCGCGCCATATCCGAGCCGAAGGATCGGCTCGGATACAGCATTTCTCCGTTGATTATTTTTCGTCTCCGAGATATACCGCGTAATGAACTCTTATTTTGTCGACCTTTTCGTCTATCGTATAGTCGTCCATATCACTCGTGAGCTCCTTGCCATCAAGTCCGTTGGATACAGTTTTTACAAGCGCCTTTGCCATTCCTTCCGCGTCCTGCTTGATGGTTCCCGCCATCTTTCCTGCCGCGATAAGCTCCTTGGCAGCAGACGTTGCGTCAACTCCGAATACGGGGATAGTTACCGAACCGCTGCCACCCGTATTGTATCCCGCAGAATTCAGCGCAGAAAGCGCGCCCTCTGCCATACCGTCGTTGTTGCATATTACGAGCTCTACCATATTCTTATTTGCCTGGCTATGCGAGGACAAAATAGTCGTCATATGGTCGTTTGCCGCCTGAGCCGACCACTTGCCTTCTCTGTCAAGAAGATATTTGTCGGTGTTCGCCTTGTCGTAAAATTCGAGCACGGGCTTGCCTGCGGCGGTGAGCTTCTTGTTGGCATTTTCCACCGAATACTGAGTTCGGTACATTGCCTCATTGTTTCCCTTTTCGCCCATAAACATAACGTAAGAGATCTTGCCGTCCTTGTTCAGATCAATAGCATCGTAATTCTTTACGACGTAATCACCTATCATATCGCCCTGAAGATAACCTGCTTCAGCAGCATCGGTTCCTACAAAGGCACACTTATCATAGCTGTTTACTATTGAATCCGACACCTCTCGATTGAAAAAAATAACGGGTATATCGGCGTCTTTCGCAAGGCTGACGATACCGCTCGCAGCGTCATCCGAGCCTGTGGTAACGATGTTAACGACTATCATCTTGGCTCCCTTGGTTATCGCCGTTTGGATCTGCTCGGTCTGAGTCGTCTGACTGTTGTTCGAGTCGTGATCCTGATAGGATATTCCCGCATCGTCGAGCTCTGCGTCCAGAGCGCTTCGGACTGTGGAAATATAGGGGTCGCTGTACGTGTAATAGAACACGTGCACGTCCGCGCCGTCATTGTTCCTCGCGCATCCGATGAATGCTGTCGACAAGAGGAGCAATGCCGACAAAAAGGAAATGAGCTTCAAACTTTTTCTCTTCATTATTTTTGATCTCCTTTGGTTTTCAAAATCTTGATTTGACCGTCTAAATTCATTTTTCCTCGTTTTGCTTGTTATATTCATTTTTAAAAAGTTTTTTGAATTATAATTGAATCGGAATTGAACGGAACCAAAAATAGCCTTCTCCTTTGGGGAAGGCTAAATTTCATTCGCACTCGATGCGGGAGGGGAAACCCCTCCCCTACTGAGATATGTGTTAGATTACGGATATCTATTGTAGGGACCGGCGTCCCCGACGGTCCGTTCGTAATGCAAATGTAATTTTTTGTATTTGCAAAGGATATACATTTTTGTAGCCGTATTGTTTGGTTTGTTACCGTCAGACAC
>JAFXHA010000013.1 GCA_017536635.1 Clostridia bacterium
TCTGTCAAAAATATCTTTTAGAATATGACAAAGAACGACGCTGAATAAAAGAGATACAAGCACGGCAATCGCCTGATTTCTGTCTTTTCTGAAAAAGAAAAGGTATGCGGCGATGATTATGTACACAGCTCCGAATTCAGCTACCGTTGAGAAAAAAACCATCAGAAAATCAATGGGACCGCAGTCTATACCGCCGAAAAATAAAGCCACGGCACGGTCGAAACTTTGTAAGAAATCCACGAACTTCTCCCGAAATTTATTTTCCGCACTTGAAATACGGGAAATAATATGTTATAATACCCGTGTTTGTGAACCGATGTCAAAGAACATCGGAATAATAGAAACGAGGTAAAAAAACAATGAAAACCGGAATACACCCCAATTATGAAGAATGTGTAATTCGTTGCGCATGCGGCGAAACAGTAACAACCAAGTCCACCAAGGGCGGCGAGATCAGAGTAGAAATTTGCTCCAAGTGTCATCCCTTCTTCACAGGTAAGCAGAAGTTCGTTGACGTTGGCGGCCGTGTTGACAAGTTCAAGAAGAGACTTGAAGTAAGCGGAAAGTAATCGGCTTTTACTATTTTCACTATAAAAAACAGAGTGGTTGTTCTGCAGTCGCAGCTTCACTCTGTTTTTTACTTTTTATTTTTCGGAGGTGCTTGATCGTGGAAAACGACGCAAGAGAAATAAACAGAAAAATAACCGACAGAACGGTGCTCGTCGGTGTTGTAACTCAAAAGGAGAGCCTCGAGGAGATCGAAAAAAGCCTTGACGAGCTTGAAGGACTTCTTCAAACGGCGGGCGGCGAGTGCGTGGCAAGGCTTACGCAGAGCAGAGAAGCACCCGATGTCAGAACCGTTATCGGAAGCGGCAAGGTCAATGAGCTCGCCTATCTTTGCGCGTGCCAGGAGATAACCCTTGTGGTATTCGATATGGAGCTTTCTCCTTCGCAGATAAGGAACGTCGAGGACGCCCTCGGCGATAAGGTAAGGGTTATCGACCGTTCGATGCTTATTCTCGATATTTTCGCGCTTCACGCGGTAACGGGAGAGGGTAAGCTTCAGGTAGAGCTCGCGCAGCTCAAATATACTGCGCCCCGACTGATCGGCAAGGGAACAGAGCTTTCACGTCTCGGCGGCGGAATCGGAACGCGAGGACCGGGTGAGAGCAAGCTTGAGACCGACAGACGACATCTTCAGCGTCGCATTCAGGCACTTGAGGCGCAGATCGCCGAAATGGATAAGAACCGTAAGACGATGCGCGCGGCACGCGACCGAAGCGGTATCGCCGAGGTGGCTATCGTGGGATATACCAATGCGGGAAAATCCACGCTGCTCAATTATCTTACCGACGCGGGAATTCTTGCCGAGGACAAGCTGTTCGCAACGCTTGATCCGACGACGAGAAAATTTGAGCTCCCCTGCGGAGAGACTATACTTCTTACCGATACCGTCGGATTTATCAAAAAGCTTCCGCATCATCTTATACGCGCATTCCGTTCAACCCTTGAGGAAGCGTGTAACGCCGACGTGCTGTTGATACTGACCGATGCGTCGGATCCCGAATTCAAGGATCAGCTTGAGGTTACCGAGCAGTTGCTCAGCGATCTCGGAGCTACGGGCAAGCCGATACTTTACGTATTTAACAAATGCGACAAGGGAATGGCAGAGCTCGGCAGAGTGGGCAGAGAAGCGCCGGACGAGAGAATGGCGTTCATTTCCGCAAGGACGGGACAGGGCGTCGATCTTATGGTCGAAAAGCTTGAAAAGATAATTACAGAGGGCAAGCGAAGCGTGGAGTTTACCATTCCAAACAGCGACGCGGGCGCGCTCAATACGCTTTATCGTCTTGCGACCGTTGAATCGGTGGATTACGGCTACGATTCGATAAAGGTCGTAGCGCTTGTTGATAACAAGGTCTACGGAATGATGAAAAAATATGCCCCCGCGCCCGACGTTGACGAGGACGAGGAGTATTGACAAAATTCGCGGATTCGGGTATAATCAAGTTAAAGAATCTTTAAGGAGAATTTTATGAGCCTTTCGGACGTTTTTACAACCGTAAACAAAGAATCTGAAATTGAATATGAAGAAAAGCGTTCGATATTTATAAGCCGCGCGATACGCGTGGACTCCGAGGAAGAGGCGCTTGAATATATCGCTTCCATAAAAAAAGAGCATCGCGATGCGACGCACAACGTTTTTGCGTATCATATAAACAAAGGGATTATTGCGAGATATTCTGACGACGGCGAGCCGCAGGGAACTTCGGGAATGCCGACGCTTGAGACCATACGCAAAAAGGGAGTCGATAACGTATGCGTGGTTACCACGAGATATTTCGGCGGTATCCTGCTCGGTGCGGGCGGTCTTGTGAGAGCTTATTCTCACGCGGCGTCTCTCGCAATAGAGGCTGCGGAGATCATAACCTATGAGCCTTATTACGAATATGAGCTTGCTTGCGGATATTCCGAGTATCAGAAATATAATTCTTATTTTTCGGATATGGGCATTGTCATTGATTCGACAGATTTTGCCGAAAACGTTACCGTGCGCTTTGCCGTGAAGGCGAGCCTCGCGTCAAAGGTCGAGGATAAGATAGTCGAGATAGGAAACGCGCGCTCAAGGCTTGAAAAAAAGGGGGAGCGTTATGACTATCGTTAAAAGACTTATTCCTTTGATGCTTGCGGCGTCGATCCTGCTTTGTCTGCCGTCCTGTAAAAATTCACAGGAGCCTGAAGAAACCGACGACGCGCTCTCGATGCTCCTTGAGATCGTGGATAGCTACGACACAACGGCGGCGTCGGACTATTACGTGATCGTTATTCCGTCGGGCTGTACGAGCGAGCTGGCAGAAAAAGCAAGAGCTCTCTCTGATGCTTTAGAGGAGATCACGGGTGTTGATAGCGTGGTAGAGTACGATGAAGGTGATAATCCGCTAAGAAGCGATGCCATTGAGATCATTCTCGGAAACACGATCCGTAACGAAAGCCGCGTAGCTCTTGCCGAGCTTAGCGCGGGCGATTACGTTTGCAAAAAGATAGATGGCAGTGTCGTTATCGGCGGCATCGACGATGCGGATACGGTAATTGCTGTTGAAAGATTTATGACCGATATTCTTCCGTACTCGAGCGCCGAGCAGCTTATGAGCTCAGGCGCGGAGTTTGAATATTTTGCGGATCCGGATCGCGATGACGTTCTGCTTTGCGGATTTTTGATATCTGATTTCGGAATAGTCTGCGAAGCTGATGACGATCTGCTTGGTGTTGCCAACGAAATAAAGGGCGAAATACTTGACAGAAGCGGAAGTGAGCTTGAGGTTTCGGATGCTCAAAGGATCGGCTTACGGGATATAGTTCTTAGGCTTGAAGCGTCCGACGGCTATGTTGGAGAGGGATATATCTTATATGACGGCGAGGACGTTATACTGTCGGCATACGATATCTACGGAATGCAGGCTGTTGCAAGCAGCTTTTGTTCTTTACTTTTGGCCGACAAGCAGACGGACGAAATATGTCTTGATGGCGATTGGTCGAGCCGCACGGTAAAGTGCCCTAACCGACCGTTTGAGGTTGAGCTCATAAGCTTTGATGAGGAGACGCCGGGATCTGTTCTTGTAAACTGCATAACCTCGGCGTATAACGGCATAATCGAAAGAAAGCCCGCACTCGTGCTGATAAGCGATGTTTCTGCTAATTTGCTGGAATTTTTGAGTACCCATTTGCCTGATGGATATTCTTATCGAACGTTTGGCTTGGAAGGGTATCTCGGTGCGGAAAGTGTGCTTGTGGCAATATTTGATTCCACCGTGGAGAGCATTTCTGTCGATATAGAGGATCAAAGGGAATTTAAGGTCGCCGATATTTCGGTTAAAAGGACAAACGGAGAGCCTGACTGCGATATATCTTATCTTTATACTGATCTCTATTGGGGCGTGGAGGAAAATCTTGATGGAATTACAGACAGGCTCGAGCTATTGACCTCGAAAGATGGAGTGGATCTTGTTTTGGTGGAATGCGGAGTTGCGGATAATATGCCGTTCAAGCTCCCGGAAGGCTCGTTGCTTTTGGATCGCGAGCTGATACGAGCATCAAATCATTCGTGGGCATATATCGACGTATTGGCGGCAAATGATCCGATATTATTAAAGGGGATATCCTGTGAGGATCTTAAGAAGGACGGTGTACCGTTTGGATTTTTATCTCGTGTAACGCGGATATCCTTTGCACGCGCTGAATTTAACAAATAATTTTTAAAAAATAGTTTCAATTGAAATTTTCTCAAAACGGGTAATTCCTATGAGCTCATCGAATATAAGCTCCTTGTTTCTTTCGATGGCGTCGGAGTTGCCCGTTTTGTATGCGCTCTCAAGCTTTATGATGAGCTCGCATATGTCGTCAAGCTCTGTAAAGCTGACGGAAAGCGCCACGAATTTTTTGTTTCTTTTCCAAAATTCACTCAGCCGCTCCATATTCTCGGGCGGGCTGTTGACGTTGATCTGCTCGGTGTATCCTCTGATAGTATCGGTGGCGTATTTTATATAAAAGATGTTTCCTATTATAATGGCTACAAGTATTCCGAACAGGATCACGGATGCTATAAGAGTTTTCATTTTACCTCGTCCTTTCTTATTATCCTTTCATCCCCCATATCGTTTATCATAAGAAGATAAACGTCGGATATATCAAGTCCGCGGCGAGAGAGTATTGCCTCGAGCCCGGATTTTTCAAGCCCCGCCTGTGACAGACCGTGTTGATTGATGCTTCCTTTATCTATTACTATGTGAAAGATGCCGCTTTCTCTTGGCTTTATTTTCATATCCTTGCAGGTGAGAGGTCGGTTTTGCGCTCGCGGCACGAAGGTCATCTTGCCGCTTTTTTCCAGAATGGCATAATACACCTCATCTATATCAACGTACCCGTTCTGCCTCAGCTCGCATAACAGCTCGTCGGTCGATATCCGCGATTCGCGCATTGCCTTAGCGCAAATCTTTCCTTGCTTGATCAGAGTGGACGGCCGGGCTGTCAATAAAAGCTTGCTTTTGGGAAATACTACCGTAAGATAAGATGTCAGCACCTCGAAAAAGAGAAGTGTGATGATAGGTATTACTGCGTGCGAAAGCGGAATTTGATGCTCGGTGATCGGCAAAGAGGCTATTTCGGATATGAGAAGCGTGGTAACGAGATCGGATACCTCAAGCTCTCCTATCTGCCTTTTGCCCATCATTCTCATCACTATTATCAGTAAAATATAAATGATAATTGTTCTGCAAAGTATCGTTAACATAGCTGCTCCTTGGTAAAAAGTTATAAAAAATCACAGTTATTTTCTCCGTTTTGGCGAAAAATAATGCAATAATCACAAAATTTCAAAAAAATGAAAAAAAGTTGAAAAAAGTGTTGACAAA
>JAFXHA010000014.1 GCA_017536635.1 Clostridia bacterium
ATCTTCGCGCGGAAGCAATCAATATGAAAGCAAAGCTTCTTCATGCCGCAGGCGATACCGAAGCAGCTCTTGAAATTCTTTCAAAGCTTCCCACATGGCATGCGCCAATCATGAAGGAACAGCTTTTTAGCAAGGATACCGCAGAATATCGATATTGGAACAAAAAGAATTGTTATGGTTTAATGGATGTGATGTCTATCAAACTCGCAAGGATTATTCGCTTTGATCCCGCGCTTTCTGTTACAGAAAAGATTGAACGTCTTGAACCTATGGCAAAAACATTTGCAGAAATGAGCCAAAAGAAAGATCTTGAATTTTTCTGTATTGGAGAAGAATCTATATATGCAATTTTGGCGGGTATGCTTACGGCAGATAACGCTCCTATCGATGATGTGATCCGCATTAGAGAAAAACAATTTGCTTCAATGGAAAAAATAATGAAGCTTGCCGAAACCGATGATGTTCTCAAAGAGCAAATTAAATCCACATATAAATCTGACGATATGGTTGCTTGGGAACTAAATCGCCTTTTAAACTCACCTCATCCTCAATTTGCAAAGCTTAGAGAAAATAAGAAATATCTTGAAATGCTTAATAAGTGGGTAAGATAAAGTCAGCCTCCGACAGATAAAACTTGTCGGAGGCTTATACTTTATGAAATTGCACCACCACAATAAGTGGTGAGTAAGTGCGCACTTGAAGGCAAACAAAAAGCCTCCCTTGTGCAAAGGGAGGTGGCTCGCGCAAGCGAGACGGAGGGATTGTAAAAGTTGAATTTTACACAAAAACAATCCCTCAGTCAGCTTCGCTGACAGCTCCCTTTACACAAGGGAGCCTCTGGTTTTAGCCGCTTGTTTGTCTGCCGTTCGTTAAAAAACTGTCCTTAAGAACCCAACGCCTTTGAGCTCGGGATTTTTGTCGTTATTAAACACCAAACAGATCCTTTGTGTTTTTTCTTGTAAGGGCGACCGCTTCATCAAAGCTGATGCCTCTTATCTCCGCAAATCTTTCTGCGGTATGAACCATAAGTCCGGAATGATTTATTTTTCCTCGGTGTGGGTGAGGCGCAAGATAAGGTGCGTCGGTCTCGATAAGTATCATATCGCTCGGTATCTGCGCTGCGGCTTCAACTGTCTTGCGCGCGTTCTTAAAGGTAAGAACACCCGAAAAGGAAATATACCAGCCACGCCGTACAAGCTCCTTTGCCATCTCCGCACTTCCGCTAAAGCTATGAAAAACTCCTCTTGCGCGCGGAAATCTCATTATCATATCAAAGCAATCTCCGTGCGCTTCCCTGTCGTGTACGACTACGGGCATATCGAGCTGTACAGCCATATCCATCTGCAGCTCGAAGTATCTCTTCTGAAGCTCCTTGTCGAACCCTTCGTAATGATAGTCAAGTCCTATCTCACCGAGGGCTACGACCTTATTCGACCTGTCGGCAAAAAGCTCGGCAAGCCTTGCACATTCCTGTTCGGGAGTGCTTGTAATATCTCTTATATCCTCGGGATGAATGCCTGCCGCGACGTACATTTTGTCGTATTTCTTCGCCATTTCGATACACAAACGCGAGTTGCTATTATTCGTGCCGACGTTAATAACGCCGTCAATGCCCGCGCCGAAGACGTCGCGCTCAAGCACGGTATCAGCGCCCTCGGTCTCGTTTTCAAAACGGCGGTCAAAATAGTGCGCGTGGGTATCAAAGATACCCACAGCGCTTAATTTCTCGTTATTCATTATCTGATTCTCTCTCCGAGAGGAGTATCCTCGGCAAGAAATACTACTCTTATGGTCTCTTCACCGCTTGCGAGTATAATTCCGTGCGATTCGATACCGCAAAGAGTTGCGGGCTTGAGGTTTGCCACAACGATCACCTTTTTGCCGATAAGCTGCTCGGGCTCATAGAACTTAGCTATACCCGAAACGACCTGTCTCTTTTCATATCCGAGATCAAGCTCGAGTTTGAGAAGCTTCTTTGCCTTGGGAACTCGCTCGCAGGAAACGACCTGTGCCGAGCGGAGCTCAACACCCATAAAGTCCTCTATACCGATAAGCGCACAGCCCTCGGGCTTTTCCTTTGCCTTGGCAGCGGCTTCGGCTGCTGCCCTTTTAGCCTCAAGCTCGGCTTCAAGCTCAGCAAGCTTCTTTTCTTCGTCGATTCTCGCAAACAGAACCTTCGAGTCTCCAACACTATTACCAACTATAAGCTCGCCGAACTGTTCAGGCGTTCCTATCGTATCATAAGTTGTCTTATCCGTTCCAAGCTCTGCAAGTATTTCCTCTGCGGTATTGGGAATAAAGGGGGTAAGCATTACTGCGCCCCAACGGATAGTCTCGAGCAAATTGTAAAGAACGGTTCCAAGTCTCTCTCTCTGGCTCTCATCTTTAGCGAGTGCCCAAGGAGTAGTTTCGTCTATATACTTATTTGCTCTGTTAAAGAGCTCAAATATACATTCAACAGCATCAGCTATTCTGAACTCATCCATATTCTTGATAAGTCCGTCGTAAGCCTTAACTGCAGTCAATACGAGTTCTCTGTCAATATCCTCCATAGCGGTAGGTGCCTGAATTACCTTATCAAAATACTTCTTCTGCATATCAAGTGTACGCTTAACGAGATTTCCGAGATTATTAACGAGATCGGTATTAAATCTCTTTATTACGCTTTGATAGGTTATGCTTCCGTCAGAATTATACGGCATCTCGGCAAGAGCGTAATATCTTACACAATCAACGCCAAAATGCTTTGCAAGCTCGTCTGCATAAATAACGTTACCCTTGGATTTGGACATTTTATCAACGCCGAAGTTGAACCAAGGATGTCCGAAGACCTGCTTGGGAAGCGGAAGATCAAGCGCCATAAGGAAGATAGGCCAATAGATAGTATGAAAACGGAGAACATCCTTTCCAATAACGTGAACATCGCAGGGCCAATATTTCTTGAATTTCTCGCTCTGCTCATCGTAAGTCTTATCGGGATCGTATCCGAGCGCAGTAATATAGTTTGAAAGTGCGTCAAGCCAAACGTAAATAACGTACTTTTCATCAAACGTGTGAACACCCCAGCTCGTATTTGTACGGGTAACGCAAAGATCCTGAAGTCCGCCCTCTACCTTAAGGAAATTGTTTACCATTTCCTTCTTTCTCGACTCGGGCTGAATAAACTCGGGGTTTTCCTCAATATGCTTGAGAAGCCTGTCTGCATACTTACTCATTTTGAAGAAATACGCTTCTTCGCGACCTTTTTCAAGAGTTCTTCCGCAGTCGGGACACTTGCCGTCGGTAACCTGCGACTCGGTAAAGAAGGACTCACAGGGAGTACAGTACCAGCCCTCGTAGTATCCTTTATATATATCACCCTGATCGTAGAATTTTTTAAACATTTTTTCAACGGCCGCAACGTGATAATCGTCGGTAGTGTGAATGAACCAATCATAGCTTGCGCCCATCTCGTCCCAGATATTATTGATGACCGTTGAAACCTGCCGTGCATATTCTTTAGGTGTTATTCCCTTTTCGCGAGCAAGCGTTTCTATCTTTTGACCGTGCTCGTCCGTGCCTGTGCAAAAGAAAACATCATATCCTCTGGCTCTTTTGTAACGAGCCATTGCATCAGTTGCGATAACCTCGTAAGTATTGCCGAAATGCGGCTTTCCCGAAGCATAAGGTATAGCTGTCGTTATATAAAATTTCTCTTTCATAGTTCTACCTCTTAAAGTTAATCATAATTCAATATATAATTATAGCACACTTTTTTCTTATTTACAACAGAAAAACGCTTAATTTTCCAAATTTTCGGCATTATCCTCGTTCTCATACTCCTTTACGCCGCCCATTTTGCCGCAAAGCTTGAATCCGTCGATCTCGCCGCGCTGGATCGCGCCGAATATTCTGTAACGAAGCCCTTTATTTTGCCGCTCAAGAGACGCGATAAGCTTCTTCATCTCCTCGCGCTCCGTATTGCCGTCGGCGGGACAGGGGGATTTCTGTACGGGGATATTATTCTTCGACGCGAAATATCTTACGTCCTTTTCGGGCATATAAAGCATAGGTCTTATAAGCGTGATACCCGTATTTGAAAGATAGGTTACGGGCTGAAAGCATCCTATTCTTCCCTCGTAAAAGAGATTGAGCATAAAGGTCTCTACAACGTCATCAAAATGATGACCGAGCGCAACCGTATCGCATCCTATCTCCCTTGCATATCCGTAAAGCGCGCCCCGTCTCATCTTGGCGCAAAGCGAGCAAGGATTTTTCTCCTTTCGCACGTCAAAGATGACCTTGGATATCTGTGTAGGCACAACGTGATATTCAACGCCAAGCTCCTTACACAGAGCCGCGATCTCGGAAAAATCGGCTTCCTCGAATCCCATATCTACGGTGATCGCGCAAAGCTCGAACTTCTTGGGATAAAATATTTTCAAGGCGCTAAGAGCATACAGAAGCGTAAGCGAGTCCTTTCCCGCCGAAACTCCTACCGCCACCTTTGAGCCCTCTTTTATCATTTCATAATCATCAACTGCGCGCCGCACGAAGCTTAGCACGCGTTTCATTCCGTCCATATATATTCTCCGTTAAATATCAAAACTCATTGTATCGTATATTTTCTGTGCCGCATCGCTCATTTCTCGCGTGCCGTTCTTATAAAGCAAAAGCGGCGCACTTACTTTCATTCCCGATGCTCCGCCCTTGATAGCGCTCACCAGCACCATTGAAGGCTCGCTGTCGGCATCGGCGAGAACGAAGGTCATCTTCTTCGGTTCAAGACGGTTATCGCGCATAGCGCATATAAGGTCGGTAAGGCGATCGGGGCGCCATACGCAGTAAAATTTTCCGCCGTGTCGGAGCAGCTTATACGCCGCGCGACAGAAATCCCCTATATCACCGCAGACCTCGTGGCGCGCGATATATTTACGGTCAGACTCGTTTCTTTTTCCGCTATCTGTCTTCATATACGGCGGATTAGCAAAGACGGCGTCGACCTCTTTGCCCGTGTCCTTGGGCGAGCACTCTCTCACGTCCTTACAGATCACCTCAACCTTACCGTCAAAATTATTTTCTCTGACGTTTCTCGCGGCAAGAGAGGCAAAATCCTCTTGTATCTCAAATGCGTATATCTTGGCAAACTTATCGCGCGCCGCGCAAAGCAAGGAGATAATTCCCGTACCCGCACCGAGCTCGGCGGCAGTGCCCTGTCGCTTTGCATCGGTATAAGCGGCGAGCAAAAAGGCGTCCGTGCCAAAGGTAAGCCCGTCCTTTTTCTGAATGAGAGTTATCTTTTCGTTGACGTAATCCGCGCGCTCGTCTTCTCTGATATTATCTGCCATACGCACCTCCGAAAAATCTTAAAATTACAACAATGGGCTCTTGCGTTCGCAAGAGCCCACGTTATCCTTATGTTCTAAGAGTAAAATTACTCAGCAACGGGAGCGGATACAGGGCAAGCCTCTGCACATGCACCACACTCAATGCACTCATCAGCGTTGATGGTGTAGATGTCTCCTTCGGAAATTGCGCTAACAGGGCAAGCTTCTGCGCATGCGCCGCAAGCGATACATTCTTCGGTTATTTTGTAAGCCATTTTAAAGTACCTCCATGTATTTTTTTATTAGTACACCTCTATTGTATCATAATAATTCAGAATTTCAAGAGTTATTTTGAAAATTTTTCTGAAAAATTTGAACTTTTTAGTGTTTTTTTGGATCTTTAGCTTGTTTTTGAGCAAAAAACGTCAAATTTTGAACACCGCATCTACGATATCCGTTATCTGATTTTTCTCCTTAAAAACTCTCGGAACGCGCTCGCCGACTGCGCATATTATCTCGTAATTGATAGTACCGTTAGTGCGTGCGAGTGTATCAGCGGTTATTCCCTCTCTGCCAAATATCACGACCTCGTCGCCCATTGACACGCTATCAATACCGCTGACGTCTATCATCATCTGATCCATACAGACTCTGCCTACGATATCCGCTTTCGCGCCATTTACAAGCACTTTACCGCCGCCGGAAAAATTTGTTCTGAAAAATCCGTCGGCATAGCCTATCGGCACGGTGGCTATCCTCATTTTTCGCGGCGTTACGTACTCGCATCCGTAGCTGAGAGAGGTGCCCTTTTCAACGTCCTTAACAAAGGAGATCACAGATTTAAGCGACATTACGGGACGAAGCTCCGGGATATCGGCAAGCGACTGTGACGGAGAAAGTCCGTAAAGCACGATACCGGCGCGAACCATATCCAGCTGATATTCGGGATATGCAAAAACTGCCGCGCTGTTTGAGCAATGCTTATATTTAAATCTTATATTTCGCATCTCAAGCTCTTTTACGATATCGGCAAAGCGCTCATACTGACGTCGGGTATAATCAGCTCCCGCATCTCCTGCATCCGACACGGCAAAATGCGTAAATATTCCCTCTGAGCAAAGCTTATCAAGCTCAGCAATCGCGCATACCTCGTCAACGCTTACCATCATATCGCCATCATCAAGCGAGGGAAATCCGATCCTTCCCATTCCCGTATCTATCTTGATATGTACGTTTATTTTTTTATCGCTTTGGTTAGCAAGCGCGAGCGCTTTGGCATATTCATAAGAATACACGCACTGCGATATACCGTTCTCGGCAAGCAGATTCGCGCAATCGACGGGGGTATAGCCAAGTATCATTACCGACGCGTCGATGCCTCCGTAGCGAAGCTGAAGCGCTTCCTCAATGTTGGATACAGCAAACCAGGTCGCGCCAAGCGCTGAAAGCTCACGGGCGACGCGAAGCGCGTTGTGTCCGTACGCGTTAGCCTTTACGACACAGCAGATCTCGGTAGACTCGAACACGCGCTGTCTTATTTGATTGTAGTTAAATCTCAGGCAATCTATATCTATTTCAGCCCAAGTGCGTCTCCAGGTCTCCATAAGCCTTCCTTTCAAAACGATTTATTTTATTATATCACCGCAGCGCAGAAAAGTCAACGAGACAAATAATATTTATGAAAAAAACGGACTGTATATTACAAAAAATATTGAAATTTAAGCAATATTGTGCTATAATATTTTAAAATCGACATTAAGGAGGTAGCTTTGAAAAAGGTATATATTTTACTTTCCCGCACCAACACCGTACCTGCGCGTATAATACGCCTTTTTAAAGGCGGGCGTTTTTCTCACGCCTCTATCTCTCTTGAACCGTCGACAGATAAATTTTATTCCTATGCAAGAAGAAAGCCGAACAATCCCCTTCACAGCGGACTTGTAGCCGAAGACATACATTCGGGAGTATTCTCTCTTTATCCCAACGCGCCCTGCGCACTTTATGAATTAGAGGTAAGCGACGACGCATACGAGAGAATGAAGCTCACGCTTGAATATTTTCTTGATAATTACGACAAAGCAACGTACAATATGATAGGTCTTATTCCTACCGCTATCGGCTGGAAAATAAAGAGAAAGCTGCATCTTGTGTGCTCTCAGTTCGTTGCGGTAATTCTTTCCAGCTCATCGGAAATAGCGCTTCCCAAGGACCCGTATCTTATGTGTCCCAACGACTTTTTGGAGCTTGAAAACACAAAGCTTATATTTGAAGGCAAGCTTTGCGAATGTGTAATAGAAGACAAAGCCAATGACCTCGCAAAAATATGACAAAGAAAAAGCACTTGCCAAGGCAAGTGCTTTTTTGGTGCCGGTGGTCGGGGTCGAACCGACACGGTATCGCTACCACTGGATTTTGAGTCCAGCACGTCTGCCAATTCCATCACACCGGCAAGTGTTCGGATATCCGACGCTGTATATTATATCATACGCAGACATAAAAAGTCAATAGCTTTTTGAAAAATATTAGAGCAAAAGTTACCGCGTCGGCTGAGCCGACGCGGTATCGTATTACTTATTATCGGGATTGGATATCATCTTGAGATAAGCATTGATAAATCCGTCTATCTCTCCGTCCATAACAGCTGAGATATTTCCGTCCTCATATCCCGTTCTCGTATCCTTTGCCAAGGTATAAGGCATAAATACGTAAGAGCAGATCTGTGCGCCCCACTCGATATTGGTCTTATTTCCCTTGATATCCTCGATAGTGTCAAGACGCTCTCTTATCTTTATCTCCATAAGCTTTGCCTTGAGCATCTTCATAGCCGTTTCCTTGTTCTGAAGCTGGCTACGCTCGGTCTGGCATCCTACAACGATTCCCGTAGGCTTATGAAGGATTCTTATTGCCGAGTCGGTCTTATTGATATGCTGACCGCCCGCGCCGCTCGAGCGGTGTGCGGTAACCTCAATATCTTCCTCGCGGATCTCAACCTTATCGATGTTCTCGAATTCGGGCATTACCTCGATCGACGAGAAGGACGTATGACGTCTTCCCGCAGAATCAAAGGGAGAAACACGTACAAGACGGTGAACGCCGTTCTCTGCTTTAAGGTATCCGTAAGCGTTAAGTCCCTCTACCATAATGGTAGCGCTCTTGAGTCCCGCTTCTTCCCCGTCGAGCCAATCTATAAGCTTATACTTATAATTGTGGCGCTCTGCCCATCTCGTTATCATTCTGTAAAGCATCTGCGCCCAGTCCTGCGCCTCGGTTCCGCCGGCACCCGGATGGAATGAAACTATCGCGTTATTCTTATCGTACTCACCCGAAAGCAGTACCTCTATTCTTTTTGCCTCAGCTTCCTTGACTATGGCATCAAGCTCGGACTGTACCTCCTCGACGTAAGCGTCGTCATTTTCCTCAATCGCCATATCAGCAAGGGTTATAGCGTCCTCAAGTCTACCCTTGAGCGCCTCGTAGCCCGCAATGATATCCTTGGTCTGCTTTATTTTCTGAAGTATCTTTGAGGAATTTTCCTGATTTGACCAGAAATCAGGATCGAGAGTCTTGGCATCAAGCTCCTCTACCTCTGCCTTAAGCTCCTTTATTCTCAATGCGGAAGCGAGCTCCTCTATATCCTCGCGCATTCCTATCAGCGAGTGCCTCGCGTCCTCCAATTCAACTATCATCTGAAACCTCCGATGTAAAACTAATTAACTGTAATATTATACCACATTTTTAAAGCCTTGTCAATAGCAAAAGCCAAGCAAGTCCGTAATAGGTTATTACGGCTACAAGGTCATTTATAGTCGTGATAAAGGGACCCGACGCAACTGCGGGATCTATCTTCAGCTTTTTGAGCAACAGCGGTATCGCCGTTCCCGATATGCTTGAAAGAAGCATAGAGATAAAGAGCGCCACGCCCGTACACGCCGACACGGAAAAAGCAAGATTTGCGGGTGTTCCGTTAAGGAAATAAAGAAATGCTCCGATAAGTCCAAAGGACAACGAGCCGAGTATCAGACCGTTGAAAAAGCCCACTCTCGCCTCCTTGAACACAAGGTAAGCCTTTTGCCTGCCCGTGAGGCTCTCGTCGCTTAAAGAGCGGATAGTTACCGCCAGCGACTGTGTACCGACGTTTCCCGCCATGCCGAGAATAAGCGATTGGAAGGACACGATGACGGCAAGATTAGCTACGACGTCCTCGAAAAATCCTACCACGCTCGACACTATCATTCCAAGTCCGAAAAGCACTATAAGCCACGGAAGTCTTTTTCCAATGCTTTTTATCAGAGGCTCATGAAGATCCTCCTCCGCACTAAGACCCGCAAGCTTTGCATAGTCGTCGCCTATCTCGTCCTCAACGAGCTCGGCGATATCCTGCGCGGTAAGCACGCCCCGGAGTCTGTTATCCGAATCGAGCACGGGAATAGAGTCCTCGGAATATCCCTTGATGCGCTCGATACAGTCGTCTATAAGCTCGCTCGCGTAAACGTAGGGATAGGTAGTCATAACTATATCGTCGAGCGGCGTATCGGCTCTTGCGATTATAAGATCCTTAAGATCTATTGCACCTACGAATCTGTCGCTCTCGTCGAGCACGTAAATGGTGGAAACGTTATCGTTTTCCGCCGCCTGCGACACAAGCTCGCTCATAACCTTACGGACGCCGATACCCGTGCGCACCGAAATATAGTTCGTGGTCATTCGGCTACCGATCTCATCCTTATCAAAGGAAGCGAGCATCAGCACCTCACTCTTTGCCTCCTCCGACATAAAGGAAAGAATTACGTCGCGATCCTTCTTTTCAAGTCGTCCGAGATATTCAACGGCAGTTGCCGTATCGATGTGCGAAAGAATATTTACTCTTTTGGAAATTCCTATCTCCTCAAGGTACTCGTCTATATTCTCCACGTATTCGAAGATATTTACCAGCGCGTCGGTATCGAGCGCACTGTAAAGTCTTATACGTTCTTCCCTTTTCAGCGCGTCAAGAGACAGCGCGATGTCGTTATCGTGATAATCCAGAAGCTTTTCTCTGATGCGCGTCGGAGTGAGATTGCTTCGGATGATGTTCTGTATATCCTCAGTATAATCGACGTGCTGGGATACCACTATGTTTTCGTTGTTCATTTTTAGTCCCTCCTTAATAAATTCGATTTAGTTGGGATAAAAACGCAAATTAAAAGACCGCAGTCCTCTAAATAGGTAATTACCCCCTGTTTTTGAAGGACCACGGTCATAGTTAAATTAAATGAGAACGCTTAAAAGGCAGACGGCAAAGGGTCTGCAAAGCACTTATATTCAACCAAAACCAAGTCCAAACTTCGCCCGTTACCGCTACCGTCCACGTTCTCACCTCTTTTTTCGTTTATTATAAATATTGTCTTATATCTATCGCAAGCTTTTCCTCAAGATTTATCAGCCGCTTGGTAATATCCTTGACCTTTTCCTCTGCCGCCTCGTACTCATTGAGGTACTTATTGAGCGATTTAACGTCCATATTACAGCCGTCGGTCATCAGATCCGCCACAGTTGCGTCGGAATCGTCCATCGTAAGCTTTACGTTAGTTTTCATCCACGACATTCCCTTTGCCATGGGATTGGGCTCCTTACCGTCGTCGTGATAACGGCAAAGCAGCTCGTGGATCTCCTCCTTCAGCTTCTCGTGCTCTGCCTTGCAATCACGGAGCTTGGCACGAAAATCCTCGTTTTTGACGTAATCGATAACGTCGTCAATTGAGGAAACTCCCATTTTTATACCTGCGTCGCATTCGCGCATAAGTCGTATTGTATCCTGTTCTATCATACGCCCTCCAAATAATAGTTTTATTAAAAGGAGTATTTGCAGAACAAAGTATGATTATTCATTACAGAATACACTATAATTATAAATCAAAAAAATGTTTTTGTCAACAAAAAATTCACCGCGTCGAATTTTCGACGCGGTGTTCTCAGACTGTCAGCTCTTCCTTTAGAAATGCGAGTATTTTTTTCTCCTCGCGCGAAATTTTGACCTGTGTGAGTCCAAGCATTACGGCGGTCTGCTGTTGAGTTTTATTGCGGTAAAACCGAAACAGAACTATCTTCTGCCACATATCAGGCATCTTGGAAATTGCCTGACTTATTGCGATCTTATCGCACAGTCTTTCTATGTCGCTCGACGTTTCTTCATCGGCGATCGTCGAGCCGAGCTCGGTGATATCTCCCTCGCTCTCGCCGTATGCGCTATCAGATAGCGAGACAGGTGGCGCCATTGCGTCAAGGGCGATCGCGGCTTCCTCCACGTCAACGCCGCAAAGCTCCGCTAATTCAGATATCTTCGCGTCCCGTCCTTCCTCTGAAAGAATCTTGTTTTTACAGCTTGTAAGCATAGCGCCGAGCTTTTTATAATATCTGCCTATCTTGATCGGTCCCTCGTCGCGCATATAGCGCCGTATCTCACCGAAAATAAGCGGCACGGCATAGGTAGAAAAGCTCGTACCGCGTTCTGTGTCAAAGCTTCGCGCAGCCTTTATAACGCCTATCGTGCCGATCTGCAGAAGATCCTCCATCTCCACTCCCCTGTCGCGGAATTTGATCGCTATGCTTCGCACGAGCCCCATATTGTGTTCTACGAGCTCGCTCATTGCCGCCTCGGCAAGCGCGCTATCCTCTCCTTGCGCTTGCATCAGCAGGCGCAGGTTATCGGCGCCATAATCCTTTTTCTCGGTCTTCTCTGCTATCAGCGTCCCGCAAGGCGCTTGAACAGAGTTACCGTCGTACCCTTTCCACATCTGGAATACACCCTCACTTTATCACAAAAGCTTTCCATCACAGTAAAGCCCATACCGCTTCGCTCACTTGCGGCATCGGTCGTAAAAAGCGGCTCACGGGCGCGCTCAACGTCCTCGATTCCGCACCCTCTGTCGCGTATCTCGATACGAACGAGGTTGCCGCTGCACAGCTTAACGGTTATGTAAATGATGCCGATGGTATCCTTGTAGGCGTGCACTATGGAATTCGTTACCGCCTCTGAGACGGCGCATTTTATGTCAGCGATCTCGGTAGCGTTCGGATCAAGCTGTGAGCAAAACGCTGCCACCGCCGCGCGCGCCATTCCCTCATTTACAGACAGAGACGGCATTTTCAGCGTCATTTCATTTATCACTCTCTCGGTAAAGGAGTTTTTAGTTCCCTTTGGTTTCATTTTTTCTCTCTCCTTTGCTTTTTGCGTTTTTTGTTCGCTATGTGGGGCGTGGGCCTGTCCGCCCCTTTTTCACGCTCTATACTGACTATTTTATCAAGTCCCGCAAGCTCAAATATCCGTACTATCCGCTCATTCGGATTCTTCACCGAAAGCTTGCCGCCAAGCTTTTGCATAAGCGCGTAACGCCCCATTATAAGACCAAGTCCAGAGCTATCCATAAATTCGATCCCCGAAAGATCGATAACCGTTTTCTGCGGGCATATCTGCGATATCCGGGCATCTATCTCGGTTCGCACGATCACCGCACTGTGATGGTCTATCTCACCGCAAAGCTTTACCTCAAGGGTGCCTTCCGCTTCTTTCATATCAAGCTCACAATTCTTACCTGTCATATTTTCACCTCCTGATTTTTCTTTTTTATCAAAAATTATTCTATCATATACAAATCGAAAAAATTGTCAATAAAAAAGGTAAAAAAATTTATTTTTTTTGCAAAAAGCTATTGACAATTATTTTTTTTATGGTATAATATTCGTGTTATCCAAAGACAGCAGGTTCCGGTAAAAGCGCAAGCTCTCCTGCCGAGGAATGATTTAAAGCTAATATTTATATATTTCTTTTTTCGTTCTTCGCAAAGGTTTGCCTTTTCGAAGATTTTTTATTTCTGCTGATTATTCCATAGGAGGTAAAATAAAGTGCCGAGTAAATCAATTCTTGAAAAAAAGCAGGCAGTCGTTGCTGAGCTCGTTGAGAAGATCAAAAATTCTCCTTCGGGTGTTGTCGTTAACTATCAGGGCATTACCGTTGAGAACGACACCAAGATGCGTAAGGCTCTTCGTGAAGCAGGTGTTTCCTACACCGTTATGAAGAACACTCTTACGGGCAGAGCTTGCGAAGAAGCAGGTCTTGGCGATATGAAGCAGTACCTTTCCGGTATGACCGCTATCGCTATCGCTGATAACGATCCTGTTGCTCCTGCAAAGGTTCTCAAGGAATATGCTGAGAAGATCGAGTCCTTCGAAATTCTTGCAGGTTACCTTGACGGTAAGGTAGTTGACAAGGAAACTGTTACTTATCTTGCTGACATTCCCTCGAAAGAGGTTCTTATTGCTAAGTTCCTCGGAAGCATCAAGTCCCCGCTTTACGGTCTTGCATATGCTCTCCAGGCTGTCGTCGACAAGGACGGCGAGGCAGCTCCCGCTGCTGAAGAAGCTCCCGCAGAGGCTTAATTACTGCGAAACAAAAATCGCGTAAAAACGCAACGAAAAATTTAAAAATTATTATCCGTATTTAAGGAGGAAAATTAAAATGGCATCTGAAAAGATTACAAACATTCTCGAAGAGATCAAGTCTCTTACTATTATTGAGCTCGCAGACCTCGTAAAGGCTGTTGAGGAAGAGTTCGGCGTATCCGCTGCTGCTCCCGTTGGTGTTGCTGTTGCTGCCGGTGCAGCTGCTGCTCCCGCTGCTGAGGAGAAGACTGAGTTCGACGTAGTTCTCAAGTCCTTCGGAGCTAAGAAGCTCGACGTTATCAAGGCTGTTCGTGAGATCACCGGTCTTGGACTTAAGGAAGCTAAGGAGATGGTTGAAAGCGCTCCTAAGGCTGTTAAGGAAGGCGTTTCCAAGGATGAGGCTGAGACTGTTAAGAAGGCTCTCGAAGAGGCTGGCGCTGAGGTTGAGGTTAAGTAATTTAACCCCCTTCAATTACATCAGTAATAAAAAAACAACTGCACTACGGTGCAGTTGTTTTTTTATGCAAAAGTTCACCGCCGCAAGTATGCTTGCGGCGGTGTTTTATTTATTTTGCTTCGAATCTCTTCCCCGCTTAAAGCTCGTCGTATCTTACCTTAACTATCTTCATACTGTTAATGCATATGGGAGTTCCGTTACTGTGATAATAAGAAATGAGAAATCCGTCATTTGTGTCTATGATGGCGGGATAACAATAGGTGTCATTTAAATCGTCTTCTATGTAGTAGAGATTGTTTTTTACAAAATTCTTCATTGCACCGTGCGCGGGAGTCTTATCTGTGGTATCGAAAGAGTGACCGTCATCGTCGCTTACCGCAAGAAGAAGTGGAGTTCGCATGGGACGTCCCCATTTATCCGTATTGGGATTTATGCAGTTGTATCCGCAAGGATTGAACACTGCAAGCGTACGCTCGCCCACGCGTTTTACCCTCATAGGCGAGTCGGGAGAGGTGAAAAAGAAATTGGGCGCAGGAGTTGACCAATTGATCCCGTTGTCTTCTGAAAAGGACTGATACTGATTGCCGTATGCAGTACGACAGTACATCCAGAGCTTGCCGTTCTCATATTCATAAATACCTGGCTCTGCAAGTCCTACGTCGTCATTGTAAGGAGAATACATAGGATCGGTGAGAAAATCCCACGTTTTGCCGTTATCGTCCGAATATGCAATATATATAACACCTCCGCGAGCAGGATCGAGATCGAGCGTGCAGGTATGGAACGCATCATGTCGGAGCCCGTAATAAGCCGCGGGAACGAGTATGCGTCCGCTTTGAAGAACGGTGACTCCGTCGTTTATAACGCAGTAATACCCCTCGGGTATCTGACAGAAAACGGGATCTGACCAAGTCTTGCCCTCGTTGGATGAGGAAACAAAAATCGGCATACACGTAATACCCTTATCGGGCATTACCTCCTTGCGAAGATATATCATTCCGAGCTCACCGTTAGCAAGTCGGATAAGAGATGGAGACATAATGTTTTGCGAGTTAGGATCTTTTTCAAGAAGTACAGTCGGCTCGCTCCAGCTCTCTCCTTCGTCGTATGAATATACTGCACAGATGCGGGCTGTCGCGTGATCCTGCCAGTCATCGCCGTAATAGTGAGTATACGCCGCTATGATCGAGCCGTCGAGAAGACGCGCAAAGGTTCCTTCTCCGTTTCTGGGGTTGTCCTTGCTTGCAGGCAAAAACAACACTTCCTTGCCTATCTTTTTCATATATACCTCCACAATACTCTCATAAAAAAATAAACTTTATTGTAATTATTATACTTCAATTTAAAATAATTGTCAATATAAAGTTCACCGCCGCAAGATTTCTTGCGGCGTTTATGTATTTATTTAGCTTTGAAAGCATTAAGGAAGGATACTTTTCCTCCGAGGAATTTGTATATTACAAATATTGACACGGCGACTATGATCAAGGCTACGACGGTAACGATGATCGTGCGGATCTTGCTCTTTCTCTTCTCTTCCTCATCAAGCTCCACTTTCGCCTGCTCCCAGCCTGCCTTTCTGAAGCCCGCGCGTTTAAGAGCGGTCGTGAGCGGCTTATAAAGGAGCAACGTCAGTGCGGCGTTAATGACAGCCTTTACAGCATTGAACGGCAAAAGAAGCGTTGGTATCATACCTGCAACTGTCTCTGTCGGCATATGTAAATAATAAGGTGTTATCAGCAGGTTTGCCACGAGCATAATGCCTACCACAGCAAAAACACCGCCAAGAAGCCCTATTACCGCTCCCCAAAAGGTTCTTTTATATTTATACAGAAGGCTTGCGGTCAGCGAAAAAGCGACCGATGCCAGAATATTCATTATCAATCCGTAAACGCCCGTACCGCTTATGGTAATAAATTCAAGAAACGGTACTATTATAGCGATCGAAAGCGCGTAAAGCGGTCCGAAATACATTCCGCAGACGGCTATCAGCGCGTCCTTTAGGTCAAAGGTCAGAAATCCTCCGACCTGAAATTTAAGCAGCACTACGCCGGCGTATGCAATTGCCGCAAACATCGCGGTCGCGGTTATTCGTTTGATCTTATCCTTATTGTTTATATTTGTTTGCATAAAAAAAATTCTCCCATAATTCGTGATTGGGAGAAGATATAATTCTGTTATTACGACTTTGTCTTTAACAAAAAATCTTCTCTCATCCGGACTTTACCGTCGGCGCAGGAATCTCACCTGCTCGGCTCTCTCGAGTTCGTGGGCTTTACCACCGGTATGGAATTTCACCAATCCCCAAAGATTTTATTTTGCGGAGTGTCGCATAGCGACACTCCGCATTATAGGTTATCAATTAGCCAAGAATCTTGGAAACGACACCGGAACCAACGGTTCTACCACCCTCACGGATAGCGAAACGGAGTCCCTCCTCACAAGCGATAGGAGTGATAAGCTCAACAGTCATATCAACGTTATCGCCAGGACGGCACATCTCAACGTCAGCGGGAAGATCTATTACACCGGTAACGTCGGTTGTTCTGAAGTAGAACTGAGGTCTGTAACCAGCGAAGAAGGGCTTCTTACGTCCGCCTTCCTTCTCGGTAAGAACGTATACGTGTCCTACAAACTTGGTGTGAGGATGAACGGAGCCGGGCTTAGCAAGAACCTGTCCACGCTCGATCTCGTCCTTAGCAACACCACGGAGAAGAGCTCCGATGTTGTCACCAGCCTCTGCCTGAGGAAGAAGCTTGTGGAACATCTCAACTCCGGTAACAGTGGTGTTCTTGCTCTCGTCGGAAAGACCAACGATCTCAACAACGTCACCAACCTTAACGGTACCACGCTCAACTCTACCGGTTGCAACGGTTCCACGTCCGGAGATGGAGAATACGTCCTCTACGGGCATAAGGAAGTCGAGGTCTGCCTGACGCTCAGGAGTAGGAATGAATGCGTCTACTTCGTTCATGAGCTCAAGGATAGGTGCATACTCGGGTGCGCTTACGTCAGTGTTAGCAGACTCAAGTGCGTCACGAGCGGATCCGCGAACGATAGGAGTATCGTCGCCGGGGAAATCGTAGGAAGAAAGAAGATCACGGATCTCCATCTCTACGAGGTCAAGAAGCTCCTCGTCATCAACGAGGTCAGTCTTGTTCATGAATACAACGATTGCGGGAACGCCAACCTGACGAGCGAGCAGAACGTGCTCACGGGTCTGCTGGAGAGGACCGTCAGTACCTGCAACAACCAGGATTGCGCCGTCCATCTGTGCAGCACCGG